>JASHPF010000276.1 GCA_030038295.1 Streptosporangiaceae bacterium
GACGGACGATGAACGGGGGGCCGGGGGAGCGGGTGAATGGCGGACCGGCCGAGCGGCCTGGCCGCAGGCGGGCGGACTCGGCCGGCCGGGAACCGCAAGGCCAGCCGCAGGCTGGCGGCGGGGAACCGCATGCCACGCCGGAGCCTCCGCACGCGGCGGGCCGTGTCGGCCCGCGGCTGCGCACCGCACGGCAGCTCAGGGGTTTTTCCCAGCAACAGCTCGCCGGCGTGGCCGGCGTGTCCCGACAGGCGGTGTCCGCCGTGGAATCGGGGCTGTCCGACCCGTCGCTTCGGGTCGCGCTTGCGCTGAGCCGGGCGCTCGGCATGACCGCCGAGGAGCTGTTTGGTCCCGCCATTCCGGAGCCGGTTGTGTCGGTCCGTCCGGTCGACGCCCTCGGCGCACTGGGATCGCGGGTCTCGGTCGCGCCGGTCGGCGACTCACTCGTCGCGCTGCCGCTCTCCGGCTCGACGGTGCGCCGCGTCGGCTTCGCGGCCGCCGGCGGCCGGGTCGCGGGTCCGGACAGCGTCATCCCGCTGGGTCCGCCGCGCCCGACGCTGGTCGTGGCTGGGTGCGATCCTGCCCTTCCGCTGCTCGAGCCGCCGCTGGGCCTGCTTGACCCCCCGGTGTCGTTTCTCTGGTGGCCCTGCGCCAGCGCACAGGCCCTCGCGCTGGCCGGCGACGGCCTGGTCCACGTGGCAGGCGTGCACCTGCGCGGGGCGTCGGGTGACTACAACATCGCGGCGGCCGCGGAGTTCCTGCCGGACGGCGGCGAGCTCATCGGGTTCTCTTCCTGGCGCGAGGGCCTGGTGCTGCGACCGGATCTGGCTGGCACGATCACCGGGCTGCCCGACGTGGCGAACGCCGGGCTGCGGCTGGTCAACCGGGAAGCAGGCGCAGAGGCCCGGCGGGTGCTCGACCGCGAGCTGGCGAAATACGACATCGCTCCGGAACAGCTGGCCGGCTACCACACCCAGGCCACCGGGCACCTGGAGGTGGCGGCCGCCGTCGCGGCCGGGCTGGCCGATGTCGGGGTCGCCAGCGAGCCAGCTGCCCTCGCGTATGACCTGGCCTTCGTGCCGCTCGCGGCGGAGCGGTTCGACCTGGTCGTGCCGACCGCGCTGGCCGGATCGCGGGAGATTCAGGGGCTGCACCGGGCGCTCAGCTCGCCATGGCTGCACGATCAGCTGGCCAGCCTGCCCGGTTACAGCGTGGCGCAGTGCGGCGAGCGGCTCGCGACCATCGGCGCCGCCGCGCCGAGCCGCACCTGACCGCGGGCCGCCAGGGCCGCCAGCCGCTAGGGCCCCTAGGGCCGCCAGGACCGCTAAGGCGCCTTCCTGGCCAGGATGAGCGTGGTCTCGTACCGCACGGCCAGCCGGCCGTCGGGAAACTGCGCGCCGATGATGGCAGCCACCTCGGCCAGGACGGACTCCCTGACGACGGGCTCGAGCGCGATGATGTAGGACTTGCTGCGCTCGTCAGTGAGCCAGTCCGTCGCCGACACGTGCCGCGTCCACGGCACCACCAGGGTGCCGGCCGGCTCGACCGGGCCCCGCTCGCGCACCGGGCCGCCGCTCCAGTCCGGCTCCAGCTCGGTGTCGAGGTGGCGGCGCCAGGTGTAGCCGGGACACTCGCGCTCGAGCAGCGCCTCGTACTGGTCGAACCAGCGCTCACCCGCCGCACTGGCCCGATTCCACCAGGCCGCCCAGTAGCCGCCGGGCTTCAGCACCCTCGCGACCTCGGCGGTGGCACGCGGGCCGTCGAACCAGTGCCAGGCCTGCGCGAACGTCAGCAGCTCGACCGCGGCGTCCCGGACCGGCATGCGATGGCCGTCAGCGACGACGCACGGGACCTGTGGGCCGCGAACCCTGGCCCGGCGCAACATCTGCTCGCCAATGTCCAGCGCGACCACCGTGGCACCGCGGGCGACGAGCTGGCGGCTGGCGATGCCGGTGCCGGCGCCGAAGTCCAGCACGAGCCGGCCCGGGAGTGGCCCGGTCCGGCGCTCCAGCTCGTCGAACACCGACGGCGGGTACGACGGCCGGGCGGCGTCGTACTGGTCGGCGGCCGAGTCGAACAGCGAGCCCATGGCGCTGCATGATCGCGGCGACTCGGTGTCCCCAGCAGACGCCAGGTCGCCGCGATCACGAGAATCCGCGCCGGTCAGCCGGAGTGCCCGAAGACCGGGACGATCGAGGCGCGGGCGATCGTCGCGAACGTCAGGTTGAAGCCCACGATCGCGGGGGAGACGTCGGAGTCGACGCCCAGGTGGTCGGTATTGAGCGCGTGCACCGTGAACACGTAGCGATGCGGCGCCCCGGGCGGCGGGGCGGCCCCGCCGAAGTCCTTCGTCCCGTAGTCGTTGCGCACCGAGAACGCTCCTGGCGGCAGCTTCGACCCGTCCGCGCTACCTGCGCCCCGCGGCAGCTCGGTCACCGACGCCGGGATGTCGACCACCAGCCAGTGCCAGAACCCGGACCCCGTCGGCGCGTCCGGGTCGTAACACGTGACGGCGAATCCCCTGGTCTCCGGCGGGAACCCGTGCCAGTGCAGTTCGGGGGAGACGTTCTCCCCGCTCATGCCGAAGCCGTTGTACACGTGGTCGTCGGACATCTGCTCGCCCTCGGCTACGTCGTCGCTCTCGACCGTGAACGACGGCACCTGCGGCAGGAAGTCGTGTGGCAGCGGAGCACGATCGGTCATTGCTTCCTCCCAATCGGAACGGCCAGCGTCGGCCAAGCCCACGCTAACGGAAACCGCTGCCGGGTCGCCCGCCGCCGCGGCCGTCCGCGACCACGACCGTGCGGGCCGCTGGCATGCCGGGGCTAAACTGCGCGATGCCGGGGCGAAGGGGTCCCGCGGAAAGGCCGCCGGCTGCTCAGACTGGTCAGCAGGGGGGAACGGGGTGACTCGGGGCTGGTCCTCTGGGCCCTCCGGCGGCGGGAAAGGTCGGTCACGGTCGTGCGGATCGGGCGCGGGGCATGGGCATGGGCACGGCGAGCCGTGCTCGCCGTGGTCCTGATCGGCGCCGCGATCATCCCCGGCCGCGCCAGCAGCGAACAGACCCAGCACTGCGCCGGCCCCCGCTGTCGGGCGGCTGGCTCCATCCTGTGGACGGCGGCCCTGCCCGGCACGTGGCTCGCCGAGGCGGGGGTTACCGGCACGGTGCCCAGTGCGGGGCCCGGCTATGCAGCCGTCGGCGGCGGCCTCGCGGTGTTCGCGGAAGGCCTGCGGGTGACGGCGTTCCAGCTCAGCGCCGGAGGCCGGGCCTGGCAGACCACGATCACCGGCATCCCGGCCGGGTCGACGATCGTGGGGGTCCGCGCCTTCGCGGGCGAGGTCGCCGTCGGAGTCCAGCCGCCGGCCGGCGAGACGCCGGAGCGGGACGAGGTGATCCTGTCCGCCAGCACGGGCCAGCCGGTCAGGATCTATCCCGCGGCCGCCTACGGCGGCGCCATCGCGGCGAGCGGCGGTGACACCGTCGTGGTCGGCCGTACCGCCGTGACGGCGTACGCGAATTCGACTGGCCGCGTGCTCTGGAGCCGGCCGGTCGGGCCGCCGGGCCAGACCTGGCGGGTATCGGGCCAGTACGTCTACGTCGCCCAGCAGGACGGCTCGGCCGGCGTGCTGGAGGTGCGCCGGATCAGCCTCAGCACCGGGGCCGAGACGGTGCTCAGGGCGGCGCACGGGATGTTCCCTGGCGCACTGAGCGCGGTGGTCGATGGGGCCATGCTGTTCTCGGTTCCCGGCGAGGTGGTTGCTTACGGCGGCGGCACCGGCGGCGTGCTGCGGCCGCTGTGGCATCAGCCCGGGGCGGTGCTCGAGCTTGCCGATCCCGTGGCAGGCATCGCGTATCTCGCTAGCGGCGCGGCGCTCGACGGCGTGGACGTCGCCTCGGGTCACTTGCTCGGCCGCGCCGCGCTGTCCGTCGCGGGCAGCCTGTACTGGGTATCCGATGGCGTGGCGCTCGGCCTTGACCAGGACGCGCTCGGCGACGCCTGGGGGTACAGCCTCGACTCTCGCCGGGTGTTGTGGACCTCGGCCGGGCTGCCCTGGCCGCATTTCTTCGTTGACCTGTCGGGCCTCGGCGGCAGCGCCAGCCAGGGCGGCAAGGTCGTGCTGCTGGCCACGTGCGCGCGGGTCGGCCCGCAGGCCGCGTCCGCCCTCGCTCCGCCTTGCCTGCGACCGCAGCTGGCGGCCGTGGTGCTCTAGAGCCGGTGGTGCGCTAGCGGCCGTAGGTCAGCGGGCTCACGTAGCCAGGCGGTCGGCACAGGTTCGACCGGGCGCCGTTCTTGGCAGCCGCGACCGCCCGCGTCGGCAGGCAGCTCCGGCTCGGCCCGGACCGCACGGCCAGCACGATCGAGCCAACCGCCAGCGCGATCGCCAGCGGGTAGAACAGCAGGATCCGCTGACGCGGCCAGAGCCTGCGGCGCCGCCGGGAGGTGATGGCGCCCACGACCAGCCGTAGCCGGATGGCAACGGCGGTCACGACCCGCCGCAGCCGGGCGAACCTCGTCTGCACGCCGTGCCGCAATTGCTCGAATCGCGGCATCTCCTCGCCATTCGTCAGCCTGCCAAAAATGGCATAAAGAGCCACAAGCCTAGGGTCTGACCCTTGCAGGCCGCGCTCGATATGGTCCAGCGCCGTCCGCTGGCGTACCGGCAGGCCCATGCAACACCTCCAGTCTGATGTGTCCCCCCAACGCGCCAACCTACCGCGACCTCGTGATCACGTCGTAACCGGGCTGTTGCCATCTGGTGATCTAGGAAAAATGGCGGCGATGACATCTGTAACGGCCAGATCGGGACGCTCGGCACCCCGGACCGGAGCACCGGCGGACCTAACCTTGAGGTCGAGAGCTGCTCCGCTGACGTCGGCCGGCCAGCGGGCCCGTCGGAGCAGCAGACAGGGGATCCAGTGTCCAGCCAGACCACATTCGAACTGGTCGTGGGGATTGCCGTGCTCGGCCTGCTCGTCTACCGGCAGCTACGCGCGCGCCCCCTGCGCGGGAACCAGCGGCTGCTGCTGATCCTGCTCATCATCGGAGTGATCGAGACCGCTGAATACCTGCAGCACCAGCACGCCGGATCGGCGGCGGTCGTGGCGCTTGCCGGCAGCCTGGTGCTCGCCGCGGCGTTCGGCGCGGTGCGGGCGTTCACCGGCCGGATCTGGCTGCAGGACGGCCAGACGTGGGTGCAGGGCAACGTGCTCACCGCGGCGCTCTGGGTGGTGGCGTTTGCTGCGCACCTCGGCTACGACTACCTGGTCGGCCAGCACAGGGACATTGGCGACATCGGCAGCGCGACCGTCCTGCTGTACCTGGTGGTGAGCCTCGGCGTGCAGCGCGTAATCAGCTCGTATCGCGCGCAGCGGCTGGATCCGGCGGTGGTGGGCGGCTCGCCGGGCTAGCCGGGCCGGATGGCAACCGTGCCCTGGGCCGCGGCGAGGACCGGGTAGTACGAGGTCAGCCTGCGGGCAGGGGCGAGGTTACGCCGTCCCGAGCCTTGGCCATTGCGGCTGGACAACCGGGGGCTGCAGCCGGTGGCGCGGCGGGTAGAGGCCGAGGAACTGGTCCACCCATAACATCGCCAGCCCGACCCGGCGCGCGAACCGCAATAGCAGTGGCGGCGCGGCATGCCGGGGACGATAGAACGATCGAGACTCGCCAAGTGGGCTATAGATGAGTAGCCGCCGTCCAGCCACATATCCCCCAACCGCTAGTTCCACGTTGTCGCCTGGTAGCAGCGCTGGCTGGGCGCCGATCCAGGATTCGCCACCCGCCGCCCAGGCGGGCCCGAAGCCAAGGCGAGTGCACTGCCCCGGCTAGTGCACTGCCTCGGCACCCCGTGGTCTCGACACGCCTTGTCGACACACGTGGCCGCGGACCCGCTCGCGCGGCGTGCGGTACGTACGCCGTGCAATTCCGCAACTACCGATTGTTGTAACGCATCTTGCACTTTGCAAGCAGCTTCCTGAAGTTTCAAGGACTTTCGCGCTGTGACCGCACAGCGACCAGACTGTGCTACTTACGGCCGCACTGAGCCTGGCGCAACCGCAATCCGCTCGCGGCCGTCGGCCGGTACCCTGACCGGCACTTCGACTCCACCTTCTCCGCATGGCCGCGGCCGCAGGTCCCGATATCGGATCACCACGGGGTGGTGGCCGATCTGCGGTACTGAGCCTGACCGGCCGCGTGCCGGCCGGCGCGCCGGCCGAAGAAGGACCCCTCGCCGAGCTGAGTGCCGCTGCTGTAACCCTTGCTGTCCTGAGCGATGTTCGACGCGCAGGCACCCGCGGCGTACAGGCCGGCCACGACCGACCCGTCGGCCCGCTGCACCTGACCGTCGACGGTGCACCGCAGCCCGCCCAGCGTGAAGCCGGCGTAGGTGGCCTTGCCGAGCGTCAGGTCGAACGCGCCCCAGGGACCGGTGCCCTGCGGCTCGAGCCAGTCCGGGTGCTTGTGGAAATCCGGGTCCTCACCTCGCGCGGCAGCGGCGTTGTAGGCAGCGAGCGTCGCAGCAAGGTTTCCCGACGGGATGCCGAGCGCTCGTTCCATCTCCGCGACGGTCTCCCACCCGTCGATGAACGGCACCAGCGGGATCTCCGGGAGTGCAATGTGCACGCTGTCGACGATCAGGAACGCTGAGCTGCCTGGCTGATCGAGGACGAAGGCCGAAGTCCTGGAGTGGTAGCTGTCCTCGGCGACGAAGCGCTTGCCGTCCCTGTTCACCACGATGCCGGTGAGCAGTGTCGCGGGCGGGTAGAACGGCGCGGTGATGAACGCCTGGTCCATGTGCAGCGTCTGGCCGCCAGCGGACATGCCCAGCCTGATGCCCGTTCCGTCGTCGTAAGGGGTGCCGAGGATGAAGGGCTTCTCCGCGAGCTGCGGTACGTGCTCGGCGACCATCTGGGCGTTCATGACGAAACCGCCGGTCGCCAGGATCGTGCTGCCAGCCAGCACGACTCCGTTCCCCCCGAAAGATCGCCAGCGCACCCCGCGGACCCGGCCGGAGTCGCTGACGAGGTCGGTCGCGCGGGTCTCATACCAGACCTCCACGCCCAGGTCGTCGGCGCGGCGCGCCAGCAGGTCGATGACCAGACTGGCGCCGCCGGTCTCGCCAGGGACGGGCACCTTGTGGCCGCGAGGCGCGGGCCGGGCGAGGTCACGGAAAGGCCAGACCTTCTCGTTGCCGGTGTACATGAGGCCCTGGGTCTGCGGCTGGATTACTGCCTTGTGCGGGTAATAGCTGCGCTCAAACTCAAAACCGAGTCCCTCGAGCCAGTCGCAGTGTGCCGCGCTGCCGTCGGCGTAGGCGCGGATCTTGTCCGCCTCGGGCTCAGGGGTCACCGCCATCAGGTAGGCGTACATGTCGTCGGGGGTGTCCTGATGACCGGTGGCGCGCTGCACCACGGTTCCGCCGCCCAGATAGAAGTGGCCGCCCGCCATGGCGGTGGTGCCACCGGGAACCGCCGCCCGCTCCAGCACCAGCACCGAGGCGCCCGCCGCCGCGGCCTCGACGGCCGCGCAGCCGCCCGCTATGCCGAATCCGACGACAACGACGTCCCAGGTCTGCTCACCGGCCACGCCCGGAGACTAACCGCCGGGCAGGTCGGTCCGCGACAGTGGCCAGTGGCCAGCCGGGTTGGCGTCAGGGTGCGGTGTCGGACTGGCTCTCGTGGCGCCAGTGCGCGCCGAACTCGTTGTCATGCAAATTGCGCAGCAGGTAGGCATAGTGATCGAGCCGATCGGCGGCATGGCGCATCTCGGCAAAGTCCTGGCCGTGCTCGCGAGCGGGTGTCTTCTGCTCGGCACGTTTGCGGACGATGTGCAGCTCCTCGTGGCTGAGCTCGGCCACCTTCGTCAGCACTTCCTGAAGATCCATCACATGCCTCCCTTACCGCCGATCACGGGCTACCCGGCGTAAGCCTACGGTCCAGGGCACGATCTGGACCCCTGCGGGGTCGTGCTCCTGACCTGCAGCGATGGCGGCGCGCGTGTAGCGGGGCCGGAGCGGGTACCAGACCTCAATCCTGCTCGTTGCCGAAGTCCGGGGGAGGGACGGGATGACAGCGGAACCTACCTATGTGGGGAGCGGCGATCCGGCTCGCCGGCGCACCGACTACTACCCGGTGTGGCTGGACAACCTGGCCGACGACGTCACTCTCGAGGCCTCCGCGATGCAGGGCGCCGCCCAGGGCGCGGACGCCGTTCGTTCCATCGTGCTCGCGGTCAAATCGCTGTATGAGTACCAGGAGATCAACTACGCGGGGCCCTACGGCGACAACGACTTTCTGGAGGACTACACGACTCAGGTCGGCGGCGAGCCTCTCGGCGTGGTTGGCGTGGTTACCCGCAACGCTGCTGGGGCGACCCAGCACATCGTGGTGAACCACCGGCCACGCAGTTCGCTGCTGCTCCTGTCCCGGTTGATGGGCGAGAAGCTCGCCGGCACGCCTTATGGCAAGTACTTCCTCGGCAGCGAG
>JASHPF010000277.1 GCA_030038295.1 Streptosporangiaceae bacterium
AGAGGGCGTACAGGATCTGGGTGTCGGCGAGGACCCGGTTGAGTCGCTCGCACGAATACATCCGCGCCTGCATGGACAGTCCAACAGGAAACTGCCGCACGGTGCCGAACAGCTGCACCTCGGCACCCTGCTGGTGCAGCCAGGGCTGGCTGCTCAGCACCCGCCGCGAGCGGCCGTCTCCGGCGCCATCGCCGCTGCGCGCCGCCGGCCTTGCCGGGGTCCGCGGCGTGGTCTTCGACGTCGACCGGGACGTTGTCCTCGACGCGGCCGTGGACCGCGGCGCGGATCTGCTGGATCTGGTGGATCTGGTCGATGGCCGCGTCGCTGTACCGGACTTTCTTGGTGGCACCGTGAACCCCTCCCCCGCTGAGCTGCTGCCTTCGGTGAAGGCAGATGCCCCGCCGCGCCGTCGACCAAACGGCGCCGGCCACCCGGCCGACGGGTCAGCCGCCCGCTAGGGCCGCATGGAGAGCGGCGTTGATCACCTGAGCCGACACGCGCGCGACCTCCTCGGGCGAGCGGCCGAGGTCGCCCGCGAGCGACTGCGTGGTGAACCCGGACAGCTGCACCGCAACGGCGTCGACGAGCCACCGCGGCGCCTCGCCCGATCCGGCGCGCGCCCGCCAGAGCAGCTCGGTAACGCTCGCCGCGAACCGGTTCCGGCTGTCCCGGCACTCCGCCGCGACCAGCGCGAGGTCTGGTGACAGGTCTGCCACCTGCAGGCCGACGAGGTCCCAGTAGACCCGGCCGTTGCGCGCGTTGAGCCGGTGGGTAACCGCGAGCGCGTCGGCCAGCCAGCCGCGCAGGTCGTCGCCCGGGGACGGCACCGGGAGCTGCTCAGCGTAGCGCCGGATGCCCGCCCTGATGACGGCGACGAACAGCGCATCCCTGGTGGCGAAGTGCCGGAAGATGGTGCGCCGGCTGACGCCCGCCGCCTCGGCTACCTCGTCGACCGTGGCGGCCAGCCCGCGGGCCGCGAGAACCGAGCCGGCGGCGCGCATGATCCGCGCCGTTGCCACTTCCCGCTGCTCGTCGGCGAGCGACGGCGCGCCGGGGACCGGCGTGCCGAGCGATGGCGCGACACTGCCCTGGACCACGCGGCCGATGCTAGCACCGGGCCGTTGCGCCTGTCACTCATGAGTGACAGGATGACACCGGCGGGTGGCGAAGCGGCGGCGGAGGCGCGATGACGACGACGGAGAGCCCGGGCCGGGCCGGCCAGCTCGACAAGGAGGCGCTGCGGCGCAAGTACCTGGCCGAGCGCGACAAGCGACTCCGCCCTGACGGCAACAGCCAGTACCTCCGGCTCACCGGCCAGTTCGGGCACTATGCCGACGACCCCTACCTGCCCCGGACGGACCGGCCGCCGCTGACCGACCACCGCACCGTCATCTGCGTCGGCGGCGGTTTCGCCGGCCTGGTCGTCGGCGCGCGGCTGCGGGAGGCTGGCGTCGACGTCCGGATCATCGACAAGGGCGGCGACTTCGGCGGCACCTGGTACTGGAACCGCTACCCGGGCGCCCAGTGTGACACCGCCGCCATGGTGTACTTGCCGCTGCTGGAAGAGACCGGGCACATGCCGACCGAGAAGTACGTGCACGGACCCGAGATCCTGGCGCAGTGCCGGCGCATCGGCGAGCAGTTCGGCCTGTACGACGACGCCCTGTTCCACACCGAAGTGACGCACCTGCGCTTCGACGAGCGGGGCTCCCGGTGGATCGTCGAGACTGACCGCGGCGACCGGCTGACCGCGCAGTTCGTGGTGCTGGGGGCCGGCTTGCTGCACGTGCCCAAGCTGCCAGGAATCCCCGGCATCGAGTCGTTCCGCGGGCACTCCTTCCACACGAGCCGGTGGGACTACGACTACACCGGCGGTGACGCCGCCGGTGCCGCGATGGACAAGCTGGGCGACAAGCGGGTCGGCATCATCGGAACCGGCGCGACGGCGGTGCAGTGCGTGCCCCACCTCGCGCGCGCCAGCCGCGAGCTGTATGTCTTCCAGCGCACGCCGTCGTCGGTCGACGTGCGCAACAACCACCCCATCGACCCCGACTGGTTCACCCAGGTCGCCACGCCCGGCTGGCAGCAGCGCTGGCTGGAGAACTTCACGCACAACCAGACCGGCCAGCCTGCCGCGGAAGACCTGGTGCAGGACGGCTGGACCGAGATCGCCCGGCGGATGTGGGGCAAGATTCGCACGCTGCCGCCCGAGGACCTGAATCCGGCCGGGATGCTGGCCGTGCTCGAGGAGTCCGACTTCGAGAAGATGGCGGAGATCCGGGCGCGGACCGACGAGATCGTCAAGGACCCCGACACCGCGCAGAAGCTCAAGGCCTGGTACCGGCAGCTGTGCAAGCGGCCGTGCTTCCACGATGAATATCTGGAGGCCTTCAACAACCCCAGCACCCGCCTCGTCGACACCGACGGCAAGGGCGTGGAAAGGATCACCGAGACCGGTGTGGTGGTGGCCGGCCAGGAATACGAACTGGACTGCCTCATCTACGCCTCCGGCTTCGAGGTCGGCACGCCGTACACGGAGCGCTCGGGTTATGACCTGACCGGGCGAGACGGCCGCACGCTGTCCGGCTACTGGGCGGACGGGATGCGCACCCTGCACGGCATCCACTCCCGCGGCTTCCCGAACGTCTTCTTCGTGCACCCGTTCCAGGGCGCGAACCTGATCTCCAACGTGCCGCACAACATCGTCGACTCGGCCGCGACGATCGTCACGGTCGTCAGGCACACGCTGGACAACGGGTTCGCCGCGGTCGAGGTAACCAAGGACGCCGAGGATGCGTGGCTGAAGTTGCTGCTCACGGGGCCGGGCGGCACGCTCGGCGGACCGGACTGCACGCCCGGTTACTACAACAATGAAGGACAGGAGCTAGGCGCAAACCTGTGGCTGCCCCGCGGCTATCCGTACGGCGCCAGCGCTTACTTCGGCTACATCGACGACTGGCGGCGCTCCGGCGCGTTCGAGGGCCTGGAATTCCGCGGGAACGGCGATCCTAGCGGCCGGCTGCCGCGCGTCGCGGGCTGATCTGCGCGGCCAGCTCGGCCGCCAGCCGCGTCATCTCCTCCTCGCCGACCCGGTCCGCGGGGGCGACGCCGAGGAGCTGGAAGATGCGCGGGCCGCGCAGGTCGCGGCCGAGGTCAGGCGGCCGCGGCACGACGTGGAAGTGCACGTGCGCGAAACCGTCAGCCTCGGCGAACTGCGCGACGTACGTCTTCTGACAGCCGAGTACCCGGGCCAGCGCGCGGGACAGCCGCACCTGCCAGGTCCCGAGCGCCGCCGCCTCGGCGTCGGTCAGCGCGGCCAGCGCGGTGACATGTCGCCGCGGGACGAGGACCAGCCAGCCGGGCACCGCCGAGTTGAACGCGTGGGCCACCCGCCAGTACTCGTCGGCCGCGATGCGCTGCCACGGCGGCGCGTTGCCGCCAGCGGCTTCCTGGACGCAGGTGTAGCAGTCCGCTGAGGTCGTCATCGGGCCGATGCCGTGCCTTCCGCTCCGTGGCGCTCCGCTGGGTGACCGTGCCCCACACCCTAGCCCGTACCGCTGCGAATCGGCGCACGGCCGCGCGGCCAGACGACCCCGTTCCCCTCATCGGTCACCAGATCTCGCTGGCCACCTCTCCGACCAGCTCGAGCTTGCGCTGCTGCGTCTCCTCGGTGATGTGGTTCGCGCCGACCGACACCGGGGCGAACCCGCACTGCGTAGACACCCCGAGCCGCTCCAGGTCGATGTACTTCGCGGCGTCGTTGACCCGCGCGACGACGTCGGGCACCGATTCGATGTCGTTGGTCTTGCTGGTGATCAGCCCCAGCACGACGGCCTTGTCGTCGGGCACCTTGGCCAGTGGCTCGAACCCGCCCGACCGCTCGTCGTCGTACTCGAGCAGGAACACGTCGAAGTTCGACAGGCCGCCGAACACCGCCTCCGCGATGAAGTCGTAGCCGCCCGTGGCGATCCACATGCTCTGGTTGTTGCCCTTGCACAGGTGCAGCCCGAAGGTGACGCCAGGCACCTCCGCGATCGAGTTGAGGATCTCGATGCCCTCGGTGAGGGTTCGCTCGGTCGGCATTCCCAGGCCCTCGCGCAGCGCGCGGTTCTCCGGGTCGACCAGCGTACCCAGGTCCGGCGAGTCGATCTGCACGTACCTGCAGCCGAGCCGGGCCAGCTCCGCGATCTCGTCCCTGATGATCGCGGCGGCGTCCGCGAACAGCTCGTAGGCGTCGGCGTACGCCGCGCCGGACACGTCCGGATTCCAGGCCGTATACAGGACCAGCGGGCTGATCAGCGTGACCTTCACCTCCGCGCGGGCGCGACCGCGCGCGTAGGCGAACTCTTCCGCAGTGATCTTCCGCCGGGCGCTGATCTTGCTCGCCACCGTGACCGGCGGCGCCCATTCCCACACCCCGTCCGGGCCGCGGAAGATGATGGTCGCGCCGGGCTCCGGGATGAAGCCGTCCACGTCGCCGAGCAGGTGGTCAAGGAACGAGAACCGGCGCAGCTCGCCATCGGTGACCACATCGAGCCCGCAGCCCTCCTGCATGGCGATGGCCTGGTCGACGGCGCGGTCCTCGATCGCCTTGAAGTCGTGCGCCGATATCCGACCCGCCGCCAGGGCGGCCTGCGCGCCCGACAGGTAGCTCGGCCGGAGCAGCGAGCCGATCACGTCAGCGTGGTAGATGCTCGTCATCTGTGCCTCCCTTGGGCTCACCTCTTCTTGTACTCGCGGCCGGGCGACCACCGCGAGGCAAGCTTCCGGCTGGCGGGAGGCTAACCGGCGGACCCGGGTGGTGCGGCCGACCGCGCCGCGGATGCATCCGGGCCAGGCTCCGCACCACGGGATCGAGGCCGGCCCGGACGGGCGCGGTGTCGGTCATGACAAGATCCGGGCTCGGTAGCGTGGCCGCCATTCCCGAACCGTGATCTCGTCCTGAATTGTCCGGCCATTATCGGCGGACCTTCGCACGAAACTCGCTGATATCTTTCGCAGCCGCGGCCCTGCGCGCACAATGGCCGCGTGACCACTGATCCGCAGGCCACTGCCTGCCCGCGGTGCGGCAGCGCCGACGCCGTGCACTCCATTCAGGAGCTGGCCTCGCTGGCCGGCTCGCAGCTCGGCCAGCAGCCCGGCGCGCCACAGCAGGGCTGGGCCGGCGAACCGCAGCAGGGGCCCGTCGGCGGCTGGGCCGCCGAGCCGCAGGCCGGACCGCCGCCCGGACCGGGTGGCCTGCCCGGCGGCCTCCTCGGCGGTTTCCGCGGCCGTGGCCGCGGGAACTGGAACAACCCCGGCATGGGCGGCAGCCCCATGGATGACCTCGGCGACGACATCGCCGGCGTCGCCATGGGACTCGTCGGCCGGGCGATCGGCCGCCGCGTGCAGCGCGCGATGACCGAGCGGGTGCTGCCCGCGGTCACCGCCAAGCAGCAGGAGATGGCCCGCAGCCAGCAGGAGCTCGCGCAGAAGTACCCCGACCTGTGCGCCTGCCTGACCGACAAGGTGATCTTCCTGGCCGGCGGCAGCCGGGTAGCCCCCCTGACGGACCTTCGGGGCATGACCCCGCAGCAGGTAGACGCGCTGGTCGCCAGCCTCAGAGACGGCTGACCCGCGCGGCCCTCATACCGGCAGCGCGGCCGGGGTGGTCGCTGGCGCCGATGGCCTTGACAGCCACCGCGAAACCCGGAACGCTTCCGATCGGGATGAAGCTAACCACTGTCCGGACAGTGGTCCGCTGAGCGGATGCCTGCCGACCAACGACGCTGTGGAGGTTTCCATGACTGAGGCCAGCCCGAGCGCCGCCGACCTGACCGGGCGGCCGCTGGTATTCCGGGGCGGGACGGTGCTGACCATCGACGACGCGCACCGGGTGCTGCCGGACGCGGACGTGCTGGTGTCGGGCGACCGGATCGTGGCGGTCGGCCCGGCGCTCTCGGTGCCGGACGGGACGGTGGAGATCGACGCGTCGGGCGGCATCGTCATGCCGGGGATGGTGGACACGCACCGGCACATGTGGCAGACGGCGATGCGGGGCTATGGCGCCGACTGGACGCTGACCCAGTACTTCGTCTGGTACTACCTCAACTGGGGAAAGGTGTTCCGGCCAGCCGACATCTACGCGGGGAACCTGCTATCGGCGATCGAGGCGATCGACGCCGGGGTGACCACCACGGTCGACTGGTCGCACGGCCTGCAGACCGTCGACCACGCCGAGGCGGCCGTCGACGCGCTCACCGAGGTGCCGGGCCGCTTCGTGCTGGCGTACGGCAACATCCAGGCCGGGCCGTGGCAGTGGTCGGCGGCGCCGGAGTTCCGGGCATTCGTGGCCCGCCGGTTCACCCCCGGCAACGACATGCTCGGCTTCCAGCTGGCGTTCGACGTCACCGGCGACCCGGCGTTCCCGGAGAAGGCCGCCTTCGAGGTCGCGCGTGACCTCGGCGCGCCGGTCACCACGCACGCCGGCGTGTGGGGCGCCACCAACGATGACGGCATCCGGCTCATGCACGAGCACGGGTTCATGACCGACCAGACGATCTACGTGCACGCCGCGACGCTCACCCGCGACTCCTACAACCGGATCGCCGCCACCGGCGGCAGCGCCAGCGTCTCCACCGAGTCCGAGCAGTCGGCCGGGCAGGGCTATCCGCCCACCTGGCAACTGCGCGAGCACAACATCCCGGTCTCGCTGTCGATGGACACCAGCGTGTGGTGGTCGGCCGACCTGTTCACCGCCATGCGCGCCACCCTCGGGGCCGACCGGTCGCGCGAGCACCTCGAGGCGCACAACAGGGCCGAGACCGTCACCCACTGCCACCTGCGCGCGGAGGACGTCGTCGACTTCGCCACCCGCGGCGGGGCGAAGGCGCTCGGGCTCGACTCGCTCATCGGCAGCATCGAGCCCGGCAAGAAGGCCGACGTGGTGCTGATCAAGAACGACCACTCCCCCGTCATGTTCCCCGTGCTGAACCCCTACGGGCACGTGGCCTTCCAGGCTCAGCGGGCAGACGTGCACACCGTCGTCGTCAACGGCCGCGTCGTCAAGCACAACCACCGGCTCACCGACGCCGGCAGCCTCGGCAAGGCGCGCCACGCCGTCACGCAGACCGTCGAGTTCCTGCAGGCGGAACTCGGCCCGGACGCGTGGACCGAGGGCATGCACCCGGACATCCCGGAGACGAAGGTGCTGGACAACCCCTACACCTACACCGAATGGGATGCGGGCTCGGCGCAGTGGAAGGGCGGCGCCGAGACCGGGTAGCCGCCGTCTCCGGTCATCAGCCGAAGCCGCACGCCTGCGCCACCGCGACCGCGGCACCCTCGCGGTTGGCGGCCGCCGGGATGCCGGGCCGCTCGAAGTAGGTCATGTAGATGTAGGCCGCGTCGGTGGCGTTCGTGGCGGCGTTCAGCATGGGGATGTACGCCGCCCATTCCTGGTTGTAGGTGAGCAGCGCGGCCAGCTGCGTCTGCAGATCCGCGGCCGCGTCTCCGGTCACGTAGCCAGCGGGCAGCGGCGTCCAGCCGATCAGGCCGCCGCCGCCGCTGCCGATCGACTCGGGGTTCCCCCCGGATTCCTGGTAGATGTTGCCGGCGATGCCCACGGCCGCCATGTCGGTGTAACCGTTCGCGACGAGGAAGTTCACGATCGTCACGTAGTTCAGCGGCAGCATCCCCGTCCCCGCCACGCCGCCGGTGTCGCTGCAGGTCAGCGACGTGCTCGAGGCCACCGGCGTGGCCGAGCTCGCCGGCGTCGGCGAAGCGGACTGCCGGGGGGTGGCCGATCGGGCGGACCCCGGCGTCCGGGAGCCGCGGCTCGCGCTCGGCGTGGGGTCGGCGAGCCGGCCGGCGGCCTCGGCGTCAGCCTGCGGTGCCAGGCCTTTCAGCGCGCGCACGCTGTAGGAGGCCACGCTGCTCCCGAGCGGGTCGGGCTCCGGGTGCTGGAAGCCGTAGTACGCGGTGCACGTGCCGAGCAGGGCAACCGCCGGGACAGCTACGGAGACAACGGTCGCGGCCCGCCGGGCTCGCGACGGCGCGGCGTGGCGGCCCGTCCGCCGGATCTTCGTGGACTTGCGATGCGAGGCTCTGGCCGAGCTCACTACCTGCCTTACGACGGCTCCCCGCCCGGCTACGCGGCGACATCATCGGTACCTCTCACCAGGCCTGACCTGGGCAATCGTGGCCGGCCGCGGCCGCGGAGTCTGGCGAATACTGGCAAGTAGGCCATTCGGGCTATGGCATAAATAAAACGGCTAATGACCGTGAAAGTGCTTAGCCGGCCGGCGTTCCGGCGCGCCAGCGGCCCTCGCGTCCGCCCCGCCGAGCTACCGCGAAACCACCCGAAGTGACTAGTCCGCCGAATCGTACCGAGAGTGCTCCCTCTCGATACGCTCCGTTACTCAGCCCGGATGGCCTCGACGAGCACGAGGCACTCCCGCGGCCCCGCGCACGTTGCCCCGGCCGCCGCCGTCGGAGCATGATCGGGTGGCTACCCCAGCATCACCGGCACGGAGGGAGACAGCGTGGATCTTCAGCTGACCGGCAAGCGCGCGGTGGTGACCGGCGGCGCCAGCGGCATCGGCAGGGCCACCGCGACGCTGCTCGCCGCCGAGGGCGCGGACGTGGTCATCGCGTCGCGCTCGGCGGACCGGCTGCGGCAGGCGGCGGCGGAGATCGGCGCCTCGTCGGGGCGGCCGGTGCACCCGGTACCGGTCGACACCGGCGACGAGGCCTCCGTGCGGGCGATGGCCGCCCTCGCCGCGGAACTCGTCGGCCCGATCGACATCCTGGTCAACTGCGCCGCCGTGCCGGCCGGACAGCGGCCCGCGGGCGGTTTCGAGACCATCACCAGCGAGATGTTCTGGGCCGATGTGAACGTCAAGGTGCTCGGGTACCTGCGCTGCGCGCAGGCGCTCGCACCCGGCATGATCGCGGCGGGCTGGGGGCGGATCATCAACGTCAGCGGGCTGGCGGCCCGGAGCACCGGCTCGGTGGTCGGCTCCATCAGGAACGTGTCGGTCGCCGCCCTGACCAAGAACCTGGCGGACGAGCTCGGCCGGCACGGCGTCAACGTGACCGTGGTCCACCCCGGGCTCACGAGGACCGAGGCAACACCGGGCGTGGTCGCCGCGACGGCCAGCCGGGAGGGCATCGAGCCGGCCGCGGTCGAGCGCAGGCTCGCGGCCGGAAACGTCGTCGGCCGGATGATCACCGCGGACGAGGTGGCGGCGGTCATCGTGTTCCTGGCGTCGCCCCGCAGCTCCGCCATCAACGGGGACGCGGTGGCGTGCGGTGGCGGCGCGCCACGCGCCATCCACTACTGACCGGACGACCCGACGTGACGGTGCCAGGCGGCGAGGGACAGCCGGAGTACGGTCCGGTGCGGCCGGGCGACGAGCTGCCGGCTGACCGGCTCGCCGACTATCTGCAGCAGCGCATGGACGGACTGGGTCCGCTGGTCGCGCTGCACCAGTTCCCGAACGGCGCGGCGAACCTCACCTACCTGCTCGACTTCTCCGGCCGCCGGCTGGTCGTCCGCCGGCCGCCGTTCGGCGAGATCGCCGTCGGCGCGCACGACATGAAGCGCGAGTACCGCGCGCTGTCCCGGCTCTGGCGCAGCTATCCCCGGGCGCCGCGGGCGTACCTGCTCTGTGAGGATCACTCGATCGTCGGCTCGGACTTCCTCGTCATCGAGTACCGGCCTGGCGTGGTGGTGTGGGGCAGCCTGCCGCCAGGCCTGGCGCGGCAGCCCAGCGCCGGGCGCCGGATCGGGTTCGCGGTTGTCGACGCGCTCGCCGACCTGCACCAGCTCGACCCCGAGCAGGCCGGCGTGGCCGACCTGGGCCGGCCCGACGGCTTCGTGGAGCGCCAGGTCCGCGGCTGGCGGGCGCGGTGGGCCGCGGTCGCCGAGCCGCTGCTGGCGAATCTGGCCGCTGCCCCCGGTACCGGTCGTCCGAGCGGCGAAAGCGCGGATCTCGTCGCCGAGGCGGGCGCCCGGCTGGCCGCGACCAGGCCGGAAACCGTTCGCACCTCGGTGCTGCACAACGACTTCAAGATCGATAACTGCCAGTTCGACCCCGGCGACCCAGACCGCGTGCGCTCGGTCTTCGACTGGGACATGGCCACCGTGGGCGACCCCCTGATCGACCTCGGCACCATGCTCAACTACTGGCCCGACCCGTCGGACGACCCGGACAACCGGCCGTCGCACCCCGACGGCCAGCAGGACATGGGCCTGCCGACGCGCGCCGAGGTGGTCGAGCGCTACGCCCGCGCGACCGGCGCCGACCTGGCCGCGGTCAGCTGGTACGAGGCGTTCGGCTGCTGGAAGACCGCCATCGTGATCGCCCAGCTCTACCACCGCTACGTCATGGGGAACAGCCACGACCTCCGGCAGGGGCTGAAGGGCGACCGGATCCTGCCGCTGGCCCGCCGCGCTCTGACGATCCTGGGCGGCTGACTAGGCCCTGGTCGGGCGTGGTCGCGCCGCCGCTCGCACGCGTGCGGGCACCGCCGCTGCCCCGCGCGCCGCGTCGGCCCGCGGATCGTTATCGTGATCGGTGTCGGCCGCGTCCTGGTCGCGGCCAGACCAACCCCGGGACGGCAGATGACGTCGACAGCAGGCGCGCTCGCGCAGTGGGCACACGACTTCGAGCCGACCGACTCCGACCTCGCGCTGGCGGACCGGTCGCTGCTGGACACGGTCGCGGTCGCGCTCGCCGCGCGGGCGCACCCGGTGACCCGGCTCGCGGCTGACCTCGGCGAGGGCGCGCACTGGGCCGCGGCCGCGCACGTGCTCGACTACGACGACCTGCACATGCCGTCGACGACGCATGTCAGCGCGGTCTGCGTGCCCACCGTGCTCGCCGCCGGCGGTGGGGTCCGCGCGTACCTCGCGGCTGCCGGGGTGATGGCGCGGCTCGGCACCGCGCTGGGCTGGCCGCACTATTCCGCCGGGTGGCACGCGACCTGCACGGCCGGGGCGCCGGCCAGTGCTGCCGGAGCCGCCGTCGCGCTGGGCCTGGACACCGGCCA
>JASHPF010000278.1 GCA_030038295.1 Streptosporangiaceae bacterium
TCCTGCCCGCGCACGGCCTCGATCGTGCGCGCTCGCTTTGCCCACTCCCGGATCGAGGCCTGGAGCGCAAGCTGCTCGTCGGTGATCGCGATCGGCAACTTGTCCTCCTCCTCGCCGGCAGTCAAAATTAGAACACGTTATAGCTGGACCGGGCCAGCGCCCGGCCGGCCGGCCACGCTTGAGTCCCCGCGTTGCTAGGCTGGCCGAGCACAATTCGCGATCTGGCAGGGTATGGCGCCGCCGCCGCGCTGGCACCAGTCGCGGGCCGACAAGGTGCCGGGATGCGGACGAGAGGCCACCATGGCAGCGCCGAGAACACGTGCTAGCGGCAGCGCCGAGTTGGCCCGCTCCGCGCCGTCGGCTGATCTTGGCTCGGCCGCCCAGCGCGAGCGGCGCAAGCGGATCCTCGACGCCACTCTCGCGCTGGCGTCGAAGGGCGGCTACGAGGCCGTGCAGATGCGGGCCGTGGCCGACCGCGCGGACGTGGCGCTGGGCACGCTCTACCGGTACTTTCCTTCCAAGATCCACCTTCTGGTGTCCGGGCTGGCTCGCGAGTTCGAGCGCGCGCAGGAGCGGCTCGGGCGGTCGCCCATACGAGGCGACACGCCGTCCGACCGGGTGCTGTCCGTGCTGGCTTTGGTCACCGGGTCTATGCAGCGCGAGCCGCTGCTGATCGAGGCTATGACGCGGGCGTTCATGTTCGCCGATCCGAGCGCCGCCACCGAGGTCAACACCGTGGCGAGGCTCATGGAGGCGATGCTGACCGGCGCCATGCACGACGGCGAGCCGACGGCCGACGAGCGGGCGATCGCGCGGATCATCGGCGATGTCTGGCTGTCCAACCTGGTGGCGTGGGTAACCAGGCGGGCATCGGCCGATGACGTCAGGGCGCACCTGGAACTCGCCGCCCGCCTGCTGCTTCGCTGAGGCCAGCCGACAGAGCGACTTGTCGCCAACTAGATCCCGACTAGATCGCCGAGATGTCACCCACAGTTCGCTGCACCGTCACGGCGTGTCGGGTGTCGCAGGCATCCGCGTGTCGCAGCGTGTGGAGCGTGCGAGTTGCTTATGTAACAGAATCCTTTCCGCCCGACGTCAACGGCGTCGCGCACACTGCGGTGCGGGTGGCGGAGCACCTGATATCCCGCGGCCATGAGCCGCTTGTCATCGCGCCCGAGCCAGCCCGCGGCGTGCCGGTCCCCGATGGCGGGTTCAGCTTCCCCGTCGTTCGGGTGCCGTCGGTCGGCGTGCCCCTCTACCCAGGGTTCCGCGTCGGGGTGCCATGGCTCCGGGTGCGCGCCGCGGTAGCGGCGCACCGCCCCGACCTCGTCCACCTGGCCGGGCCGTTCGTGCTCGGCGCCGGAGGCTGCGCCGCTGCCCTCCACCACCGGGTGCCGATCGTGGCCGTCTACGCCACCGACCTGCCTGCGTATGCGCGCACCTACCACACCGGCGCGGCGGGCGAGGCGATCGCCTGGCGGCGGCTACGGAAGATCCACAACGCGTGTGACCTCACCCTGTCACCGTGCACCGCCACCGCGACCGACCTGCGCGCGCACGGCGTCCAGCGGGTTGCGGTCTGGGCTCGGGGCGTCGACTGCCAGCGGTTCGACCCGGCCAAGCGAAGCGAGCGGCTGCGCGCCGAGCTCGCGGCCGGGGCGGACCTCGTGGTCGGCTACGTTGGGCGGCTCGCGGCGGAAAAGCGCATCGACCTGCTGGCCCAGGTCGCGACGCTGCCCGGGGTGCGGCTGGTGCTAGTGGGCAGCGGCCCGGCCGAGGCCGCGATCCGCCGCTCGGTGCCCTCGGCTGTGTTTCTCGGCCAGCGCGGCGGTGAGCAGCTGGCCCGGATCTATGCCAGCCTCGACGTGTTCGTCCACGCCGGGCCGCACGACACCTTCGGGCAGACCCTCCAGGAGGCGGCCGCGAGCGGGCTGCCAGTCGTCGCGCCCGCCGCCGGCGGACCGCTCGACCTCGTCCGGCACGGGATCACCGGCTTGCTGGTGCCGCCAAACGACGCCGGCTCTCTCGCCGACGCCGTGACGCTGCTGGCCGCCGACCCGGCGCTGCGCGCCGCGCAGGGCGCGGCCGGACGACAGTGGATGCTCGGCCGCACGTGGCCCGTGCTGTGCGACCGGCTGATCGATCACTACGCAGACGTCCTCGGGGCTGGCAGCGCGGCCGAGCGGGAGGCGGTGGCGGCATGACCACCTTCGTCGCGCTCGGCGACTCGATCACGCTTGGCATCGGCGACCCGATCCGGCTTGCGCCGGCGCCAGGGCGTCGCAAGGGTGCGCGGTCCTGGCGTGGCTGGGCCGCGCTGCTCGCCGAGACGCTGCCAGACCCGGCGCTGCACATCGTGGCGGGCAACGGTGCCTGCATGGCCGACCTGGAGCGCGAGCAACTCCCTGCCGCGCTGCAGCTGCGGCCGGACGTCGCCAGCGTGGTCATCGGCGTGAACGACACGCTGCGGCCGAACTTCGACCCGGATCGGCTTGCCGCCGCGGCCGCGCACGTGGTTGGCGCCCTGCGGGCTGCCGGGGCCGACGTGCTGACCATGCGACTGCCCGATCCTGGCCGCATGCTCGGCCTGCCCGAGGTGCTGGCCAGGCCGCTGGCTCGGCGGGCGCATCAGGTCAACGACGTCATGGACGAGGTGGCACACCGGTTCGGCACGCTGCACTTTGACGCGGCCAGCGACGCGCAGGTGCACGACCCGCAGATGTGGGCGGTCGACCGACTGCACCCGAGCGAGCGCGGGCACCGGCACATCGCCCGCCGGTTCCACGCGATGCTGGCCGAGGCTGGTCACCCGGTAGGGCCCCCACCGGGTGCCGAGCCGATGAACGAGCCACCAAGCAAGGCCGAGCAGTTCGCCTGGATGGCCACGAAGGGCACCGCCTGGGTCGTGCGGCGGTCCACAGACCTGGTGCCGAGTCTGCTTGCCATGGCAATCGCCGAGTGGCGGTCCGGTGCTGCGCCGCTGGCGGAGCCAGCCGGCGCCCCCGACCCGACGTCCGAGGCGCCGGCATCGATGGAGTGCGAAGCCGCATAGTCGCTGCACCGCGGTGGCCGCGGATCGCTTCCGGTTATCCCGGTCGGGTGGTGGGTGCCTGCCCGGGCATTCCGGATCCGGGCAGGCACCCAGC
>JASHPF010000279.1 GCA_030038295.1 Streptosporangiaceae bacterium
CCGCGGGCAGGGTTGAGCTCGCCAGCAGGATGCCGGCGGGCTCGCGCGCGCGGGCAGCGCGCGCCACGGGGGCAGGGCGGGCCGTAGCCAGGCCGCGCTCGCGGCCGCTGGCATCGGCCAGGTGGCGGGAGCGGCATCGGCTCGCCGCTCCCCGGTGAGGATCTGTGGTTCTAACGCCCGGCTCGCGCGGGGTTCATCCCGGTATGACTATCGTCACGATCGGCCTGCGCGCCGCGGCCGAGGCTCAGCGGTGGCCGGGCATCAGCTCGGCCGCCCGCTCGGCCGCGGCCCGCCCGCTCCTGCGCCGGGCTATCGCCGCCCTGGACAAGCCGGCCAGCGCCGCCAGCGCGGCGATCCCGACCGCGGTCCACGGCACGTAGTCGCCCAGCTGGTCGTACACGGTCCGCGCGGAGGCGGGCGGCAGCTGCAGGCGCACGAGGACAGTGCCGCGGAAGCTCGTGCCGACCCAGGCCAGCAGTCGGCCACGGGCGTCGAACGCGACGGAGTCTCCGGTCAGCGCCGCCTGGACGACGGGCCGGCCGGTCTCGGCCGCCCTGATCGCGCCCAGCGCGGCGTGCTGGGCCGGCGCCCAGCTGTGCTGGAAGGTGGAATCCGACGTCTGGTAGATGATGACCTGGGCACCGTGGTCGGTGTCCACCCTGGACATGTCCGGGAACGCCGACTCGAAGCAGATGAGCACGCCGAAGGTCAGCGGCCGTCCGTCCGGCAGGGTCGCGTGCAGCACGTGGGCCCCGGTGCCGGGCAGAATGTTGGTGGGCGCGGCGCGGCTGATCTTGGTGAGCCAGCCGAGCACCGACCGGAACGGGATGTACTCGCCGAACGGCACGAGCCTGGTCTTGACGTAGCGGCCCTGCACGCCGGCCGGGCTGATGAGAGCCGCCTGCTTGGACTGCTGGCCGGCCGCGTTCTCCGCGTCCTGGTCGACCAGGATCTCCGCGCCGACCTTCGCCGACAGCCGCTCGATGGACGCCAGGTAGGCGGGCCGGGCGGCCAGGTTGAAGCCGACGCTGCTCTCGCCCCAGACGAACAACTCGGCCCGGCCGGCATAGCGGGCGGTCAGCTGCTCGTTGCGCTTCAGCCGCGGGGCGGGCCCGCTGGTCACGCCGGGCTGGACCAGCGCGACCGTCAGCGTCCGAGCCGTCGGTGCGGGCGCCGTCAGCGCGAACGCGACGGGCCCCGCGCCGATTGCCACCAGAGCCCCGGCCACACCGACCAGCCGGGTCAGCGGAGCACGCGCCACCAGCGCCACGAGCAGGCCGGTGTTAGCCGCGACGAGTGCAAAAGTAACCAGCCAGACGCCGCCGACGGCAGCGAGCGCGAGCACCGCCGGGTGCTGCCACTGGCTCGCGCCCAGCACGGACCACGGCCCGCCGATGCCCCGCCACGACCGGATCCACTCGGTCACGAGCCAGCAGCTCGGCACGACCACCAGCGCCGCGAGCGCGCGCCGGACGGTAACCGGCGGTCGGAGCAGCGACCAGACGGCGACCCCGACGGCGCTGAGCAAGAAGCCGAAGGCCACGGCCACGAGCAGCAGCGCTGGGCCGATGTTCGGCGCCAGCCAGTACATCGCGGCCAGCAGGTAGCCCGCGCCGAACCACCAGCCGCGGATTCCGGCCTCGCGGCGGGTCGGGGCGCGGTGCATGAGGACGAAACCCGGTACGAGCCCGACCCAGCCCAGCCACTCCAGGTTGGCGGCCGGAAACGCCAGCACCGGAATGGCCCCGCCGACCATCGCGGCCCAGCGGGCCGGCTGCCGGAAACCGCGCCAGAACGCCACGTTCCTATTGTGCTGCCCTGGCGGACTGCCGGCGGCGACGGATCTCCAGGCCGATCACCCAGGCAAGCGCCGCGAGCGTGCCCCAGGCCAGCACGGCCTCGGGCCAGCCGCCGAGCCTGTCGGCGACCGTCGTGTCGGTACGCAGCTGGACCCTCGCCTCGATCTCCGCCGGCCGCCAGGTCCCCGTGCTGGTCAGCACCGCTCCGTCCGGTGCGATGATCGCGCTGACGCCGGTGGTGGAGGCGACCACGACGGCGCGGTCATGCTCGATCGCCCGGATCCTGGCCATGGCCAGCTGCTGCAGCGTTTCTGCGGTCTGCCCGTCGATCTCGAAGTCCGCGTCGTTGGTCTGGACTGACAGGAGGTTGGCACCCGCAGCGACCTCGGAGGAGACCAGGCCGTCGAAGCTCACCTCGTAGCAGATCACGTCGCCGAGGCGGATCTTGCCCACGTGGAACACGACCGCGCGGTGCCCGGGCGTGAAGTTGACCGGCTGCATCGTGCTGGGCAGTGACGAGATCTTCTCGACCAGGCTGCGGAACGGGATGACCTCACCGAACGGCACCAGCCTGCGCTTGACGTAGACCGCGACCGGGCCCTTGCCCGGCAGCCACAACTGGCCGGCGTTCCGCACCGGGTCCTGAAGCACGGCCCCGACCAGCACCGGACGGTCGATGGTCGCGACCGCGCCCGCGATCAGGTTGTAGATGGCCGGGTCGTAGGCCGGATCCAGGTCGGTCGAGTTCTCCGGCCAGATCACGAGGTCGGGCGCAGCCGCCGCCCCGCGGCTGATCCGGGCGGCAAGCTTCTCGGTCGCCGCGACGTGGTTCTGGGTTACCTTCGCGGCTCGCCACAGGTCCGGCAGGTTCCTGGCATGCGGCACGTCGCCCTGGATCGCGGCGACCTCGACGCTCGGCTCGCCGGGACTGGCTCGGTCGGCCGGCAGGAGCGCGCCGGAGAGCGCGACGCCGGCACTCGCGGCTACGGCAACTGCGGGCCAGGCCCGGCCGCGGAGCCACGGGGTGCCGGGTTGCCTTGCCTCCGGACCGAGCAGCAACCAGGCAAGACACGCGCCGGTGAGCGCGATCAGGAAGGTGAGGAACGGCGGACCGCCGAAGGCAACCCAGCGGGCGGTTGGCGCCTCCGACTGGCTCATCACCAGCCGCCCCCAGGGGAAGCCGCCCCACGGCCAGCGGTCTCGCACCGCCTCGGCCATCACCCACCAGCCCGCCACCGCGACCGGCCAGAATCGCAGCCGGAGCAGGAACCACTGGCCGATGGCGAGCACGGCGAAGATGACCGCCTCACCGACGACCAGCGCTGCCCAGACGTACCAGGCCAGGTTGATCTCCCACGACACCAGCGGGGCCCAGAATGCCAGGCCGAAGACCAGCCCCGCGGCCAGCGCTATCCTGGCCCGCTGCCGCCAGAGCGCGATGGTCAGCAGCGCTGGCCCGAGGGCCGCGAGCGGCCAGATTCCGAACGGCGGGAACGCGCCCGCCAGCAGCGCGCCGCCGGCGAGCGCCACGAGCACGGCCAGCAGGGGTCGGAGCGCGCGAGCGTGCGTCGGCCTCAGCGCGGCCGCGGCCGCCGGGGTGGCCTGGCTAGTGCTGATGAGACGCACGATTCCTCCGACGACACCAGGCTGACCGTGGCGCGGCGCTTCCTCCACCAGGACCGCGGGCGGACCCTGCGTAAGGCCGCGGGCGCTAGCCAGCACGCGCCTACCTGCCTGCGAGCGTATCCGGACAAGCCGTGGAAGCGAACGTGACCAGCGCCAGGCGGCGGCCACGGGCCGCCGCTGGCGCTCCGGGCCGGCAGCCCCGCCCGCCTGCCCCACCCGCAAGGTGCAATAGGCAGATTGCAATCTGACCTTTCGATGCGATTGCAGCTATCCACCGTGATACGGTCGTCACCGTCTGTGGGGCCGTGCGGGAAATGCCGCACCATGGTGGGGCGTGAGGTTTCGGCTGATGGTCAAGATCCGTTATGCGGAGCTGCCGGCCGGCTTACACGTAGCCACCCAGGATCGTGGCGACTGTACCGTCGTGTATCTGCTGCCCGGGCTCACTCCCGCGCAGCGGCGGGCCGCCCTCACGTTCGCGCGGCGCAGCGCCCGGATTGGCCACGGACCGCGGCTGCCCGCTGTCGACATGGCGTTCGCGCTGGCCGCCGACCGGACCCGGACCGCAACCGCCACCGTCGTCGCCGCGCTGCGCCGGCATCCGATGCTGCTCCTGCCGCTGGTCGCGCTCGTCTCCGGCGTGATCGTCGTCACCATGCTGGCCTTCGTCACAGTCAGCATCACGCCGCGCAGCGATACGGCGACCGACCCGGCTCCGCGTCACGCCCACAGCACCGGCCCGACCGGCAGCAGTTCGACCACGCCCAACCCGACCACCGTGCCCGCGAAGGTCCCGCAGCTGTCCGAACCCTCGAACGACGAGGCAGGGGCCACAGTGACGCCGGACACGCCGTGGTCGGGCGGCCTGGCTCGGCAGCAAACATCCGGCCGGCTGTGCTTCCGGATCAGACAGGCGACCATCTGCCTTAAGTCCTAGGCTCGCGGCCGGCTATACCGGGACGCGCAATTGCGTTCAAGACGGCGTCGCGACGCGCACGCATGCTGATGGTGACGTGTGCAGATTGCCCGGCTGGCCGCCGGGGGCACGCGACCGCGACCCTGGCAGAGGAGCACTGGTGAGCCGCCGCGGCTTGTGGTTGTTCGCAGCGATGAGCCTGATCTGGGGCGTGCCCTATCTGCTCATCAAGGTCGCCGACAGCGGCGTCGCTCCGCCGGTCCTCGTGCTGGCCCGGGTTGCCGTCGGCGCAACGCTGCTGCTGCCGATCGCCATTCGCCGTCGTGAGCTCGCGCCGCTGCTGCCGTACTGGCGCTGGCTCATGCTGTTCGCGCTGGTAGAGATCGTCGCACCGTGGCTGCTGTTGTCGGAGGCCGAAACCCGGCTCGCCAGCTCGCTGAGCGGGCTGCTGATCGCGTCGGTGCCGATCCTGGTGGCGGTGTTCGGCAGGATCACCGGCGGCCAGGACCGGCTCACCCCGGTGCGCTGGGCCGGGCTGCTGGTCGGCCTCGGCGGCGTCGGGCTGCTGGTCGCGGGCAGCGGCACGCACGGGGACGCGGGATCGGTCGCGATGGTGCTCGGGGTCGCCGTGTGCTACTCGATCGGCCCGCTGATCGCTGCCAGGAAGCTGAGCGAGCTGCCGCCGCTCGGCATGACCGCCGCGTGCCTCGCGTTCGCTGCCGTGGTGTACGCACCGATCGCCGCGGTCACCTGGCCGCAGGCCGTGCCGGCCGCGAAGGTTCTCGCGTCGCTGGCGGGGCTCGCGGTGGTCTGCACGGCGCTGGCTTTCGTGCTGTTCTTCGCGCTGATCGGCGAGGTGGGACCGGCGAGGGCGGCGGTGATCACGTACGTGAACCCGGCCGTTGCCGTCATCCTCGGCGTCCTGGTCCTGCACGAGCGGCTCACCGCCGCGATGGCCATCGCGTTCGTCCTGATACTCGGCGGCTCCGTGCTGGCCACCCGGCCGTCCGGGCGGGCGGTCCGTCGCGACGATCCCGATCGCGGGCCGCACGAGCCCGACACGGCCGTGGCCGGCCATTACCCAAGCGCGCGGTCGACCGGGCCAGACTAGACTCGCGCAGGTGATCGACCTCAAGGCTGCCAGGCAGGATCCGGCGGGATACCGGGCCGCCCTGGCCAGGCGCGGCGCCGCGGCAGACTTCGACGCGCTGCTGGCCGTGGACGCCGCCTGGCGGTCGCTGACCGAGCGCGCCGAGACGCTCCGCGCCGCGCAGCGGAGCGCCTCGCGCGGCAAGCCGACCCCCGAGCAGCTGGCTGAGCTGCGCCAGCTACGCGACGAGCTCGAGCAGGCGCAGGACGAGCTCGCTGCGGCCGCCGGCGAGCGGGACGAACTGCTGGCGCGGATCCCCAACCTGCCCGACCCCACCGCCGCCGACGGCTTGGATGAGGACGATGCGCAGCTGATCCGCACCTGGGGCGAGAAGCCGAAGTTCACCTTCGAGCTGCGGGACACCACCGAGATCGGCTCGGCCCGCGGCTGGATCGACATGGCCAGGGGCGCCCGGCTATCGGGCGCGAGGTTCGCCTACCGGATCGGCGACGTCGCGCTGGCCGAGATGGCGCTGTACCGCTACGTGATCGACAAGCTCACCCGCCGCGGCTTCCTGCTTGTGCTGCCGCCGATCCTGGTGGGGGAGCGTGCCATGTACGGCACCGGCTTCCTGCCCACCGAGGCGTCCAACCTCTACCACCTCGAGCACGACGACCTGTATCTCACCGGCACTTCCGAGGTTGCGCTGGCCGGGATCCACACCGACGAACGGCTCGAGGAGTCCGATCTGCCAGCCCGGTACACCGCGTTCACGACGAACTTCCGCCGCGAGGCCGGGGCAGCGGGCAAGGACACCAGGGGCATGTTCCGCGTGCACCAGTTCGACAAGGTGGAGATGTTCATCTACTGCGCACCAGAGCAGTCACGGGAGATCCACGACCAGCTGCTGTCGTATGAAGAGGAGATCGTTCAGGAGCTGGGCCTGCCGTACCGCGTCATGAACATCGCCGTCGGCGACCTCGGCGCGCCCGCCGCAAAGAAGTACGACATCGAGGCGTGGTTCCCGGTCCAGCAGCGGTACCGCGAGATCACCTCCTGCTCCAATACCACCGACTACCAGGCCCGCCGGCTGAACATCCGGTTCCGCCGCGACGGCAGGCTGGAGTTCGTGCACACCCTGAACGGGACCGGCGCGACCGCCAGGGCGCTGCTGTCGATCATGGAGAACTTCCAGGACGAGCGCGGCACCGTGGCCGTGCCCGAGGTACTGCAGCGGTTCGGCGCTCCGGCCACCGTCGGCACGCCCCCGGCGACCTGACGGCCGCCAGCCGGAGCCGCCGCCCGGTGTCGGCGGAGTAAAGGGACGGATATTCCTAAACCGGGCGGCCTCGACCGGGTGGTCGGATGGCCGCGAGATCGCCGCTGTCGCTCGGGGTATCACCTAGGCATGACGGCGCGAACTCGGCGGGTGACGTCGGTCACCGCTGACCCGTGGAGCGGACGGCGCAGAACCGTGCGGCCCAGAGCGGCGCAGATTCCGCGATATAGCCCGCACCTGTCCGTTCAGCCTGCCGGCGAGGTGCGAGGCAGGCGGACCGCTGGCATCAACTATGAACGGCTCTACGCCTGGCGGTTCCGCGATGTCGCGCAGGTCGGCCGGGAGGCGGTGTGGCAGGAGATCGCCCGCTACATGCACCGCCGGATGGGCGAACCGGAACGGATTCTTGACCCGGCCGCGGGGCGCGGTGAGTTCATCACCGCGGTGCCCGCCGCCGAGCGCTGGGGCGTCGACCGGGTCGGCCACGGCGTGCCGGAGTCGGCCGGGGTGCGGATGATCATCGATGACATCCTGGCCGCCGATCTCCCGACTGATTACTTCGACGGCGTGTTCGTCTCCAACTTCCTCGAGCACCTCTCCGACCAGGACGCGGTCGGCAGCGTGCTCGGCAGGCTGCACGACGTGCTGAAGCCAGGCGGCCGGATCGCGGTGATCGGTCCGAACTTCCGGTACTGCGCCCGCGAGTACTTCGACTGCGCCGATCACAGCGTGATCTTGTCCCACGTCGCGGTGTCCGAGCACCTGTACGCCGCGGGCTTCGAGGTCACTGCCGTGTCGGCCAGGTTCCTGCCGTACTCATTCCGCGGGCTGCTGCCGCCGTCAGCGAGGCTGACCAGGACCTATCTGCGGACGCCGGCGTTGTGGCGGCTGCTGGGCAAGCAGTTCCTGGCGCTGGCCCGCAGGCCGCTGGAGCCTGCTGGCTAGCCGTCGAGCCGCCGCGCCACCTGGAGCACGGCGCCCCAGTGCCGGCGGACGGTGTTATCGGGCCGGGCGGCGATCCGGCGCGTGATCTCTCCGTAAAGCCGGTCACGCTGCCACGGGGCCATGTCGATGTGGCTGGAGAAGGTGTCGAGCAGCGCGATGTACTGGTCCGCGGTGTAGTCGAGCGCCCAGATGAACTCGGTGGCCAGCGTCACGGCGAACAGGCCGCTGGACTCGATCGCGATGCGGTCGGTGGGCAGGCCGCCGGGCTTGGGAAAGTAGCTATCGGCCGGGGCGCTCTCCCCGATCTCGTCGTAGACGTCCTGGATCTGTCGAAAGAACGGGTCACCGTCATCGGGCAGCACATGGCCGGCGCCCCAGATGGCTAGGTGCCCGCCGGGCCGCAGCACCCGCCAGGCGAGGTCATAGCCCACGGCCGGGTCGACCCAGTGCCAGGCGGTCGCCGCATAGATCAGATCGAACCGCTCGCCGGCGGGCTCCCAGTTCTCGAACGCCGCCGGGACGACGCTCACCCGGTCATAGCCAGCCAGGTTCGCCCGGGCGGCTTCGGCGAGCCGCGGCCCCGGTTCCAGGGCCGTGATCTCGAAGCCACGGGCCGCGAGCGGGATCGTGGCCTTACCGGTGCCGCAGCCCACCTCCAGCAGCCGGGCGCCGGGACCGAGCCCCGCGGCGGCCGCCAGCTGCTCATACAGTTCCGCCGGATAATCGGGCCTGGCCGCGTGGTAGTCCGCGGCCCGCGACTCGAACGTCACCTTGAGCCGGTCTCTCGCGGCGGGGGTGTGCTGGTACCAGCCGGGCCCGCTCACCACTGCCCGTGGTGCACGATCTCGTCGAGCGGACGCCGCCGGGCCCGCAGGTCCCGCTTCTCGGTCTCCGCGTCGTGGCCGATGGCGATGGCGCCGATCGGCTCGTGATCATCCGGCACGCCGAACGCGGCCCGGAACGGCCCGACGGCCTCCGGGATGATGCCGAAGTACACCGCGCCAAGCCCCTCGTCGACGACCGTGAGCAGGATGAGCAGCGTGGCCATGCCGGTGTCGATGTGCCAGAACGGCACCGGCCAGCGCGCCTCGTCCCGGTCGGTCCAGCCCTTGTCCGGCAGCGCGTACCGGTCCAGGTAGACCCGCTTGCTGGACATCGGCACGATCACGAGCGGCGCGGTCTGTGCCGTGGGGTCGACGGCCTCGCCCGCGACGGCCCAGAACCGCGCGAGGTCGGCGCCGGTCAGCACCAGGAACGCCTGCCCCTGGGAGAACCCTGCCGACGGCCCGCGGACCGCGTTGGCCAGGATCCGGTCGAGGCTTGCCTTCGAGACCGGCTCGGGCGTGAATAGCCGTACCATCCGGCGCCGCTGGATAACCTCCTGCAGTTCCACACGGTGACCCTATCGGAGCGACGAAATAGGGTGATCTCGCCCGAGTCGCTCGGCGCTGCGCGCCGACAGTAAGGTCACACTGGAGGTGGCCATGACCGGCACGGAGCCGCCGCAGACCGTTCTCGTCGGAACCGGCCCGCTGACCCCGGATGACGTGGTCGCGGTCGCCCGCTGTCACGCCCGGGCAGAGCTCACGACTGAGGCGCTGGCCGCGGTCCGGCATGGCCGCGAGATCATCGACGCGCTGGCGCAAGACGTCGAGCCGCATTATGGCGTCTCCACCGGGTTCGGTGCGCTCGCCACCCGGCACATCCCCGTCGAGCTACGGGCGCAGCTGCAGGCGAGCCTGGTGCGCAGCCACGCGGCCGGCTCGGGTCCTGAGGTCGAAGACGAGGTCGTCCGCGCCCTCATGCTGCTCAGGCTGGCGACGCTCGCCACCGGTCGGACCGGGGCACGCGAGGAGACGGTGCTGGCGTACGCGGCGCTGCTGAACTCCGGCTACACGCCAGTCGTGCCGGAATACGGCAGCCTGGGCTGCTCCGGTGACCTTGCGCCGCTGGCCCACTGCGCGCTCGCGATCACCGGCGAGGGCGTGGTGCGGGACGCTAGCCGCCGTCGGCTGCCCGCGGCCGAGGCGCTGGGCGCGGCCGGTCTCGCGCCGGTGCAGCTGCGCGAGAAGGAGGGCCTGGCGCTCATCAACGGCACCGATGGCATGCTCGGCATGCTGGTGCTGGCGATCGCCGATGTGCGTGAGCTGCTCAAGGTCGCCGACATAACGGCCGCGATGAGCGTGGAGGCGCTGCTCGGCACGGAAGCCGCGTTCGCCGCGGACCTGCAGGCCCTGCGCCCGCATCCGGGGCAGGCCGACTCCGCCGCCAACCTGCGGGCCCTGCTGGCCGGCAGCGCGATCATGGCCAGTCACCGGGGACCCGAGTGCACCCGCGTGCAGGACGCCTACTCGCTGCGGTGCGCGCCGCAGGTCGCCGGCGCTGTCCGGGATACCGCCGAGCACGCGGCGCTGGTGGCGAGCCGGGAGCTCGCGTCCGCCATCGACAACCCGGTCATCACCCCCGACGGCCGGCTGGAGTCCAACGGAAACTTCCACGGCGCCCCCCTCGGCTACGTGCTCGACTTCCTGGCCATCGCGGTAGCCGACCTGGCCAGCATGTCCGAGCGGCGGACCGACCGGTTCCTCGACGTCGCCAGAAACCAGGGCCTGCCGGCGTTCCTCGCCGACGACCCCGGCGTCGACTCCGGGCACATGATCGCGCAGTACACCCAGGCCGCGATCGTGTCCGAGCTGAAGCGGCTCGCCGGGCCGGCCAGCGTCGACTCGATCCCGAGCTCGGCGATGCAGGAGGACCACGTCTCGATGGGCTGGTCCGCCGCGCGCAAGCTGCGCCGCGCGCTCGACGGGCTGACGAGGGTGCTGGCCATCGAGCTGCTGACCGCCGCGCGCGGCATCGAGCTGCGCGCGCCGCTAGCCCCGGCAGCCGCGACCGGCGCGGTGGTTGCGGGGCTGCGGGCCGAGGTGGCCGGCCCGGGGCCAGACCGGTTCCTCGCGCCGGAGATCGACGCCGCCGTGCGCTACGTGGCCAGCGGCGGCGCCATCCGCGCGGCCGAGTCCGTCACCGGCCCCCTGCGCTGAGCGCCCGCGGACGGGCGAGATCGCGCCAGCTCAGATGACCGGCGGGCGGCCGAGCCTCGTCAGCTGCCAGACGGTGCGCAGCGAGAGCGGCCGCCGTCCCCCCGGGTCGATTCGCCAGCCCGCCGCGAAGCCGGCCAGCCAGGCGCGCAGCGCCCCGGTCGACCGCCGTTCCCTGATCATCGTGAGCACGAGCCAGTCGAGCAGGTAGACGACCGCGAGCGGCCACGGAAGGTTACGCCGGGCGAGCAGCACCCTGTTCCGCCCGTCGTAGCGATACCAGGAAGCGTGCCGCGCGTTGGCGACGGGCGGGTGGCACATCCGCGCCTCGGCGTCGTACTCGAGCCGGTAGCCGCGTTCGATCAGCCGCCAGGCCAGGTCGGTTTCCTCATGGGCGAAGAAGAACAGCTCGGGCAGCCCGCCCGCGGCCAGCCACGCCGACCGGCGCGCGGCGAAGCCCGCGCCGACGAACGTCGTCACCGCGGATGACCGGCCAGCATCGGCCCGCAGCCGCGGCACGTGCCAGCGCACGCCGGGACCGCCGTCGGGGTCCGCCACGTGGAAGGCCAGCACCGCGAGCCGGGGATCGGCGGCAAACCGCGCGGCGACATGCTTTCCGATGCCGGGGTCGGCGAACCTGCCGTCGTCGTCCAGGAACAGAACGACGTCGCCGGTGCTGGCGGCGAGGCCCTCGTTGCGGCCCGCGGCGACCCCCCGGTTCTCCGGCAGCCGGACCGTCCGCACGGCGCCCGGACCGGCCACCGGCGGCAGATCGGCTCCGTTCCCCACCAGGACGAGCTCGACGCCATCAGCCCGCAGCGGCTCCGTGCTCGCGATGGCCCTGGCCAGCTCGGCCGGGCGGGTGCCCATGGTGATGATCACGCACGACAGGCTCGGCTCGGCCGCCCCGCTCACATGAGCCGCCGGGACGCGAGGATCGCCGCGAGATGGGCGAGCACCAGCAGCGCTGCCACGATGAGGCAGCCGAGCAGCAGCACCCTGGTGGCGAGCAGGCCGCCGTTGACCTGGTCGGCGATCGCGGCGAGCAGCACCAGCAGGGACAGCTCGATCTGCTGGATGACCCGGTGAATCTTGAGCGTGCTCGCCGCGCGCCGGGCGAAGGCCAGCCGGGGCTGCCGGGGCGCGAGCGCCGCGCCGGCGAACGAGGCGGGCAGCCCCTGCACCGCCCGGGCGACCACGACGTTGTCGGTCTCGGCCCGGACCAGGCAGGCGAGCACCGCCGCCGCGAGGCCAGCGGACACGTACCGCCCCGAGATCGTCAGCGCGCCCTGACTGCGCACCCCGAGGCCGATGAGCATCGCGGCGTCGCAGAGGTAGTGCCCCACACGGTCCAGGTAGACGCCGCGGGCCGAGGTCCGGTGCGTGAGCCTGGCCAGTTCCCCGTCGCAGCAGTCGAACAGCAGGGCGAGCTGGGTGAGCGCGACCGCGACGACCGCGGTCCAGAGCCGGCCGAACGCGATCACCACGCCGGCGGCCACGCCGCACGCGATGAACGCCGCCGTAACCGCGTTCGGGGACCACCCGGTGCGCGCGAGCAGCCAGGTCACCCGCGGCGAGATCTTGCGCATGTAGAGACGGCCGAACAGGTGCTCGTCGTTGATCCGCTCGACGACCCAGCCCGGCTGGCCTGCCGACTTCACCTCGTTCAAGGTGGGCCGCGCCATGGTCCCCCGCTCGCCGTCCCCGTCCGGCCTGCGTCCCATGGTAGGCCGGACGGTCGAGGCGGTCGTCAGTCGCCGGCCGGGTCGTCAGTCGCCGGCCGGGTCGTCAGTCGCCGGCCGCGGCCTCCCCAGCCGGCTTGGCCGGAGGCGCTCCGGCCGCGGTCGCGCGGCGGCGGATATCGGCGAGTCCCTGGTGCAGTGCCTGCCAGACCAGGCCGAGACTGCCGCTGAGCGGGTCGTCACCGCGGATGACGCCCGACTCATCAGGCTGCGAGGCCGAGCCCGCCGCTGCGCGCAGCGCATCGGCCGCCGCGCGACCGAGCTGGA
>JASHPF010000280.1 GCA_030038295.1 Streptosporangiaceae bacterium
GCGATCGCGAGATGCCCCCGGCGGCGCACAGGTCGTCGGCGAGTCCGATGAGCTCGGTGACCCGCCCGCTCGCGGCCGCCGCGCGGCTGCGCACTTCGGCCGCGGCCACCACCGCGCCGGTCAGGTCGGCCAGCGCGCCCCGAAGGAACTGCTGGCCTATGTCGAGGCCCAGGACGTAGCCGGCCTCCGGCCGGATCTCGTATAGCACGGCCGACCGGCCGGGCCCACCGGTCCGCTGGCCTGCCTCGCGCACCAGGCCGGATCTCTCGACGTTGGCCAGCGCGAGCGAGACCGTCGGCTTCGAGAGGCCGGACAGCCGGGAAAGCTCCGCCCGCGAGGACTGGCCGAGCTGCCGGATGTGCCGGAGCAGCAGCTGCTCGTTCATGGCCCGGATCAGCTGCGGTCTGGCGGGCGCGGGTCCGGACGGAGCTGTTCCGGTCGGGGCTGTTCCGGCCTGGACAGGGCCGTCGGCCGACGGACCGCCGGCCAGCCAGGCCACCGCCAGTTCGGCGGCGGGCGCCGCGGCTTGCGCGGGCGTCGTCGTCACGGCCACTTCCCCACCCTCCCGTCGGCCACTGACAGCGACGTTACACCTGGTTCTGCAATCAAACCGTTATCGCCGCTGCTCTTTAGTTAGGATACTGTCCTAACTAAGTTTGCGGTATCCGAGGTCCCCCGAGAATCCTGGACGGCCTGTGTCGGCAGCGCGGAACCCCGCATGAGCAGCTCCCCCGTCGTGCTCGGCATCGACTTCGGCGGCACGAAGATCGCCGTCGCGGTGTGCGATCTTACCGGCCGACGGCTGGGCGGCGGCGTGGTGGCCAGCCTGGCCGAGCGCGGCGCGCGCGCCAGCTTCGACTTCGGCGTGCAGTCCGCGCGGCAGCTGCTCGCGGACTACGCGCCGGAGGCCAGCGTGGCCGCCGTCGGCGTCTCGACCTTCGGCATCCCCTTCGACGACCGGGTCGAGCTGGCGCCGGCCATCGACGGCTGGGGGGCGCTGCCGATCGGGCGGGAGCTGCGGGCCGCCTTTCCCGGCGTGCCGGTCCGGATCGCCAACGACGCCAAGGCTGCGGCCCAGGCCGAGGCGCGCTGGGGCGCGCTCGCCCACGCCGACCCGGCCATCTACCTGAACCTCGGCACCGGCCTCGCCGCCGCGGTCGTCGCGCACGGCCAGGTGCTGGCCGGCCGAAACGGAGCCGCCGGCGAGATCGGCTACAGCCTGCGCGACCGCACCGACGTCGGCGGCCCCGAAGTCCGGCTCGAGGACATGGTCAGCGGTCTCGCGCTGCAACGCCGGGCCGCGAGCCCGCCGCTGCGGCCGACCGCGGCCGAGATCTTCGGCGCCGCGGCTGAGGACCCGGACCTCGACAACCTGATCACCGATTTCGTCGATGAGCTCGCCTTCCACGTGGTGAACATGGCGATCCTCATCGACCCGGCCAGGATCGCCGCGGGCGGCGGGCTCACCAGGTCCTGGGACCGGATCGAGCCGCGGCTCACCGCGGCGCTGCGGGCCTCGGTCCCCTATCCGCCTGAGCTGGTGCTCGGCCGCTACCCGCACGACGCGCCGCTGCTGGGCGCCGTCGCGCTGGCCGTCGACGCGGCCGGCGGGACCGCCAACGGTGACGGACGATTTGCCCTTGAAACCACAAATTCGCATTACCGTAGCAATGTGCCAGAAAGCACACCCAGCACGGAGAGGGTTACGGAACAATGAGACGACTCAAGTCGCTGGGCGCCCTCGTCGGGGCGGCTGGCCTCCTCACCGCCGTCGCCGCCTGTGGGACGAGCACGTCATCGGCATCGTCAGGGAGCACGCTGACGATCTCCAACGAGAGCGGGTCGACCTGGAACTGCCAGTTCAACCCGTTCAACGAGAACGTCAACTGGGAGCTGTTCGGCCCCGTCTACGAGCCACTGGTGTTCGTCGACAGCCTGGAAAGCGGCAAGGCCTCGCCGTGGCTGGCGAAGTCCTGGGCGTGGAGTGACAACGACACGGTGCTGACGTTCACCATGCGCAGCAACGCCAAGTGGCAGGATGGCGTGCCGGTCACCGCTGCCGACGTCGTGTACACGTACAACCTGCTGAAGCAGCACACCGCGCTCGACCTCAACGCCGACTGGACGGTGCTCAAGAGCGTCGTACAGAAGGGCGCCAACCAGGTCGTCATGACCTTCAACGGACCCGGCCTGACGAGCTTCTACCTAGTCGCCTACGAGACCCCCATCGTCCCTGAGCACATCTGGTCCAAGATCTCTAATCCCATCACCTATCCGGACAAGAATCCCGTCGGCAGCGGGGCTTACAAGATCGGTTCTTGCACCCCGGAAAACATCAAGTTCGTCGCCAACCCGCACTACTACATTCCGGGCGAGCCCAAGATCCAGACGGTGAACTATCCGGCGTTCCTGTCGAATACACCGGCCAACCAGGAGCTTGCGGATGGCCAGGCCCAGTGGGGCAACCAGTTCATCCCGAGCATCCAGAGCTTCTACGTCGCCAAGAGCCCGAACAACAAGTACTGGTTCCCGCCGACGCTCAACAATGACCTCTTCATCAACCTGACCAAGCCGCTGCTCGACAACGTGGCCGTGCGCCAGGCGATGTCCTACGCGATCGACCGCAGCAAGGTGTCGACCGACGGCGAGTACGGCTACGAGCCGCCCGCCACCCAGTCCGGCATCGTCACGCCGACGTTCTCCAGCTGGCTCGACACCAGCCTGGCATCCCAGTACAACTACAGCTACGACCCCGCCAAGGCTGAGGCGATCCTGACCGCGGCCGGCTTCACGAAGGGCAGTAACGGGCTCTTCCAGAACAGCGCGGGCCAGCAGCTGAACTTCACCGTGATCAACATCGGCGGCGACTCGGACTTCGTCGCCGACATGCAGATCGTGCAGCAGGAGTTCAAGGCCGTCGGCATCGGCCTGACCGTCGACAACCTGTCGGACAATGCGTTCGACTCCGACCTGTTCGACGGCGACTATCAGCTCGCCTACTACTACGAGACCGGCGGCCCCACGCCGTACTACGAGTTCCGCCAGTGGCTGGACAGCGCTAACTCCGCGCCTATCGGGCAGGCCGCCTCGTACAACTACGAGCGGTACAGCAACCCGGCGACCGACGCGCTGCTCGACGAGTACGCGGACACGACCAGCACGACGCAGCAGCACCAGATCATGGATCAGCTGCAGCAGGTCATGCTGACCTACGTGCCGGTGATCCCGATCGTGGAGTCGGTCGACTGGTACGAGTACAACACCGGCGCGTTCACCGGCTGGCCGACGCCGAGCAACCCGTACGCGCAGCCGGGACCGGCGCAGAACCCGGACTTCGGCTGGACGCTGCTGCACCTGGCGCCCAAGAAGTGACCGGCGCGCGGGCTGGCGCCGACTGCGTCGGCGCCAGCCCGCGCCGTGCCGCCACGACAAGACCGGAGCGGAGAGCATGAGACACGCGCTGCGCCGACTAGGCTTTTTTGCGGTCACCCTGTGGGCCTGCGTGACGCTCAACTTCGTCCTGCCGCGGCTCATGCCCGGCAGCCCGATCCTCGACATGATGGCCAAGTACCGCGGCCGGGTCAGCCCGCAGGCCATCCAGGCCATCGAGGTCGCCTTCGGCGTCGACACCCACGCGAGCCTCATCTCCCAGTACGTCAGCTACCTCGGCGACATGGCCACCGGCAACTTCGGTATGTCGCTGACCCAGACCGAGCCGGTCAGCACGGTGATCGCCGGCGCGGTCTGGTGGACCGTCGGCCTGATCGGCGTCACCACGGTCATCGGGTTCATCCTCGGCACCCTCATCGGCATCGTGGGGGCCTGGCGGCGCGGCGGGTGGCTCGACGGCATCCTGCCGCCGGTCTTCGTCATCACCTCGTCGATCCCGTTCTTCTGGCTCGGCATGGTGCTGATCCTCATAGTTGCCAAGGCCGATACGACGTTCCCCACCAGCGGCGCCTACTCCTACGGTGCGACGCCGGGGCTCAACTTCGCCTTCGTCGCCGACGTGCTGCAGCACGCGCTGCTGCCGGCGCTGGCCATCCTGATCACGTCGATCGGCGGCTGGGTGCTGACCATGCGCAACACCATGGTGACCGTGCTGGCCGAGGACTACGTCCGGATGGCGCGGGCCAAGGGGCTGCCCGGCTGGCGGATCATGTTCGACTACGCGGCTCGCAACGCAATGCTGCCCAACCTGTCCGGCTTCGCGATGTCGCTCGGCTTCGTGCTGTCCGGCGCCATCCTCGTCGAGTACCTGTTCTCCTATCAGGGGGTCGGCTACTACCTGCTGCAGGCAGTGCTCAACCAGGACTACGCCCTCATGCAGGCGCTGTTCCTGCTGATCACCGTCGCGGTGCTGGTGGCAATCCTGGCCGCGGACATCCTGACGGCCTTCCTCGACCCGCGCACCAGGACGGCGGGCTAGCCGTGACCACCATGCGCATCCCGGTCAACCAGGCGGCGGGACCCGACGGGACCGGTACCCGCCTGACCACCGTCGAGCACGCCGCCGGACGAATCTGGCGGGCGGTCAGGTCCAACAAGAAGGCCGCGGCCGGGGCGATCATCCTGGTCATCTTCGGCATCATGGCCGCGGTCCCCGGCCTGATCGCACGCGACAACCCGCAGTCCTTCGCCTACGCCCGCAGCCTCGGACCGTCGCTGGCACACCTGCTCGGCACCACCTCATCCGGGCAGGACATCTTCGCCCAGGTGATCTGGGGCGCCAGGGAAACGATGATCATCGCGCTGGTGTCCGGCCTGCTGTCGACGCTGCTGTCGGTGATCATGGGCATCGGTGCCGCGTACCTGGGCGGGCTGTGGGACCACGGCCTCAACCTGATCACCGACATCCTGCTGATCATCCCGACGTTCCCGCTGCTGATCGTGATCGTCGCCTACTACCCGCACAGCAGCCTGCTGCCGATGATCGCGGTGCTGGTCATCACCGGGTACTCCTACGGCGCCCGCCAGCTGCGCGCCGAGGCGCTGGCGCTGCGCAGCCGTGACTTCCTCGAGGCCGCCAGGGTCCGCGGCGAGCGCCGCGCGTACATCATCCTCGTGGAGATCATCCCGACGATGACGTCGCTGATCGTGGCGGTGTTCCTGGGCACCGCCGTGTACAACGTGATCGCCGCCGCCGGGCTGCAGTTCATCGGCTTCGGCGATCCGAACTCGCTGAGCTGGGGGACGATGCTCTACTGGGCGCAGAACGGCGAGGCGCTGCAGACCAACCAGTACCTGTGGGCGCTCGCGCCCGGCCTCTGCATCGCCCTGCTCGGCGCCGCGTTTGCCCTGCTCAACTACGCCTTCGACGAAGTCGGCAACCCGGCGCTGCAGCGCGTGAGCCTGCGCCGCAGCCGCCACACGCCGCCGTGGAGAATCCGTGCGAAGCGCGCCGGCTGACCGGCGGCAGGCGGCCGCGGACGTGACAGCGGCGGCGGAATGGACGGCCGGCGTTCCCATCCTCGCGGTGCGCGATCTGTCGGTCGCCTACCGGACCCGGCGCGGCGACGTGCTGGCCGTCGACAACGTGAGCTTCGACCTGGCGGGCGGCGAGTTCCTCGGCGTCGTCGGCGAGTCCGGCTGCGGCAAGTCCACCCTGCTGTTCGCCGTCGCCCAGCTGCTCGTCCCGCCGGCGGAGGTGACCGGCGGCACCGTCACCTTCAAGGGTACCGAGCTGACCGGGCGCACCGAGCGGCAGCTCGCGCCGATCCGGTGGAAGGAGCTGTCCGTCGTCATGCAGAGCGCGATGAACGCGCTCAACCCGGTCAAGACGATCGGCGCCCAGTTCGCCGACGCGATGCACGCCCACGGTGTCGCCGACAAGCGGCAGATTGGCGAGCGGTCCGCGCAGGTGCTCCGCATGGTCGGCATCGACCCGATCCATCTGGGCAGCTACCCGCACCAGCTGTCCGGCGGCATGCGCCAGCGCTCGATGATCGCCATGGCGCTGCTGTTCACCCCGGACCTGGTGATCATGGACGAGCCCACGTCGGCGCTCGACGTGGTCGCCCAGCGCTCGCTCATGGTGCAGATCAAGGAGCTGCAGCAGCAGCTCGGCTTCGCGGTCATCTTCGTCACCCACGACATGTCGCTGGTCAGCCACTTCTCCGACCGGCTGCTGGTCATGTACGCCGGCCAGGTCGCCGAGCTCGGCGCCACCCGGGACGTCTTCGACACGCCGCGGCACCCCTACAGCCGTGGCCTGCTCGAGGCGTTCCCGTCGATCCGCGGACCCAAGGTGCCGCTGACCGGCATCCCCGGCAGCCCGCCCGACCTGGCCCGGCTGCCGGCGGGCTGCCGGTTCGCACCACGCTGCCCGCTTGTCGCCGACACCTGCCGGGACCAGGCGATCGGCCTGTTCCGCGTCGACGACGTGCTCGTTCGGTGCGTCAACTACTCCAACGGGGTGGTCGTCGGTGACTGACGCTGCACCGCTGCTTTCTACCCGAGGCCTCACCAAGCACTTCCGGATCGGCGGCGGCCTGCGACGCAAGAACCTGCACGCCGTCGACGACGTCGGCCTGCAGATCGCCGAGCGGGAGATCGTCGCCCTGGCGGGCGAGAGCGGCAGCGGCAAGAGCACCATCGCCCGGCTGCTGGCCGGGGTCTACGCACCGACCGCCGGCGAGATCTACTTCCAGGGCAAGCCCCTGTCGGCGGTGCGGTCGCGTGCCGACGTCCTTGCCTACCGCGGCGACGTGCCCATGGTGTTCCAGGACCCGTTCAGCTCGATCAACCCGGTGTTCCGGGTCTCGCACGGCGTGCTGCGCAGCCTGAAACTGCACCGACCCGAGCTGTCCGCGGCCGAGCGCCAGACGGAGGCCGCCAGGGTGTTCGAGGCCGTCGGACTGTCGCCGGCCGCCGACATCATGCACCGGTACCCGCACGAGCTGAGCGGCGGTCAGCGGCAGCGGGTCGGGTTCGCCCAGGCGCTGGCCACGCGACCCCGGCTGATCCTCGCGGACGAGCCGGTATCCATGCTGGACGTGTCCATCAGGATCGGACTGCTGAATCTCATGCGCGAGCTCAGGGACGACCGGGGGGTGTCGATCCTGTACATCACCCACGACATCGCGAGCGCCCGGTATGTCGCCGATCGCCTGATCGTCATGTACGCGGGCCGGATCGCCGAGGCGGGTCCGGTCGAGGACGTGCTGAGCTCGCCACGGCACCCGTACACCCAGCTGCTGCTGTCCGCGGTACCCGACCCGAAAGCCGAGCCGACGCTCCAAGGTGCGGCCGACCACGGCGAGCCGCCGCGGGTGATCGACCCCGCGCCCGGCTGCCGGTTCAGCCCGCGCTGCCCGCTGGCCACGACGGACTGCATGACCATCACCCCAGAGCTGCTCGCCCTGTCCCCCGGCCACGACGCCGCCTGCCTGGTCGCCCAGTCCGGCGCGGAAGCAAAGGCGTACTAGATGAAACTCGCTGTCGTCGGCGGCGGCTCCACCTACACGCCGGAACTGGTCGACGGCATCGCCCGGCTGTCCCTTCCGGTGACCGAGCTGGTGCTGGTGGATCCCGACCCGGACCGGCTGGCGGTGGTCGGGCCCTTCGCGGCCCGGATCATGGCTCGCTACGAGCACCCCGCGCTCGTGCGCTGGACCGCGGACCTGGACGCCGCCGCGGACGGAGCGACCGCGGTGCTCGTACAGCTGCGCGTTGGCGGCCAGGCCACCAGGCACCGGGACGAGACCTGGCCCCTCGAGTGCGGCTGCATCGGCCAGGAAACGACCGGGGCAGGCGGGTTCGCCAAGGCGCTGCGCACCGTGCCCGTCGTGCTCGAGGTGGCCGAGCGGGTCCGGGCGCGCGCGCTGCCCGACGCCTGGATCATCGACTTCACCAACCCGGTCGG
>JASHPF010000281.1 GCA_030038295.1 Streptosporangiaceae bacterium
TTCATCGCGCGGCTGCGGTCGGACCGGGCGGTGAGCAGCGCCATGATGGCCCGCTGCGCAGGCTTGCCCCACAGGTAGTCCAGGACGATGTCGACCTCCGCTGCGGCCGCGGCCAGCGCTGTGTCCGTCGCCTCGTCATCGGCGGTCAGCGGGACCACGTCGTCGGCACCGGCCGCCGCCACCACGCTGAGCCGGTCACGGTCCCGACCGGCGCCCACCACCCGCCCGGCACCGAGCCGCCTGGCGACCTCGACGGCCATGGCTCCGGCGTTCCCGGTCGCGCCCAGGACGAGGACACTCTGGCCAGGCTCGATCGGCACGCGGAGCCGCAGCGCCACCCACGACGACATGGCCGGGTTCATCGCCGCCGCGACCTTGGCGACGTTCACGTTGTCGGGCAGTTCGATGGCACGGCGCGGGTCGACGACGGCCTTGTCGGCCATCGTGCCGAGAACGTCGTCGTCCGCCACGAAGTAGATCCGCGTGCCGTCCGGACGCTGCCCGACTGCGTCGATGCCGGGGATCATGGGCAGCGTGCCGCGGCTGGTGTAGTGCACCCCGGCGGCACCGCTCCGGACCCGCGGGTGCAGCCCGGCGGCGAGCACATCGACGAGTATCTCGTCGCCGGTCCGCGGCCGCGGAACATCGAACGGCAGGTAGCGCGGCGGCTCGCTGAAGGACGTGACCACCGCGGCGTTCATCTTGTCCATGGCTCCTCGTCTCCTCGTGCCTGCGTCGCCAGTTTTAGTTTGTGCCACGTACTAAAATTAGTTTGTGGCACGTACTAAGTCAAGTACACTCGGCCTATGACATCGAGACCGGCGGGCCCGTCCGCGGCGGCGGCCGGCCAGCTGAACGTCGTCGACGGACTGGCCCAGCTGGCCTTCGTCGTCTACGGCATGATCGAACTGCGGGCGGCAGAGCACGATCTCTCTGTTACCCAGGCCCGCCTGCTTGGCGTGCTGCGCGACCGCACGCCGACCATGAACGAGCTGGCCAGGCTGCTCGGCCTCGACAAGTCCAGCGTCACGGGGCTGGTCGACCGGGCCGAGCGCCGCGGCTTGGTGGTCCGCACCCCGTCGGCCGACGACAGGCGAGCCGTTCTCGCCGGTCTCACCGACGAAGGCCGATCGCTGGTGTCACAAGCCGCGGCCGGCTTCGGCACGGACCTCACTGCCACGCTGGACCTCCTGGCACCGGCAGACCGCGATCTCCTGCCGGGAATCGTCAGCCGGCTGCTCGTTGCCTATGCCGCGCGCCACGGAGTCGACCTATTCGCCGGCCTCAGCACGCAGGTCCCAGCCGCGGACTAGCTGGCCTGGCTGGGAGCCGGGGCGCAGCGGCTCGCGCTCACCACCACTTGTGTTCGAGCGCGCGCTCGGTCCTCCCGGTCATGTCGAGTGAGTCGAGCGCGGCCATGTCCGCGTCCGACAGGGCGAAGTCGAAGATCTGCCCGTTTTCCTCGATTCGCTCGCGGTGCGTTGACTTGGGTATCACCGGAATCCCGTGCTGCAGGCACCACCGCAGCAGCACCTGGGCAGGTGTCCGTCCCGCCTGCTGCGCGACTCGTCGCACGGTCTTGTCCGAAAGGTGCCTGCCGGTTCCCAGCGGGCTGTAAGCCTCGAGGGCGACGTCCCGCTGCAGGCAGGCGTCAAGCAGCCCGCGCCGGTAGTGCCGCGGGTTGAACTCCACCTGGTTCACTGCCGGCGGTGCCGTTCCGGCAGCCATCACCTGCTCGAGCTCGCCCGCGCTGAAGTTCGAGACGCCGATGGAACGAGCCGCGCCCTGCTCGCGCGCCCGCTCCATGCCCGGCCACGCCCAGGTCGGACCGCCCTCCGGCCAGTGCACGAGGTACAGGTCGACGTGATCGACGCCGAGCCGCCTGAGGCTCTGCTCGATCGCGGCGACGGGGTCGCGGTTGCCAGGAAAGAACTTGGTCGTAACGAACACCGCATCGCGCGGCAGCCCGCTGTCGCGCAGCGCTCGCCCGACGCTTTCCTCGTTCCCGTAAGCCTGCGCTGTGTCGATGTGGCGGTACCCAAGCTCCAGCGCCCAGCGAACGGCATTCACGCACGCTCGTCCGTTGCGCACCTGCCAGACGCCCAGACCGAGCATGGGCATCTGCGCGCCGTCTGCCAGCACGCGGGCTCGGCCATCTGCGGTGATGGAACTCGCTGACATCCGTTACTCCTTGCGGGCCGACGACTTCCGTGCCGACACGACGCTATCGCGGCGCGAGAGTGGGCCCAGATTCACTGCCTGATGGAACGCCGCAGCAGATCCACCTCGATCTCTGGGTGGAGGACATCGGCGCGGCTCACCCGCTGACCGCCCGGGCCGATTCCGGGTCCAGCGCCGCCGCGCGCAGCGCGGCCACGACGGCACCGATAGCGGGCCGACGGGCCGCGGTGGTACGCCAGAGCGCGTAGATGTTGCGCCGCAGCGCGGGCTCGACCGCGATCATGCGCACGCCCGCGGGCACCTGGCCGCGGCCGAGCCGCGGTATCACCGCGACGCCCAGCCCCGCTGCGACGAGCGACAGCTGGGTGGCGTACTCGTTGGCCGTGTGCGCCAGCCGCGGCTCCACCCCGGCCGAGCGCAGCGTGAAGGTGAGCCAGTCATGGCAGGAGGTTCCCGGCGCGCTGCAGATCCACGACGCGGCGCCGAGCTGCGCCAGTTCCACCGCGGCCTCGCCGCTGCCGCCTCCGGCGCTGACTTTCGCCTCGGTGACCAGCGGGTGGGCGGCGGGTACCGCGATGTCCGCCAGATCTTCAACCAGCAGCGTCTTGGTCAGGCCGTCCGGAGCGGCGAGCGGCGCGTTCGACCAGTCGTGCGCGATCACCAGGTCCACCCCTCCCTGGACCAGCACCGGGATCGACTCGCTGGTATCGGCCTCGGTCAGCTCGACGCGCAGCGCCGGGTACGCATCGGCGAGCCGCCGCAGCGCCGGTGCAGCTAGCCCGCGCGTGGCCGTGGGCAAGCTGGCCAGCAACAGCCGTCCTGCGACGGTGCCCGCCCGCGCGTCCACGTCAGCCTGGGCGCGCTCAGCCATCGACAAGATCACGCTGGCGTGCTCGGCCAGCACGTGCGCGGCGTCGGTGAGCCGGATGCCCCGTCCGCTGCGCTCCACCAGCCTCGTGCCCGACTCGCGCTCCAGCTTGGTCAGCTGCTGCGACACCGCAGACGTCGTGACGTGCAGCTCGGCTGCGGCTCCGGTAACCGACTCGTGCCGCGCCACGGCCTGCAGCACCCGCAGGCGCTCGAGACTCAACACATCAGCAACACTACGACATGAGAACCAGAATTATTAACTTGTCCTAATGAGAAGACCGCGCCAGATTGATGCCATGAGATCCCCGGAACTGTCGCCGAGTCGGGCGGCAGCCCGGTCGGGCTGGCGCCTGCGATACCTGCTGCTCGCGCTCATCTGGGGCATGAGCTTCTTCTTCATCAAGGAGGGGCTGCGCGCCTTTGCCCCGCTGCAGATCACCCTCGGCCGGATCGCCATCGGTGCGGTCATCCTCACCGCCGTCCTGCTCGCGCGCCGCGAGCGGCTGCCGCGCGGCCGCCAGACCTGGGTGCACCTGTCGGTCGCCGCCGTGCTCAACAACGTGATCCCCTTCAGCCTGTTCGGCTACGCCGAGCAGCGCATCCCGTCCGCGCTCGCCGGCATCTGCAACGCCAGCGCGCCCCTGTTCGCCGCCGTCGTGGCGTTCGCGCTGCTCCCCGACGAGCGACTGAGCCCGCGCCGGGCGGCCGGGCTTGCTACCGGCTTCGCCGGGGTGTTCGTCGTGCTCGGCGCGTGGGCCGGCCTGTCCGGCGGTGGCGTGGCCGGGACGGTCATGGCGCTGGGCGGCGGGCTGTGCTACGGGATCGGCTTCCCGTACACCCGCCGGTTCCTGACCAGAACCGGAAGCTCCAGCCTGTCCCTCGCCGCCGGCCAGCTGCTCTGCGGCAGTGTGCTGCTGGCGATCGGCACGCCGATGCTGACCAGTGCGCCCGCGCGGTGGCCGGTTTCGGCCGTGCTCAGCATCGTGGCGCTCGGCGCGCTGGGTACGGGCCTGGCTTACCTGCTGAACTACGGCATCATCGCCGCGGCGGGCGCGACCATCGCGACGACCGTGGGCTACCTGCTGCCGCTGGTGTCGATCCTGGCCGGGATCACGCTGCTCGGCGAGCGGCTCACCTGGAACGAGCCGGTCGGCGCCGCGGTGATCGTGGCGGGCGCGGCGCTGACCCAGGCGCCCGCGGCGCGCCGCGGACTTCGCCGGACCGGAGCGAAGGACCGGCGCGCCGCCGGCCGGCAACCGGCGGCGCCGTGACGGTTCGCAGCCATGGCGCACCCCGACGTGGTGCCGGGCCTATCGTTACTCCATGGCTATCGAGCAGGCGGAGTTCGGCCGTACCGGTCATCAGAGCACGCGGCTGATCTTCGGGGGCGCGTCCCTGGCGTGGGTGTCCCAGCAGGTCGCTGATCAGACCCTGGATGTCCTGCTCGCCTACGGCGTGAACCACCTGGACCTGGCCTCCTCCTACGGCGACGCGGAGGTGCGCATCCGGCCGTGGCTGCAGCGCCACCCTGGCCGATTCTTCCTCGCGACCAAGTCGGACGAGCGCACCAAGGACGCCGCGCGCGAGGAGCTGCACCGGTCGCTGGACCGGATGGGCGTGGACCACGTCGACCTGTGGCAGCTGCATGCGCTGGCGGACCCGATCGAGTGGGACGTCGCGCTCAGCCCGGGCGGCGCGATCGAGGCGGCGGTCGAGGCCAGGGAGGAGGGCCTGATCAGCTGGATCGGCGTCACCGGCCACGGCGCCCAGATCGCCGCCACCCACCGGCGCAGCCTCGACCGGTTCGACTTCGACTCGGTGCTGCTCCCCTACAACTACATCACCATGCAGAACTCCTACTACGCGGCCAACTTCGAGGCGCTCTACCGCACCTGCCGCGAGCGGAACGTGGCCATCCAGACGATCAAGTCGATCGCGAAGAGCCCGTGGCTGGGACGGCCGCACACGACGACGACCTGGTACGAGCCGTTCCAGGACCAGGGCGACATCGATCTGGCGGTGTGTTGGGCGCTGAGCCGCCCCGGCGTGTTCCTCGACACCGTCGGCGACGTCAACCTGCTCCCTAAGGTCCTCGACGCGGCTAGCCGGTTCACCGGGCGGCCGGGCGACGCCGCGCTAGCGGAGCTGGTCAGCCGGTCGGCAGCCGAGCCGCTGTTCGTCTGAGCCCGCCGCGAGCGTTTCCTGGCCGGGAACGTCGGCGATCCCGCGACACGCCCGCACGACATGTGGTGCTTGGGTTAGCCCTCCTGTCTACATATGGTGGTGCGCGCAGCTGGTTCCGCGAGCCATCCAGGCCCGCGGGGGCAACAGGGAACCCGGTGCGAGTCCGGGACTGCCCCGCAGCGGTGAGCGGGAACGACCGCCGTCCCCGGCGCGCGAGCGCGACGGGAGCAGCACTGGGCCGGGCGGCCCGGGAAGCGACGGCCAGTAGGAAGCGCCAGCCAGGCGCCGTGCCCGCGAGTCCGAAGACCTGCCAGCGCGCCGCGCGCGCCAGCGCGCGGCGGCTCCGGCACGAGCTCGCGAGGAGAGAGCCATGACGGGAACCGAGCCTGCGTCCAGCGCGCGCGCCAGGACGGGCATGCAGGTACGCAAGCGCAACGGTGACACCGAGCCGGTCGACGTGAACAAGATCGTCCGTGCCGTCCAGCGCTGCGCGGGCGGGCTGGATTACGTGGACCCCATGCGGGTCGCCACGAAGACGATCAGCGGCCTGTACGACGGCGCGACCACGGCCGAGCTGGACCGGCTGTCGATCCAGACCGCGGCGGAGATGACCGGCGAGGAGCCCCAGTATTCCCGGCTGGCCGCCCGGCTGCTGGCGGGCTACATCGCCAAGGAGGTCCGCGGCCAGGGGATTGCGTCGTTCAGCCAGTCGATCGCGCTCGGCCACGCCGAGGGGCTGATCGGCGACGAGACCGCGAAGCTGGTGAAGGACAACGCCCGCAAGCTCGACTTCGCCATCGACGACGGGGCCGACCTGGAGTCTGAGTATTTCGGCAGCAAGACGGTGTACGACCGATACCTGCTGCGCCACCCGGCCTCCCGGCAGGTCATCGAGACGCCGCAGTACTTCCTGCTGCGCGTGGCGTGCGGACTGTCGCGGACCCCGGCCGAGGCCATCGGCTTCTACCGGCTGATGTCGTCGCTGGCGTATCTGCCGAGCTCGCCGACGCTGTTCAACTCGGGGACCAGCCACCCGCAGCTGTCGTCGTGCTTCCTGGTCGACTCGCCGCGCGACGAGCTGGACTCGATCTACGCGCGGTACGCGCAGGTCGCGCGGCTCAGCAAGTTCTCCGGCGGGATCGGCATCGGCTTTTCCCGAGTGCGCTCGCGGGGCGCTCTGATCCGCAGCACGAACGGCAAGTCCAACGGCATCGTGCCGTGGCTGCGGACCCTCGACTCCTCGGTCGCGGCGGTGAACCAGGGCGGTCGGCGCAAGGGCGCCGCGTGCGTGTACCTGGAGCCGTGGCATCCCGACATCGAGGAGTTCCTGGAGCTGCGCGACAACACCGGCGAGGACGCGCGTCGCACCCACAACCTCAACCTGGCGAACTGGATCCCTGACGAGTTCATGCGCCGGGTTGAGGCCGACGAGCCGTGGTCGCTGATCGACCCGGACGTCGTGCCGGAACTGCCGGACCTGTGGGGCGCGGACTTCGATGCGGCCTACCGCGCCGCCGAGGCGGACGGCCGGTACGTCCGGCAGGTCCGGGCTCGCGACCTGTACGGCAAGATGATGCGGACGCTCGCGCAGACCGGCAACGGCTGGATGACGTTCAAGGACGCCGTCAACGCCAAGTGCAATCAGGTCGGCCACGGCGGGAACGTCGTCCACCTGTCGAACCTGTGTACCGAGATCACCGAGGTCTGCACCGACGCCGAGACCGCCGTGTGCAACCTCGGCTCGGTCAATCTCGCCCGGCACCTGTTGACCGGCGCCGACGGCAAGCCCGTCGTCGACTGGGCGAAGCTACGGGACACCGTGCGGACGGCGGTGCCCTTCCTGGACCGGGTCATCGACCTGACCTTCTACCCCAGTGAGCAGGCGGCCGCGTCTAACCCACGGTGGCGTCCCGTCGGCCTCGGCGTGATGGGGCTGCAGGATGTGTTCTTCGCGCTGCGGCTGCCGTTCGACTCCGACGGCGCACGGGAGCTGTCGGCGCGGCTCGCCGAGGAGATCTACCTGACCGCCCTCGAGGCATCCGCCGACCTAGCCGAGCGGCACGGCGCTCACCCGGCGTTCGCGGAGACCCGCGCCGCCGCCGGACGGCTGCAGCACGACCTGTGGGCCGTCAGCGGGACGCAGCCGGGGCGGTGGCGGGCGCTGCGGAAGCGAGTCGCCAAGACCGGGCTGCGCAACTCGCTGCTGATCGCGATCGCCCCGACCGCGACCATCGCGTCCATCGCGGGCTGCTACGAGTGCATCGAGCCGCAGGTCTCCAACCTGTTCAAGCGGGAAACGATGTCGGGCGAGTTCCTCCAGGTCAACACCGCGCTCGTGGCCGAGCTCAAGGCGCTCGGGCAGTGGACGCCGGAGGTCCGCGACGCTATCAAGCGCGCGGACGGCTCGGTCCAGGCCGTCACGGGGCTGCCCGCAGACACCCGGCTGCTCTTCCGCACCGCGTGGGAACTCCCGCAGCGCGCCCTCATCGACATGGCCGCCGCGCGAGGCCCGTTCATCGACCAGAGTCAGTCCCTCAACCTGTTCCTGGCCGAGCCGACCATCGGCAAGCTGTCCTCGATGTACCTGCACGCCTGGAAGTCCGGCCTGAAGACCACCTACTACCTGCGCTCCCGGCCGGCGACCCGGATCGCGCAGGCTACCGTCGCCGCTTCAGGACCGGCCGCGAAGGCCAGCCCGACCGACGCCGTCGCCTGCTCCCTGGAGAACCCGGCGACCTGTGAGGCATGCCAGTGACCGCCACCCGCACCGCGTCAGCGACGCCCGGCCCGGTGGCCAGCGGTCAGCGGCCCATGCTCCTCGATCCCGGCATGGACCTGACCCTGCGGCCCATGCGCTACCCGCGGTTCTACGACCGGTTCCGCGCCGCGATCAAGAACACCTGGACCGTCGAGGAGGTCGATCTGCACTCCGACCTGGCCGATCTCGCGCGCCTGTCGCCGGCCGAGCGGCACCTCGTGTCCCGGCTCGTCGCGTTCTTTGCGACCGGCGACACCATCGTGGCGAACAACCTCGTCCTCAACCTGTACCAGCACGTCAACTGCCCGGAAGGGCGGCTGTACCTGTCGCGGCAGCTATTCGAGGAGGCCGTGCACGTCCAGTTCTACCTAACCCTGCTGGACACCTACGTACCGGACGAGGCGGAGCGAGCGCAGTCGTTCGCCGCGGTCGAGAACATCCCCTCGATCGCCCGCAAGGCCGCGTTCTGCTTCCGGTGGATCGACTCGGTCTTCGGGCTGCGCGAGCTGACCACGGCCGCGGACCGGCGATCGTTCCTGAAGAACCTGATCTGCTTCGCCGCCTGCATCGAGGGGCTGTTCTTCTACGGCGCCTTCGCCTACGTGTACTTCCTCCGCTCTCGCGGCCTGCTCAACGGGCTGGCGTCGGGAACGAACTGGGTGTTCCGCGACGAGTCGATGCACATGGCCTTCGCGTTCGACGTGGTCGACACCGTGCGGGCGGAAGAGCCGGGCCTGTTCGACCCGAGGCTGACGGCCGAGGTCCGGGACATGCTCGCCGAGGCGGTCGACTGCGAGGCGCAGTTCGCCGAGGATCTGCTCGGCGAGGGCGTGGCCGGCCTGTCCCTGGCCGACATGCGCGCCTATCTGGAGCACGTCGCGGACCGGCGGCTCGCCCGGCTCGGGATCGAGCCGCTGTACGGCTCGGCAAACCCGCTGCAGTTCATGGAACTGCAGGACGTCCAGGAGCTGTCGAACTTCTTCGAGCGCCGCGTGTCGGCTTACCAGGTCGGGGTGACCGGGACGGTTGCCTTCGACCAGGACTTCTGAGCGGGCGCCGGTACCGGCTCAGTCCTAGAGCAGCTCGGGTCGCTGCCATTCCTCGCCGAGCACGTGCTCGGCGAGGAATGCCAGCACCGTCTCGTACCAGACCCCGACGTCGCCGGGCTTGAGTATCCAGTGGTTCTCGTCAGGGAAATAGAGGAACCGGGCCGGGACGGACCGGAACGCCAGGTCCCACCACAGCCGCAGCGCTTCGCCGACCGGCACCCGGTAGTCCTTGTCACCGTGGATGACCAGCATGGGCGTGACGATCTTGTCGGCGTGCAGGTGCGGCGAGCTGGCCAGGTAGCGCTCCGGCTGAGTGCGAGGGTCGCCGAAGTGCCTGCGCCAGTAGGGTGGCCCGTCGGTCGTGCCGAACATCTGGTCGAGCGCCCACAGCCCGGCGTGGCTCACGATCGCCCGGAAGCGATCGGTGTGCCCGGCTATCCAGTTGGCCAGGTAGCCGCCGTAGGACCCGCCCATCATCGCGGTCCGGCCGGCGTCGATGTCCGGGCGCTCCGCCGCCGCGTCGGTGATGGCCAGGACGTCGGTGTAGGGCTTGCCGCCCCAGTGCTCCCAGCCGCGCTCGATCATGTGATGGCCGTAGCCGGTCGACAGCGCCGGGTCGGGCAGCAGCACGGCGTAGCCTCGCGCGGCCATCAGCCACGGGTTCCATCGCCAGGACCACGAGTTCCAGCTCGACATCGGCCCGCCGTGCGCCCACAGCAGCAGCGGAGCCGGCGCGTCGGCGCTGGCGCCATCCGGCAGCACGAGCCAGCCCCGGATCCGGGTGCCGTCCGCCACGGTGGTCGCCACCTCGGTCACCGTTCCCGGCAGGGACACCTCGCCGCCTGGGCTCGGCAGCGGCTCGGCCGCGGCTGGCTCGGCGCCGAGCGGTATCCGGACCGGGGCAGGTGCCGCGTCGATCGCGGACCGAAGCGCGTACAGGCAGCTGCCGTCGGGCGCGGGACAGAGGTTGTCGTACGCGGCGTCGTCGTCGGTGATTCGGATCGGCTGGCCGCCGTCGAGCCCGACACGGAAGACCGGGCGCCGGCCGTTGTCGTCCGCGGTGAAGTACACCGAGCTCGCGTCCGGCGCCCAGGCAACCTCGAGCGGCCGCCGGTCGAAGCCCGCGAGCAGGTCACGGCCGGCCGGGCCCGCGGCGAGCCAGCTGAGCACCAGGGTCGCGTCGCCGGGCTGGTCGTAGGTGTCGTGCTCGTCGCGGACCGCCACCACGACGTCGCCATCGGGCGAGATCCGCGGGCTGCTGAAGTCGGTGCCGGGTTCGCCGAGCAGGATCCGGCGCCGTCCGGTGCCGACGTCGATGACCACCACCTCGGTCCGGAACCGACCGCCGTCCTCCGTCACCCGCCATCCGGTCACGACCGCTGAGCCGTCCGGCGTCAGCTCGAACTCCTGCTCATCGAGCGCCCGGCCGGGATCCGGCGTGAGGTCGCGAGGCTCGCGGCCGGGCGTGGCGCCGTCGTCATCAGCTAGCAGCCGCACCGACTCCGGGCCGAGGTCGTGATCCCAGAACCGGACCCTGCCGCCCGGCTCGTGCAGGATCGCGCCCACGCCCGCATCGGCCCTGGCCTTCCTGCGGGCGGCGTCCTGCTCGGTGTCCGTGGCGCCGGGGAACACCGCGGCGGCGTACACGAAGGACTGCGCCCGGTGCGCGGCCGCCAGGCCGGTCACGCCGCCGGCCGCCGCGGCGACCCGCCTGGCCTCGCCGCCACGCGCGGGCAGCAGCCAGACGGTGGGCCGGTCCTTGCCCGGCTCGGCGTCTTTCTTGCCCGCACCGGGATCGGGCCGCTTGGACACGAACAGCAGCGACCCGTCGGGGAGGAACTCTGGGCTCGCCTCCCCTTCGGCGCTGCGGGTGAGCCGTACCGGGGCGGCGTCGGCCGCCGCATCGATCCGCCAGATGCTCGACAGGTACTTCGGCGGCTCACCGCCGACCGTCTGCACGACCGCTGCCAGCCACGATCCGTCGGGCGCCAGCCGCAGCGCCGTCACCCTGGGGATGGCCACGTACTCCCGCAAGTCACCCAGCAACATCGCTTCGGCGCCCCTTCTCCGGTGCACGGTGACGAATGGTCCCGATGAGCCCTGAATACGTCTTATCGGACACGGCAACGCGCCCGCAAGGCACCAGATTGGTCAGGTTATGGTCAGGGTTTAACCAAGCACTGGTCAAGTTTCCAGGTTAAGGTCGGGTTCCATGACGACGCCAGGGCTCCCGTGTCGGCGCTGACGCCAGTTCCCCCGCTCCCGGAGACCCTGGACCCGGCCGCCAGGGCTGTCGCCGATCAGCACCCGCAGATGCCGGCGGCCGCCCCTGCGCGCGGGGCGAGACTCGCCTGGCTGGACGCGCTCCGGGGCACGGCCGCGCTCTGGGTGGTGTACGAGCACTGGGGCGCGAGAGTGCTGCCGGACGTGCACGCGGTCGTGTTCCGCGTGTTCGACCCAGGCCTGTACGG
>JASHPF010000282.1 GCA_030038295.1 Streptosporangiaceae bacterium
CGCCGGTCGTGGCCGGCTCGCCGCTCGCTGCTACGGGCCTGGGCTGGCGGGCCATGCGGCGCTCGCCCGGACCCGGCCAGGGGCCGTTTTCCCAGGGCGGCGGCACGCCAGCAGTGGCCGCCGCGACAGTCGGCTCGGGTCCCCACGGCGGTGTGCCGACCGCGAGCTGCTGGGCCCGATCCGGGCGGGCTGCCGAGCCGTCTTCCCACGACAGGGTCATCGAGTCCGGCATGAGCGCCGCGCGGCCTGTCGGCAGGAACCAGTCAGCCGACCCGTCCGCGGCCCCGGACTCGGTGAACGGCAGGTCGTCGACGTCGTCAGCACCCGGCGTCGTCGGCGCGGCGTGCTTGGGACCCGGGGTGAACCACGGATCGGCCTGCGCCGCGACGTCCCGGCCGTCGTCGCCGGCCGGCGGCGGCGCCGCACCGGGGTCGGCGGCGACCGCCTTGCCCGCCGCGTCCGTCCGGTCAGAGGACGACATCCATCACCAGGCCAGCATCAGATCCGTATTGATATCGGTCATGATGCTAGGGCAATGCCACAAGAATGTCTGGATAACACCAAACTGACCGATAGTGCGCACGTCGCCAGGGCGCTGGCCGGTACACGGATCAGCAGGTCACGGCCTGCCGCCCGGGGCGCCGAGGACGCGACGTGAATGGTTTCTCGCCACGGCACGGCGGTAACGGCCGCTAGCGGCCCGCAGCCGAGCGAAGGGCCGCGGCGCGGTCCGTCCGCTCCCAGGAGAAGTCGGGCTCCTCGCGGCCGAAGTGGCCGTACGCGGCCGTCTGCGTGTAGATGGGCCGCAGCAGGTCCAGGTCCCGGATGATCGCGGCGGGGCGCAGGTCGAACACCGCGAGCACGGCGTCCTGGATCTGCTCGATCGGCACGCGCTCGGTACCAAAGCACTCCACGAACAGCCCAACCGGCTTCGCCTTGCCGATGGCGTAGGCGACCTGCGCCTCGCACCGATCGGCCAGCCCCGCTGCGACGACGTTCTTGGCCACCCAGCGCATCGCGTAGGCGCCGCTGCGGTCCACCTTGGACGGGTCCTTGCCGGAGAACGCGCCGCCGCCGTGCCTGGCCATGCCGCCGTAGGTGTCGATGATGATCTTGCGGCCGGTGAGGCCGGCGTCACCCATCGGTCCGCCGATCTCGAATCTGCCGGTGGGGTTCACCAGCAGCCGGTAGCTGGCGGTGTCCAGCTCGAGCCCGGCGAGCACCGGCTCGACGACGTGCTCGCGGATATCGGGCGTGAGCAGCCCCGCGAGGTCGATGGCCGGAGCGTGCTGGGTGGACACCACCACCGTGTCCAGGCGCACCGGCCGGTCGCCCGCGTACTCGATCGTGACCTGGGTCTTGCCGTCCGGGCGGATGTAGGGCACGTCCCCGCTCCGCCGCACCGTGGCCAGCCGGCGGGCCAGCCGGTGCGCCAGCATGATCGGCAGCGGCATCAGCTCCGGCGTGTCGCGGCAGGCGTAGCCGAACATCAGGCCCTGGTCTCCGGCTCCCTGCCGGTCCAGGTCGTCGGTTCCCTCGCCCTCGCGGTGCTCGACGGCCTCGCCCACGCCCTGGGCGATGTCCGGTGACTGGGAGCCGATGGAGACCTGCACGCCGCAGGTAGCTCCGTCGAAGCCCTTAGCGGAGGAGTCGTAGCCGATGTCGAGGATCTTGTCCCTGATGATGCCGGGGATGTCGACGTAGGTGTCGGTGGTGACCTCGCCCGCCACGTGCACCTGGCCCGTCGTGATCAGCGTCTCCACGGCGACCCGGCTGCGATCGTCGTCCTTGAGCATGGCATCCAGGATGGCGTCGCTGATCTGATCCGCCATCTTGTCGGGATGACCCTCAGTGACGGATTCGGAGGTAAAGAGACGACGAGCCACGAGGCACCTTTCTCGTTCACTGCGACTGCTTGCTGACCTGGCTGAGCCCGCACGTCGGGCCGGCTCCGCCGAATTGTACTGGTGTACTCCGCCGCTGTACTCCGCCGCCCGCGGCCCGCCCCGGCTACCCGTCTGCCGCAGGCAGCCGGGCGGCGATGATGTCCCAGACCTCGTCGGCGATCTCGTCCTTCGGCGCGCGGGCCAGCTTGACCTCAGTGCCGTCGGCACTGAGCACCGCGACCTCGTTGTCAGGAGTACCGAAGGCCAGCCCGTTCCCCACCTGGTTCACGACGAGCAGGTCGCAGCCCTTCCGCGCCAGCTTCTCCCGCCCGTTCGCCAGCACGTCGCCGGTCTCGGCGCCGAAGGCGACGATGAGCTGATCGGGCCGCTGGCGGGCGGCGACCAGGTCGCGCACGATATCCGGGTTCTCCGCGAGCACGATGGGATCGGGCTGGGCACCGGTCTTCTTGATCTTGACTGCGCTCCGCTGGGCGGGCCGGAAGTCGGCGATGGCCGCCGCCATCACGATGGCGTCCGCGGCCGGGGCCGCGGCCAGCACCGCCTCGCGCAGCTGCGCCGCCGAGGTCACCCGGACGACGTGGACGCCCGCCGGATCGGGCAGGTCGGTGTTGGCCGCCACCAGGGTAACCGCGGCTCCGCGACTCGCTGCGGTGCGGGCCAGCGCGTAGCCCTGCTTGCCAGATGACCAGTTGCCCAGGTAGCGCACCGGGTCCAGCTCTTCCCTGGTGCCGCCCGCGGACACCACGAAGGTGCGACCCGCTAGGTCGGCCGCCAGGGCGCGGCCACCGCGCGCTAGCACCCGCTGGGCCACGGCGAACAGCTCGGCTGGCTCGGGCAGCCGGCCGGGACCGGTATCGGCGCCGGTGAGCCGGCCGGAGGCCGGATCGAGGACGAGGCAGCCACGGCCGCGCAGGGTCGCCACGTTGGCGCGAGTGGCCGGGTGTTCCCACATCTCGGTGTGCATGGCCGGGGCGAACACGACCGGGCAGCGCGCCGTCAGCAGCACCGCGGTGAGCAGGTCATCGGACATTCCCAGCGCGGCGCGGGCCAGCAGGTCCGCGGTGGCCGGGGCGACCATAACCAGGTCGGCTTCCTGGCCCAGCCGGACGTGCGGCACGTCCTGCACCGACTCCCACGGCGTGACCTCGACCGGCTGGCCGGACAGCGCCGCCCAGGTCGCGGCGCCCACGAAGTTGAGGGCGGCGGGCGTCGGCACGACCCTGACCTGGTGGCCAGACTCGGTGAGCAGGCGAAGCAGCTCACAGGCCTTGTAGGCGGCGATCCCGGCGCCGACGCCGAGGACGACGCGCACGGCGCGCTGGCGCGCTGATCAGGCCTGCTCGGGCGACTCAGCGCTGAGCAGTCGGTCGCTGATCTCGCGCAGGGCGATCGACAGCGGCTTCTCCTGGACCCTGGTCTCCACGAGCGGCCCGACGTACTCCAGCAGCCCCTCGCCGAGCTGCGCGTAGTAGGCGTTGATCTGCCTGGCCCGCTTCGACGCCATGATCACCAGGGCGTACTTGCTCTCCACCACGTCGAGCAGATCGTCGATCGGCGGGTTGATGATGCCTTCTACGGCCGGAGTTGCTGCCACCGTGTGCCTTCCAGCTCCGAATTGCGCGGGATGCCCTGCCTGGCGTCGCCATTCTCCGCGGGCGCGCCCTAGGCGAGAATCAAGTTTACCAGTTGTGTGCAGACATCCCTGACGGACGTGTTGACGAGGGTGATGTCGAACTCCCGCTCGGCGGCGAGCTCCTCGCGGGCGACCGCCAGCCGACGGGCGATGGTCTCGGCCGACTCGGTGTTGCGGCCGAGCAGCCTGCGCTCGAGCTCCGCCCACGACGGCGGGGCGAGGAAGACCAGCAGGGCGTCCGGCACCGCGTCCCTGACCTGCCTGGCACCGGCGACGTCGATCTCCAGCAGGGCCGGGACCCCCCGGTCGAGCCGGTCTTGCACCGGGGCGCGCGGCGTGCCGTAGCCGTAGCCGACGTAGCGAGCCGACTCGAGCAACTCGCCGCGTGCCGCCATGTCGTCGAATTCCTGCTCGGAAATGAAGTGGTACTCCCGGCCGTCACGCTCGCCCGGCCGGGCCGGCCTGGTCGTCACCGAGACGGACTGCCAGATCTGCGGGCACTCGGCGCGCAGTCGCGCCACGACCGTGCTCTTGCCGACCGCGGACGGTCCGGACAGCACGGTCAGCAGAGCGCGGCCAGGGGTACCGCGGTGAGGCCGGCGCGGCTCGGCTGCCAGCATTCCTCCCGCGGCCCCCCTCCGTGCGCCGCCAGTGTCGGTCAGATATCCCCGCCGAACTCGGTCTCCAGCGCGCTGCGCTGGTTGGCGCCAAGACCGCGAACACGGCGCGACTCGGCGATGCCCAGCCGTTCCATGATCTGCTTCGCCCGTACCTTGCCGACGCCCGGCATGGACTCGAGCAAGGCGGACACCTTCATCTTGCCCACCACTTCATCGGTCTGCCCCTCCTTGAGCACCTGGGGCAGCGTGGTCGAGCCGTGCTTGAGCTTGGCCTTGACTTCCGCTCGGTCCTTGCGGGCCTGGGCCGCCTTCTCAAGTGCCGCCGCCCGCTGCTCGGGAGTTAGTGGAGGAAGAGCCACGCGAGGTCACCTCGGGTTTCGTATCGAAAAAGTCGCTCCGCGAGGGGAAACTAGCGAGTTCAGCCCGTGTCGGCAACGCGAACTCTGGTTTGGGCTCGCACAAATTAGCCAATATGACGCCTTGTGCATCGACGTATACTCAGCGTAATTGCATTTGCGCAGGTCGCGCAAGGATTCCAGCCGTTTCTGCGACACATCGCAGGCCACTAGCTGCGCACTTACCGCGGACGCGTAACGGTTCGGCGGCCGCTGGGAATGGCCGATCGCAGCGGCCGATCACGTCCGCCCATCGCCGCAGCCGCGCCGCAAAATGGTCCCGCACCTAGGTCCGCCGCCGCTGTCGAGCCGCCGCCAGCGCCAGGCTGCGCGCGCGATCCACACCGGCCGCG
>JASHPF010000283.1 GCA_030038295.1 Streptosporangiaceae bacterium
TGGACCCGGCCGCCCGGCCATGGCCGCTGGCCCGGCTGGTCCGGCAGCGGGTGCAGCTGCCGGTGCCGCTGGCGCTGGCGGCGGTCGCGATCACGGTCGCGGTCACGGGGTGCGCGACGGCGCCGTCCGGTGGCCCGCCGCGGTCTGCGCCGGGCGGCAGCAATCAGGTGCAGGCCTACGTGCAGCAGCTGCCAGCCCCCGGCCCGACGAGCAAGTGGACGCCTACGGAGGTCGTGCTCGGCTTCCTGCACGCTGGCGCCAGCTACGTCTTCGATCCGGCCGCGGCCGAGCAGTACCTGGTCCCCGCGACGCGCAAGCAATGGCAGCCGGGGCTGGGACCGGTCGCGGTCGTCGGGGCGCCCACCGGCTTCACGACCCTGCCCTATCACCCGCAGATCCTCGGCCCGGTGCAGGCCGCGCAGGTGGAGGTCCAGTTCACCGGGCAGCACCTGGCGACGCTGAGCCAGACGGGCCAGTATCAGTACGCCCCCGCCCAGAACGTCCGGTACGACTTCGTGCTCGAGAAGTCCGACGACGTCTGGCTGATCGAGCAGCTGCCGAGCCTGCACACGCTGGTGCTGACCGAGTCCGACTTCGAGGACGTCTACCAGCCGCGGAACCTGTTCTTCTACGCGCCGCCAGCCGCCGGCCAGGCACCGAGCGTACTGGTCCCCGACCCGGTTTACGCGCCGCTGCAGAGCTCCAACAGCGCGCTCAACACCGACCTGGCGACGGGCCTGGTGAACGGTCTGCTCAAGGGGCAGGGCGGGTGGTTGTCCGGCGCGACGGTGTCGGCGTTCCCGCGTGGCACGCGGCTGCTCAAGAAGGTCGTGATCACCGGCCGGACGGCGGAGGTCGACCTCGGCGGGGCCGCCGTGCACGCCCAGTTTGTGACCGTGCAGCAGATGGCCGCCCAGCTGCTGGCGACGCTCAGCGACGGCGAGTACTCGCAGCCGCTCGCCACCCGCCTCGAGCTGTACATCGGCAAGACACCGCAAGACGTCGTCGTGCAGACCGGGCTGGTCACGCCCGTGGCCACCGGGCCAGTGCTGTTCGTCTCGAGTACGGGCAGCGTCGACCAGCTGCCACCAGCGCCCAGGTCGGGGGTTAAGCCGCTGGCGAGGCTCGGTCCGGACCAGCTCGGCCAGGTCACCGCGACTGCCGTCGCCGCCTCGCCCAACCCGGACCGGCCCCAGCAGCTCGCGGTCGCCGTGCCGAACGGCAACGGCTGCGCCGTCGAGCTCAAGCCGGCCTCCCAGAGCTCGTACCGTAGTTATCCGCTGTCCCAAACCGGTGGCCCGTGCACGTCGCTGAGCTGGGACAACAACGGGAACCTCTGGGTGGCTGCCGGATCGAGCGTGTGGCTGTTCAGGCCCAACCAGGGTCCAGACGCGGTCAACCTCTCGGCGTTGTCGACGGCATTGCGCGGGGGCGGGTCGATCCTGGCGCTGCGCATGGCTCCCGACGCGGTCCGGGCCGCGCTGCTGGTCAAGACGGCGGCCGGGACCAAGCTGCTGCTGGCGGCCGTTCGGCTGCGGGCGGGCGCCGCCTCGCTCGGCCAGCCGGTCAGCGTGGGCGTCGGCCTCACCGACCCACTGGCGATCAGCTGGTACGACGCCTACCACCTGGCCGTGCTGGCGACCCCCGGCCAGGCGACCCCCGGCATCTATGACGTGCCGCTGACCGGCGGTGCCGGTCAGCAGCCGGGGGCAGCGCCGTACTTGTTCACCACCGCTCCGCCGGGCGCGGAGACGCTCACGACCGACGGCGCCGAGCTGGTTATCGGCACCAGTCAGGGCCAGGTGTATGCCGGGTCGGTGTCGGCGCCCGGCTGGTCGCTCGTCGCCAATGGCACAGACCCGATATATCCGGGCTAGCAGCCGCGGGCCGCGAGGTTGCCGCTTGGCCGGGCCCGGCGGAGCCGGGCCCGGCCGCCAGGGACCACCGTTCCCTATGCATGAACGCTGGTCACGGCGGTCAGGCGGGCGTCGGCGGTATCCCCTCCTGACAAGCCGCGACGGTGCGGCTAACGTCGTGTCATGGCACCCGTCCGGGTCCGTGGTTGCGCCAGGGCAGCCTGGCTAGCCGATGCCAGCCGCAGGCGAAGCGGCCCACGTAAGGCGACTTGTTGTCGACCGATCACGGTGCGGCTTAGAAGTAAGTCCTGCCCCGCCGGAGGACCAGATGTCCGCCGGGCCGGGAGAAGGGTAGTAGTGGCCCAAGGCCGCGACCCCCTCAGCAGGCGGATGTGGGGTAGAAGACCAGGTCGGCCGGGCGGGTGCCATTCAGACCGGTCGAGAAGGGAGCTGTTCCTCTGTGGACATCATCTTCAAGGCCCTGCACACAGACGTCCGAGAGTCGTTCCGCAAGCACGCGTCGGCCAAGCTGGGCAGGCTCGAGAAGCTGGACGGCAAGGCCATCAGGATCGACGTGCAGCTCACCGCCGAACCCGGCGTTCGGGAGGCCGACCGGCGTGAGCGCGTCGAGCTCACCGTCACCTCGCGCGGCCCGGCGATCCGCGCCGAGGCGGCGGCGGAGGACCGGTTCACCGCCTTTGACCAGGCGTTCACGAAGCTAGAGTCGCGGCTGCGGCGGGCCTGTGACCGGCGCAAGGGCCGGCACGGCGCGCACGCGGCCGTGAGGCTGACCGACCTGCCCGAAGCCGACCTGGCCTCCGACGCGGAGCTGCCCGCCATCAGGCTGGGCCGCGGCGGCGGCCTGCTGGCCGGTACCGGAGCGCCGCAGGCCACCGCCGCCATGGCCGCCGCCGCCGACGCGGCGGACGCCGAGGAGGCGGCCAGGGGGGACTCGGCCGACGATGAGACCCGCGAGATCCCGATCGACGTGCAGGGTGACGGTCCGCTGGTGGTCAGGGAGAAGTTCCACGCCGCGGCGCCGATGAGCATCGACCAGGCGCTGTTCGAGATGGAGCTGGTCGGCCATGACTTCTTCCTGTTCACCGACGGCGCGTCCGGCCTGCCCAGCGTGGTCTACCGGCGGCGCGGCTACCGGTACGGCGTGATCAGGCTGCTTGACGAGCACGCCCCTGGCGCTGGGAGCGGATCGGATCCGGACGTTCGTCAGACCGTCGGCACTGGAGAGCACGGCGCCAACGGCCGGGCCGCCCAGGCCGGCCGGGTCAGCAACGGCCGCCAGGCCAGCAACGGCGGCCAGGGTCGCGATGGTGTCCAGGCGCGCAACGGCGGCCAGGCCCGCAATGGCGGCCAGGCCCGCAACGGCAGCCAGCTCCGCAACGGCAGCCAGGCCCGCAACGGCAGCCAGGCCCGCAAGGGCGGCCGCGCGGGCCAAGGCGGTCAGGGCGACCAGCGGGGTAAGCGGGCGGCCAGCGGTCCCGAGTAGGCATCAGCCGGGACCCGTCGGCGCGGACGATAGGGTCAGACACCGGACGGTCGTCCGCACGTGGGTAGCACCGGCCACCCAGTCGGCACGAGTTCCGGACGGGCAGCAGGCGTCACCGCCCACGCGGGTCGCCCGACTGGCGGCGGGTGGCCGGCCACCAGGGAAGGAAGGATCATGAGCCGCAGCGCCGGGGTCGGCCCGCACGCGTCCGGGGACGATGCGATCGGCCCGCCTTCGGTGCTTCCTCCCGATGCTGACGGACAGCTAGTCGGCCGCCGGCCGAAGGGCGCGCCGACACGCGGCGGCGCGGAGGCACCGGAGCCGATCCGCGCGCTGATCGTGGACGACCACGCGCTGTTCCGGCGTGGCCTGGAGATGGTGCTGGAGTCCGAGCCGGATATCGAGCTGGTCGGCGAGGCCAGCGACGGCGAGGAGGCCGTCAGGAAAGCAGGGGAGTCGCTGCCCGACGTCGTGCTCATGGACATCCGGATGCCCCGCAGCAGCGGCATCGAGGCGTGCCGCGCCCTCAAGGAGGTCGCGCCGAGCGCCAAGATCGTCATGCTGACGATCAGCGACGAAGAGGATGACCTGTTCGATGCCATCCGGGCAGGCGCGAGTGGCTACCTGCTGAAGGACATCCCGCTGGACGAGGTCGCCGGCACTGTGCGGGCCGTGCACGGCGGCCAGTCGCTGATCAACCCGTCGATGGCGGCCAAGCTGCTGACCGAGTTCGCGGCCCTCGCCAGGCAGGAAGGGGAGGAGCCGCCGCAGCAGGTCCCGGTGCCGCGGCTCACCGAGCGCGAGATTGAGGTGCTCCGCCTGGTCGCTCGCGGGATGAACAACAAGGACATCGCCAAGGAACTGTTCATCTCCGAGAACACCGTCAAGAACCACGTCCGCAACATCCTCGAGAAGCTGCAGATCCACTCGCGGATGGAGGCCGTGATGGTTGCCGTGCGGGAGAAGCTGATCGAGTTCGGCTGACAGCCGCAAGACCGGAATGCGAAGGGAACGGGGTTCGTTCGGTCGCGGTGGCTTGTCAGGCTGCGCCTGACGTCGTAAGGTGCTGCCTGACGGACTTGTCAGGTAAAGCCTGACACGCGGCTTCTCTGGGGAGGCGACCGTGACGACAGCCGAGCTGCGGGCCACCATGGCGTGCTCGTTCTGCCTGAAGTCGCCGGGGTCCGTGGCGAAGATGATCGGCGGGCCCGGCGTGTTCATCTGCAACGAGTGCGTGGGCCTCTGCAGCGACATCCTCGCGCAGGAGGGTGAGCGAACCGGCACCGGCGCGGCAGCGGCGGACGCCGTGGCCAGGTGGCAGCAGCGGCTGTCTGACGAGGAGCTGCTCAGCACCATGCCCAAGATCCAGGCCGCGGCCGCGCAGGTGCAGCAGCACCTGACGGCGTGGGTGCGCCAGGCCCGCGAACGCGGCATCACCTGGACCCGGATCGGCGAGGCGCTCGGGATGACCCGGCAGTCTGCCTGGGAGCGGTTCTCCGGCGAGGAGTAGCGCCCGGCCAGCAGGTGGCCGCTCCGGTTCGTCGCAGGTGGCCTCGCGCTGCGGCTGGCTCAGCCGCCGCGGGCAGAGAGCGCGCTGCGCAGTCGCGACTCCAGGCCTGCGGGCTCGACCTGGGCGAGCTTGACGGTGTCGCAGCCGACCCAGGACGCGGCTTCGAGCAGCGCCCTGGCCATCGGCTCGGCCGCGGCCGGCCGGTCCAGCGTGACCTTGCGGGCGACCAGCGTGCTGCCGCTGCGCGCCGGGTCGACGCGCCCGACGAGCCGTCCTCCGGCCAGCAGCGGCATCGAGTAATACCCGTGCACACGCTTGGCGGACGGCACGTAGGCCTCCAGGCTGTGCTTGAAGCCGAACACGCGCAACGTTCGCCGCCGGTGCCAGATCAGCGAGTCGAACGGGGACAGCAGCGTGGTG
>JASHPF010000284.1 GCA_030038295.1 Streptosporangiaceae bacterium
CGCGCAGCTGGCCGGAAGTCGGCGCGGCTCGGACCAGGGCTGGTCGGGCGGCCTGCCGCTCGCGCCGCCGGACGCGGCGCAGCCGGACGCCGAGTGGGCGCACATCACCGTCGACGAGGCCATGGCCGAGCTCGCCGCGATGATCGGGCTGGACGCGGTCAAGGACCAGGTCCGCTCGATCACCGCGTCGGTCGAGGCCGCCCGGCGTCGCGCCGTCGCCGGGCACACCGCGGAAAAGCCGATGCAGCACCTCGTTTTCCTCGGCCCGCCGGGCACCGGCAAGACCGCCGTGGCCAGAGTGATCGCGAAGGTCTTCTACGCGTTCGGCCTGCTGGACTCCGCCTCGGTGGTGGAGGCGCAGCGGGCGGACCTGGTCGGTGAGTACCTCGGCGCGACCGCGATCAAGACCAACCAGCTGATCGACTCCGCGCTCGGCCGGGTGCTGTTCATCGATGAGGCGTACAGCCTGGTGAACGACGGCGACGGGCAGGGCGACCGGTTCGGCAGTGAGGCGGTGCAGGCGCTGGTCAAGCGCGCCGAGGACGACCGGGAACGCCTCATCATCATCCTGGCCGGCTACGAGCGGCAGATGGAGTCGTTCCTGGCTGCCAACCCGGGCCTCAACTCCCGGTTCGGCATACGGGTCAAGTTCCCGACGTACTCACCGGACGAGCTGCAGGCACTGGCGGAACAGACCGTGCAGGACAAGGGCGAGCTGCTGGACTCGGGCGCCCACGCGGTGCTGCGTGAGGTACTCGAGGAGGTGGGCAGGCGGCGGCTCGCCGATGAGCTGGGCAATGGCCGCTTCGTGCGGACCCTGCTGGCCAGGGCCGGGCAGCAGCGAGATGTGCGGGTGATGGCCGACGGGGGTGAACCCGCGCCGGACGAGCTAGTCACCCTGCGCGCCGAGGACCTCAGGCGGGCGTACGCGGAGCTGACGAGCCGGTTCCGCGGCTACGCCGACACGCCGACGGTCGAGGGCGCGCTGGCCGAGCTGGACGCGCTCGTCGGGCTGGAGCCGGTGAAGCGCCAGGTGCACGAGATCGTCGCGCAGCTCCAGGTCGCCCGGCTCCGCGACCGGCAGGGGCTGGCCAGCCAGCCGCCGTCCCGGCACTTCGTGTTCGCGGGGCCGCCCGGCACCGGCAAGACCACGGTCGCTCGCATCCTCGGCCGGATCTTCGCCGCGCTCGGGCTCCTGGTCCGGCCCGAGGTAATCGAGGCGCACCGCGCCGATCTGGTCGGCGAGCATCTCGGCGCCACGGCGATCAAGACATCCCGGCTGATCGACTCCGCGCTCGGCGGCGTGCTGTTCATCGATGAGGCGTACTCGCTGCACAACCAGGCGTACTCGGGCGGCGACGCGTTCGGCTCCGAGGCAGTAGCCACGCTGCTCAAGCGCGCGGAGGACGACCGGGACCGGCTGGTCATCGTGCTGGCCGGCTACACCGCCGACATGGACCGCCTGCTGCGCAGCAATCCCGGCCTGGCCTCGCGCTTCAGCACCAGGATCGCGTTCCCGAGCTACTCCGCGGCCCAGCTGGCCGAGATCACCCGGTCGATCGCGGCGCAGGCCGGCGACCGCCTCGACGCTGGCGCGCTGCCGGTACTCGACTCGATCTTCGGTCAGGCGGTCGAGCACGGCCGGATCGACGCGCTCGGCAACGGCCGGTTCGCCCGGTCGCTGTTCGAGCGGGCCTGTGCGTCCCGCGACGTGCGGGTGTCGCTGCAGGGTGAGTCGGCCACCGCCGCGGAGCTGACCACGCTGCTCGCCGCGGACCTGCAGGCGGCCTACCGCGAGCTGGCCGGCTAGGCGCCGGCTAGAGCAGGCCAGCGGCGCGAACCTCGAACCGCACCCGCTGACCGGGCCGAAGCTGCGCCGCGAGCCCGAGGTCGGCGGACAGCACGACGGCGATGACCGGATAGCCGCCGGTGGTCGGATGGTCGGCCAGCAGCAGGATCGGCAGGCCATCGTGCGTGACCTGCAGCGACCCGGTCGCCACGCCCTCGCTCGGCAGCTCGCCTGGCCGGCCGGCCGAGCGAGCCAGCGGCGGCCCGGCGAGGCGCAGCCCGGTGCGATCGCTCGCGGCCGTGACCTCGTACTCGGCAGTCGCCAGGGTCTCCTGCGCGGCAGCGGCGAACCAGTCGTCGCGCGGCCCGGCGAGGACGCGCAGCGTGACCGGGCCAGTTCCGGCGGCCGACCGGGAGGTGTCCTGCTCATCGCCCCGCGGTGTTTCTCGAGGGGAACGGGGCCGTCCCAGCGGCAGCCGGTCGCCGGGCCGCACCGGCTCCGGCCCGAGGCCAGACAGCCGGTCGGCGGACCGGCTGCCGAGCACCGGCGGCACGTCGATGCCGCCCCGAACCGCCAGGTAGCTGCGCAGGCCCGCCGGTGGCGCGCCCACCCGCACCACCCCGCCATCCGGGACCTCGAACGGCTCACCGTGCGGCACGTCGCTGGCCGTCCCGGGGTCCGCGCCGTGCGCCGCGGCATCCGGCCATGGCTCCAGGGTCACCGGCGCGGGCGCACCGGCCACCGCGACCACGGCAGCGCCCCGGAACCTGAACGCGGCGCGGCCGAACGTGAGCTCGATGCCCGCGGCACCGTCCGGGTTGCCCGCCAGCCGGTTGGCCAGCCGGAGGCTGGCCTCGTCGGCCGCCCCGGAGCGCGGCACCCCGAGGTGCCCGTACCCCGGCCGCCCCAGATCCTGAATCAGGGCCAGCGGCCCCGGCTTGATCACCTCGATCGCTGGCCCTCTTTTCCATGATCCCGGTGCATGAGGTGCGGTCTGCGCGTGCCATGCACCGGGATCATGAAAACCGCCGGAACGAGCCGCGGCCGGAGTGGCTGGTGGGGCTGATGGGGCGGGTGGGGGCGTGTCAGGGC
>JASHPF010000285.1 GCA_030038295.1 Streptosporangiaceae bacterium
CGAAAGCCGGCGGCCGCGGTCAGCCGGGCGCTCTCGGCGAGGAGCGCCGAGCCGGGAGCACCCGCCCACTCGGGCCGGCTGGTGCCGAACTGACTGCCCAGGTCGCCGAGGCCAGCCGCGGACAACACGGCGCTGCAGGCCGCGTGCGCGGCAACGTCACCATCGGAATGGCCGGTCAGGCCGTCCTCACCAGGCCACAGCAAGCCAGCCAGAAACAGCGGCCGACCGGCCTCGATGGGATGAACGTCGACGCCGATGCCGACTCGCGGCAGCAGGTCGGCCACAGCGGTCAGGAAGCGAGAATCTCGTCGAGCAGGGCCTCGGCCTTGTCTTCGTTGGTCTTCTCGGCCAGCGCCAGCTCACTGACCAGAATCTGCCTGGCCTTGGCGAGCATCCGCTTCTCACCGGCGGAGAGGCCACGCTCGCGGTCGCGGCGCCACAGGTCCCTCACGACCTCGGCCACCTTGTTGACGTCGCCAGAGGCGAGCTTCTCCAGGTTGGCCTTGTACCGGCGAGACCAGTTGGTGGGCTCCTCGGTGTACGGGGCGCGCAGCACGTCGAAAACGCGCTCAAGCCCTTCTTGCCCGACCACGTCGCGGACGCCGACAAGCTCTGCATTGTCCGCGGGAACACGCACAGTCAGGTCACCCTTGTCGACCTTCAGCACGAGGTAGGTTTTGTCCTCGCCCTTGATGACACGGGTTTCGATTTCCTCGATCCGAGCAGCCCCATGGTGGGGGTAGACGACGGTGTCGCCGACCTTAAATGACATGTGCCAGGTACCCCTTCCGCTGGATACCAGCTTAGCACGGGCAGCCGGAGCGATTCGCTGTCGTTAGCGGCAAAGGTGCAGGTCAATGGCGCAGCAGGGAAGCGTCAAATTGAGGCCGCTCGGACCGGTCGGCGCGCCGCGGCCAGTCGCGCCCCGATCAGCCGGTGGTCCTGCGGTCCGACTGGACCCCGCGAGGCGGCTCTGGCTCATACTGAGAAGAGACGTTCGCTCCTGTCGGAGAGGAAGCCGTGAGCCCAGGTAGCGAACCGGAACGGGACGATACGGGCCTGCCGCCGGTCGACATCGAGATTCCCGACGACGCGCGGGAACTCGAGCGTGACGTGCAGGCGTACCACCGCGAGCTGCGGGCGCTGCGGCGCCACCAGCGGCGGACCCGCTGGCACCGGTCCGTGGGCAGGGACGGCATCGTGCTGCCGCTGCTGGCCTGCTGCCTGATCCTGGCGCTCATTACCGGGACGCTGCTGACGGTGTTTACGGCGACCTCCGAGCAGAACCTGACCGGTCTGCCCAACTCCGGCACGTCGGGCCTGTCGACGGGTCGCGGCGGCTCGGCTACGGCCGGGCGATCCCCGGACATCGTGGTCGCGGGCCTGCTGCCGCCTGCGGCGATCGCGGTCGACGGCCGTGCCCTTCCGCTTGATGCCGTGCGGGAGGCCATGATCGTGCTCGTCCCGCCGGGCTGCAATTGCACCAGCACGCTGGCCTGGCTCGCCGACGTGGCGACGAGCGCCCACGCGCCCGCCTACGTCGTCTACAACCGGCAGACCAAGGCAGAGGTTCAGCGGCTCTACGGACAGCTCGCTAGCCGATGGCGAGCGGTGTTCATGCTGGCGGACGATACGAGTGACGCGCTGACCAGGCCGGCCAGCTTCCCGCCGGGAATGTCGGCTGGCCATCTGACGGCCATCCTGGTGGCGCCCGATCGGACCGCTCGATACGCCAGCGGGCTGAGCCCGGGCGACAGCTCCACCGAACTGATTCAGGCGATTATCGACTGAATCCGGGCCAGCCCGTCGGGTTCGGTCCCCCGCCAGGTGAAAGTGACCGGGCCGGCGTGAGCCCGCCCGCGCCGGGTGGCTACGCTGTGCCGCGTCTGTCGGTCACCCTGTCAAGGAGGGCATGCCGTGATCCGGAGCCGCTGGGCGGGCGCACTGTCGCACCGGCTGTTGCTCGTCGCGGCCATCGCGCTGATTCCGGCTGTAGCCGGCTGCGAGGCCGGCAACAACGCGCCGACGCTGGACTTCCACTATCCGACCGACGCGGCTGGAACGGTGGTCGGCAACCTGTCTATCAGGAACGTGTTCATCCTCGGTGCTCCGCTTGGCAGCAGCCTCTCGACGGGCCAGTCGGCGAGCCTCTTCCTGGCCCTGGTCACCAACGGCGCATCGGACAAGCTGATCAGCATCTCGGCGCCGGGCACGGCGTCCTCGGTGGTGCTGCCAGCGGGCGGCATCCCGGTCGTCTACGGCCACCCCGTGTTTTACGCGGGCCCCACACCGCAGATCGTGCTCCGCGGCCTGACCCGGACGGTCACGAGTGGCTCGAATGTCACGCTCGTGCTCAACTTCCAGAAGGCCGGTCCGGTCCGGCTCATGGTGCCGGTGATGCCGCGGGCTGCCCAGTACGCCACGCTCAAGCCCCCGCTGCCCGCCGCGACCACCGCGAAGGCGGCCAGCCGCGCGCAGACTCCGACGCCCAGCGCCGCGGCGACGGCCGCAGCGAAGCCGACCCCGACGGCCAGCAGCTAGCTACCGCGCGCGTCCGCGACGGCGCTAGCCGACAGGCTCGAACTTGTAGCCCAGGCCGCGGACCGTCACGATGTGCCGCGGGTTCGTGGGCTCGGTCTCGATCTTCGCTCGCAGCCGCTTCACGTGCACGTCCAGCGTCTTGGTATCGCCGACGTAGTCGGCGCCCCAGACCCGGTCGATCAGCTGCATCCGGGTCAGCACCCGCCCGGCGTTGCGCAGCAGCACCTCGAGCAGCTCGAACTCCTTCAGCGGCAGTTGCACCTGCTCGCTGCGGACCGTCACGACGTGCCGGTCCACGTCCATCCGGACCGGCCCGGACTCCATGATCGAGCTGACCGGCTCTGTCACGTCGCCGCGCCGCCGCAGGACGGCACGCATCCGGGCGACCAGTTCGCGCGAGGAGAACGGCTTCGTCACGTAGTCATCCGCGCCGAGTTCCAGCCCGACGACCTTGTCGATCTCGCTGTCCTTCGCCGTGAGCATGATCACCGGCACGCTGGACCGCTCCCGCAGGCTGCGGCAGACCTCGCTGCCCGGCAGGCCGGGCAGCATGAGGTCGAGCAGGACCAAGTCGGCACCGGTGCGGTCGAAGGTCTCGATGGCGTCCGGGCCGGTTGGGCACACGGCAACCTCGAAGCCCTCCTTGCGCAGCATGTAAGACAGCGCGTCGCTGAAGGACTCCTCGTCCTCCACTACGAGCACCCGAGTCACGTCACTGCCTCCCTGGCAGATTGCGCGGTGGCGTGGCCCCGCCGCGTCGGCTGGTCCGTACTACCGTCTTCGGTACTGCTGGGCACGGCGCGGCCCGGCCGGAGCGGGAGCCGCAGGGTGAACGTGGAGCCAGCGCCCTCCCGGCTCCAGACCGTTACGTTGCCGCCGTGCGCGGCCGTCACGTGCTTCACGATCGCGAGGCCGAGGCCGGTGCCGCCGGTCGCCCGCGACCGTGCTGGGTCGACCCGGTAGAACCGCTCGAAGATGCGCTCCCGGTCGCGCTCCGGAATACCGATGCCCTCATCGGTGACGCTGACCTCGGTTGTCCAGTTGGACACTGCCCTGGTGCTCACCAGCACTCTGGTCTTGTCCGGGCTGTAGGCGATCGCGTTCTCGAGCAGGTTGCGCAGGGCCGTGACTAGCAGGTCCTCATCGCCGAGAATGGTGAGCCTGGGCTCGCCGGTGACCTCCAGGGAGATGCCGCGAGCGGTGGCGCGCATCCGGCAGCGGTCGACCGCCTCGGCCACTACCTCGTCGAGCAGGACCGGACGCGGGTCAGGCACCGGCTCGGCGGCCTGGATCCTGGACAGCATGATCAGGTCCTGGACCAGGTCCGTCAGCCGCGCCGCCTCCTGGCGCATCCGCCCGGCGAAGCGGAGGACCGCCTCGGGGTCGTCGGCGGCCTCCTCCACGGTCTCGGCCAGCAGGGCGAGGGCGCCCACGGGCGTCTTCAGCTCATGGCTGATGTTCGCGACGAAGTCGCGACGAACCTCATCGACGCGGCGGCTCTCGGTCTGGTCCTCGGCGAGCAGCAGGATCAGCCCGCCGTCCCCCACCTCGGGGCCAAGCGGCGCAACACGTACCGCGAAGCTCGTCGCGCGGCCGTTGAAGCGGTTGGTCATCATGTCGATCTCGCCCTCGCGGGGCAGACCGTCGCGGCGGACCTGCCGCGCCAGGGCCAGCAACTCGCCGACAACGAGCCGGTCGTCTTCGACGAGTCCGAATTCACGCGCTGCGGGGCTGGAGGTCAGCACCTGATCATCACTGTCCAGCACGACCGCGGACGACAGCAGCACTGCGAGCACGGCACTGATGCCCGGGGGGAGCTTTGCGGCAGAACAGCGCATGGTGGCGGACATGTCCGGGGACATGACGGCTTGCACCCCCAACTCCACAGTCCCGATCGTATTAGGGCGGCCCGGTTGTCGCCCACTGCCAGCCGGGAACAGGAACGGTTGTTTGCCCGATGTTCGCTGCTCGGACGTTGGGCGTCAATGTCGATTGTGCCTGGTGGACACCAGCGGTCTGGCCAGACTGATGCTGGTGCCCGGCCGTGGACGGCGGGACCGCACCCGATCGGGTCAGGCCGGGGCGCTGCCTTGCGCCCGCACCGCCTCGGCCGCCGCGGCAGCGGCCTCAGGATCGAGGTACCGGCCCGGTCCCGTCGGGCGGAACCTGCCGTCGAACTCATAGATCAGCGGCATGCCGGTCGGGATGTTCAGCCCGGCGATCTCCGCGTCACCGATGTGGTCCAGGTGCTTGACCAGTGCGCGCAGCGAGTTGCCGTGCGCGACGATGAGCACGGTCTGGCCTGCGGCGAGGTCCGGGACGATGCCGTCGTACCAGTACGGCAGCATCCGCTCGACGACGTCGCGCAGGCACTCGGTGCGTGGCAGCAGCTCATCAGGCAGCAGCGCGTAGCGCGGATCGCCCGCCTGCGAGAGCGGGTCGTCGTCGGCGATGGGCGGCGGCGGCACGTCGTATGACCTTCGCCACAGCATGAACTGTTCGGCGCCGAACTCGGCCCTCGTCTGCGCCTTGTCCTTGCCCTGCAGCGCGCCGTAGTGCCGCTCGTTCAGCCGCCACGACCGCCGCACGGGGAGCCAGGCCAGATCCGCGGCTTCCAGCGCGATGTTCGCGGTCTGGATGGCGCGGGTGAGCACGGAGGTGTGCACGACATCGGGCCGCAGGGCGGCATCGGCCAGCTGCTCCCCGGCACGGGCCGCCTCCAGCTTGCCGCGCTCGGACAGCCCGGCGTCAACCCAGCCAGTGAACAGCCCCTTGTCGTTCCACTCGCTCTCGCCATGCCTGATCATGATCAGCGTGCTCATGGTCACGATGCTAGCGGGCTCGCCCGAGCCGGCCCAGCGCCTCGATCGCGCCAAGATCAAAAAGCTATAAACTAGATGGGTAATGTGGTCATATCAGGTCACAGCGTCTTGCCCCGCCACCGTCCGGGGCCGGGAACACGGGGGCCAGATTCGCGGTTCGTGCCTTCCGGAGGTGCATGCCCGTGCCGCGACCCCAGCTCCGCCGGATCGCGACAGTCAGCGTCCACACATCACCGCTCGAGCAGCCAGGTACCGGCGACGCGGGCGGCCTGAATGTCTACGTTGTCGAGGTAGCCAAGCGGCTGGCCGAGCGCGGCGTAGAGGTCGACATCTTCACCCGAGCGGTGTCCCGCGACCAGCCGCAGGTAGCCGAGCTGGCTCCGGGCGTGCTGGTCAGGCATCTGGCCGCAGGCCCGTTTGAGGATCTGGACAAGTCGGATCTTCCCGGTCAGCTATGCCAGTTCACCTTCGAGCTGCTCCGTACCGAGGCTGCGCACGCGCCGGGCCGGTACGACCTGGTCCACGGCCACTATTGGCTGTCTGGCCAGGTCGGTGCAGTAGCCAAGGAACGCTGGGGGGTGCCGCTCGTACAGTCCATGCACACCCTCGGCCGGGTCAAGAACGCCGCACTAGCGGTCGGCGACGCCGCCGAGCCGGACGTCAGGCTCCGTGGCGAGGCCGAGGTCGTCGCCTCAGCCGACCGGCTCGTCGCCAACACCGAGGACGAGGCGCGTCAGCTTATTGGCTACTACGCGGCCGACCCGTCGCGGGTGGCGGTCATCAACCCCGGCGTTGACCTATCGGTATTCCGGCCCGGCTCGCAGCGGGCCGCGCGGCGCCAGCTCGGCCTGCCCGCGGACGGCGTCGTGCTCGTCTTCGCCGGGCGGGTGCAGCCACTGAAAGCGCCCGATGTCGTCCTGCACGCCGCGGCCCGGCTACTCGCCGACTTCCCCGGCCTGGCCGGCCAGCTCACCGTCGCATTCGTCGGCGGCCCGAGCGGCACGGGCCGCAACGATCCCGACAGCCTGCTCGAGCTCGCCAGCCGGCTCGGCCTCGGCGACCAGGTCCGGCTCGAGCCGCCGTGCCCGCAAGCCGAGCTGGCCCAGTGGTACCGGGCTGCCACCGTCGTGATGGTGCCGTCGTATTCCGAATCGTTCGGCCTGGTCGCGATGGAGGCACAGGCGTGCGGGACGCCCGTCGTGGCCGCCGCGGTCGGTGGGCTGCGGACGGCAGTGCGGCATGGCTACTCGGGCATCCTGGTCGACTCCCGCGACCCCGGGCACTACGCCAGGGCGGTCCGCGAGCTGATCGAGGCGCCGACCCGGCTGGCTAGCCTCGCCGTTGGAGCGCGCGAGCACGCCTCCCGGTTCGGCTGGTCGGCTACGGTCGACTCGCTGCTGCAGCTCTACGCGACCGTCACCGCCGAGACGGCCGCCGCGGTCGAGGCGTGACCGAGCACGCCGGCGCGAGTCGGGGCGATGCGCTCCGCGCCGCCCTCGACGAGCTAGGCGTCGAGTACGAGGCCGCCGAGCCGGGCAGCTATCTGGTCACGCTGCGCGGCGAGCACAAACTGCAGACGAAGACCTGGCTCATAGCGGGGACGCACAGCCTGCACCTGGAGGCCTTCTTCTGCCGCCAGCCGGACGAGAATCACGCTGCCTTCTACCGGTTCCTGCTGGAGCACAACGCACGCATGTACGGGGTGCACTTCGCGCTCGACCCGATCGGCGACGTCTATCTGGTAGGCAGGCAGCCGCTGGCGGCCATCAGCGCGAGCGAGGTGGATCGCCTGCTCGGCTGCGTGCTCAGCTACGCCGACGACACCTTCGATCAGGCCCTCATGATCGGGTTCGCGAGCGCGATCAGGAAGGAGTACGCGTGGCGGGTCAAACGCGGCGAGAGTCTGGCCAACCTGCGAGCGTTTGCCCGGCTGACCGACCCGTCCGCGCAGCCAGGCACCCGCCAGCCCCGGTTCCTCGGGTCCTAGGATCGCACCAGCCTGGACACGGCTTGCGCCGCCTCCTTGACCTTCGCGTCGGCCTCCGGCCCGCCGTGCTCGACCGCCTGGGTGACGCAGTGCCCGAGATGGTCCTCGAGCAGGCCCACGGCGACCGCCTGCAGCGCCCTGGTCACAGCGGAGATCTGGGTCAGCACGTCGATGCAGTAGGTGTCGTCCTCGACCATCCGCTGCAGGCCGCGAACCTGACCCTCGATCCTGCGCAGCCGCCGAAGGTAGGCATCCTTGTCCTGGGTGTATCCGCGCATGCTCCGACGGTACACGGCGGCCGCAACACGCGGCATCCGCCAGGGCGGGGTCTCCTGCCAAGGGGGGTAGGTTCCCGGCGGGGCTGTGCACGCGTCCCGACCGCAGCAAAAAGCAGACTGACAGCAGGATCAGGGTGAACCGAGAGCCGGTATTGAGCGATTCTTAGGGCAAGGCCGCAATAGTGAGGCAGCATCCGGGTGGGCCGCAGCCGACCGGACTGCGATCGGAAGGAAGGCAGCCGTGCTCCAGCGAGACCCGCGTGCCGCGGCGCGCGATCGGGACCTGGGGCTACGCAAGATCGGCCGGTGGACATGGCGCGCCGGGCTGCTCGGGGCGGTCTGCTCAGCCGTGATGGCCCTCGCGTTTGGCTATCACGCCGCAGATGCGGCGAGCGGCGGCACCGGCACGGGCGGCAGCAGCCCCGTGACGCAGAACAGCGCCAGCAGCACTCCCGCCACGCAGAACAGCAGCACTCCCGCCACGCAGAACAGCAGCAGCACTCCCGCTACGCAGAACAATGGCGGGTCCATCGTGGTCCCCAGCCAGCCGCCGCAGCCTGCCAGCGGCCCGAGCCATGCGACGTCGGGCGGCACGTCGACGCATGTCCCGTAACGAACCCGAGGATGAGCACCGAGACCATTGCCAGCAGCACCTTCGGCGTGTTCGGCACGACCGCTGTGCTGCTGGTGACGAGCGGGCACGCCGTCGGCCAGGCTCGCTCCGTCGCCGACGACCTGCTCGCCGACGTCGACCTGGCGTGTAACCGGTTCCGGCCAGACTCCGAGCTGTCCCGGCTCAACGCGGCTGGCGGGCGGCCGATGGCCGTGAGCCAGACCCTTGCCGAGCTGCTGGCAGCCGCCCTGCGCGCCGCCCGGCTCTCCGCCGGGGACGTCGACCCGACCTGCGGATCAGCGCTCCTGGCACTGGGCTACGACCGGGACTTTCCGCAGGTAGAGGCCGCTGCGCGGGAGGCCGGTGTGGCGGGACAAGCCACGGCCGTCGGACCTGTGCCTGGATGGCGGTGCGTGCACCTAGACCGCTCGTCTCGGCGGGTCAGGCTCGCCGGCGGTGCCCGGCTCGACCTCGGCGCCACGGCCAAGGCCTGGGCCGCAGACCGGTGCGCTGACCAGATCGCAGCCCGATTCGGCTGCGGCGTCCTGGTCAGCCTTGGCGGCGATGTGGCGGTGGCCGGCCCACCGCCGGCCGGTGGCTGGCGGATCAAGGTCACCGACGACCAGGCCGCACCGGCCTCGGCGGCCGGGCAGACCGTGAGCATCTCCTCCGGCGGGCTCGCGACATCGAGCACGACGGTCCGGAGCTGGCAGCTCGGCCCGCGCCGCGTGCATCACATCATCGACCCGGCCACCGGCAGGCCGGCCGACTCCTGCTGGCGCACGGTCAGTGTGGCCGCGGGCACCTGCATCGACGCCAACACCGCCAGCACGGCGGCGATCATCCGCGGGGCGGCCGCGCCGGGCTGGCTGCACGGCCTCGGACTGCCCGCCCGGCTGGTCAGGCACGACGGCAGCACGGTGACCACGGCGGGCTGGCCCGGCGACAGCGATCCGGGGGCGGTATGACCGGCGCCGTCCCCACCGCCATCATCGTCACCTCGTCGACCCCGCTCTGGTACACCACGAGAGCCACCGGTCTGGTCGCGCTGGTGCTGCTGACCGCGTCGATGGGAGCCGGGCTGCTGTCATCGGTCCGGTTCGAGCACCGCAGCTGGCCGCGCTTCGTCACGCTCGGCCTGCACCGGAACCTGTCGCTGCTCGCGCTGGCGTTCACGGTGGTACACGTGCTGACGACGGTGCTCGACACCTTCGTGTCGATTCCGCTGGCGGATGCCTTCATCCCGTTCATCGGGTCGTACCGGCCGTTTTGGCTCGGTCTCGGTGCCATTGCGCTCGACCTGATGCTCGCGCTGATCATCACCAGCCTGGCCAGGGCGAGAATGGGGCTGCGTAGCTGGCGGCTGGTGCACTGGACCGCGTACGCGTGCTGGCCGATAGCGGTCGTGCACGGACTCGGCACCGGCAGCGACACGTCGGTGCGGTGGGTTCTCGCGCTCACCGCGGCCTGCGTGCTGGTGGTTGTCGTGCTGACGCTGTGGCGGCTGGCGCTCAGCTGGCCGCAGCGACCGGGCTGGGCCACCGCCGGGGTCGTTCTGGTCGTGCTGGCCGTCGTCGCCGGCGGCGCGTGGCTGCGGGCCGGGCCGCTCGCGCCGAACTGGAGCGCCCGGTCAGGGACCCATAGCTCGCAGCCCAGGGCGGCATCAAGCACATCGGCGGGAGCCGGCAAATGACCACCGAACGCCTTCGGGCGTCGGATCGTGTCGCCCGGCCGCCCGGTCCTCGTGAGCTGCGGCTCATCGTCCGCGACCAGCCGATGAAACTGGCCGCGCACCACCGGCACTACGGGCCGATACCACTGCTCGACCCGGAGTCCGGAGCGCTGATCACCGAGGTCGAGCGCGCGGGACTCACCGGTCGCGGCGGCGCCGCCTTCTCTACCGGCCGCAAGCTGCAGGCAGTGGCGACCGCGAACGCCGGCCGCGGCGCCCGCGTGGTGGTCGCCAACGGCTCGGAGTCCGAGCCGGCCAGCAGCAAGGATGCCGTGCTGCTCGCTCGGTCACCGCACCTCGTGCTGGATGGCATTCAGCTGTGCGCGGAGACGGTCGGGGCGAGCCGCGGCTACCTGTGCCTCGGCTCGCGCAGCCCGGTGGCACGGTCCGTGCGAGACGCGATCGCCGAGCGGGACCGGGCCGGGCTCGGCGGGCTGCCGATCGAGGTCGTCGACGAGGCGGCGCACGGCTACCTGGCCGGCCAGGAGACCGCGCTCGTCAGCCTCTTGAACGGCGGCCGCGCCGTGCCCGCCTTCGTCCCACCGCGGCCGTCGGACAAGGGCGTGCGACGGCAGCCCACGCTCGTCCTCAACGTCGAGACGCTGGCCCAGGTGGCGCTCATCGCCCGCTACGGCGCTGCCTGGTTCCGCTCCGTCGGCGCCGATGACGCGCCCGGCTCGGCCCTCGTCACCGTCACCGGCGCGGTGAGCCGCCCCGGCGTGCGAGAGATCCCGCTCGGGACGCCGCTTGGCGAGGTGCTGCACCGCTCCGGCCTGGACGTACCCGCCCAGGCGGTGCTGGCCGGCGGCTACTTCGGCACCTGGCTGCCGCTGCCCGACGCGTTCCGGGTACCGATGAGCGTGCCGGGCCTGCGGGCCGCCGGCGCCACCTTCGGGGCCGGGGTGCTCGCCGTGCTGCCCGCCAGCTCGTGCGGGCTCGCCGAGACCGCCCGGGTCGCGGGCTACCTCGCGAGCCAGATTGCGGACCAGTGCGGACCGTGCCGCAACGGCATGCCGGCCCTGGCCGAGGCGATGAACTGGATCGCGTTTGGCCAGCCGGACGCCGACATCATCGGCTGGGCACGGCAGCTCACCGGCCTCATTACCGGTCGCGGTGCGTGCCACCTGCCCGACGGTGCGGCCGTGCTGGTGCGGAGCGCGCTCACGGTGTTCTCGGCCGACCTGCACGCGCACGCGGCGGCCGGACCGTGCGGGCGAGCGCAGGCAGCCGCGACCCTGCCGATTCCGCCGCGGAGCCAGCGATGAGCCAGCCCGGACGCCAGCCAGCTGGTTCGGTCCGTGAGCTTGAGCTGCGGGTCAATCCGATCGCCTGTGACGCTCACGGCGTGTGCATCGCACTGCTGCCAGAGCTCATCACCGCTGACCCGTGGGGCTACCCCGTCATCCGGCCGGGCCCGGTGCCGCTGCGGCTGCTGGCCCTGGCCCGGCGGGCTGTCGCCGACTGCCCGACCCTCGCGCTGCTGCTCACCGAGCACCAGCAACAGCAGCCGGATCGGACCCGCGCCCGTCGGCAGGGTTAGCGCCGACCGCCGAGACCAGACCAGCGCCAGGCCGGGCACTACGATCGCAGCACACCGGTCGGTCAGGCGCCGGCCAGGTCTGGACTGCAGGCGGAGGCACCATGGGGCCACTCAGCGGCGTGCGCGTGATCGAGATCGCGAGCCTGGCGCCTGCGCCGTTCGGCTGCATGATCCTCGCCGATCTCGGCGCCGACGTGCTGCGGATCGACCGGGCCGAGCGGTGCGGGCCGCAGGCCGTGCCGCCGGGTGACCCGCTGAGCCGCGGCCGCCGCTCTGTCGGGCTGAACCTCAAGGACGGCGCCGCCATTGACCTATTGCTGCGCCTGGTCGAGGACGCCGACGTACTGGTCGAGGGGTTCCGGCCGGGCGTGGCGGAACGGCTGGGCTTCGGCCCCGACGTGTGTGCGGAGCGCAATCCCGGCCTGATCTTCGCCAGAATGACCGGCTGGGGCCAGCACGGGCCGCTGGCTCACACGGCCGGCCACGACATCGACTACATCGCCGTCTCCGGTGCGCTGAGCATGGTCGGCCGCGCGGGTGCGGCACCGGTGCCGCCGGTAAACCTGCTCGGCGACTTCGGCGGCGGCGGCATGCTGCTCGCGCTCGGCATCCTGGCCGCGCTGGTCGAGCGGGCCGCTAGCGGCCTTGGCCAGGTCGTCGACGCTGCCATGGTCGACGGCTCGGCGCTGCTCACGTCGTTCGTATACGGACTGCGCGCGTCGGGTAGCTGGCAGGACCAGCGGGGCACCAATCTGCTCGACGGCGGGGCACCGTTCTATGACACGTACGCCACCGCCGACGGCGAGTACGTGGCGGTCGGCGCCCTCGAACCGCAGTTCTACGCGGCCCTCCTGCACGGGCTCGGGCTCTCCGACGCGGGCCTGCCTGCCCAGCATGACCGGGCCGGGTGGCCCGTGCTCCGGCAGCGCTTCGCCGAGACGTTCGCGGGGCGCACCAGGACCGAGTGGGAGCAGGTCTTCGCCGGCACCGACGCCTGCGTGTCGCCGGTGCTGAGCCTCGCCGAGGCACCGGTGCATCCGCACGCGGTCGCCCGGAGCGCGTTCGTGACGGTCGGTGACGTGACGCAGCCCGGGCCTGCGCCGCGGTTTGGCCGCACGCCCGCCGACGTCCCTCCGGCTCGCCCGCCGCGGCCCGGCGCCGACACCGACGACGTCCTCGCCGGCCTCGGCCTGTCCGCCACGGACATCGCGGACCTGCGCGCCCGGAGCGTGGTTGGCTAGCCGCAACCCGCAGGACGCGGAGATCCTGCGGCTGGCGCTGCCAGCGTTCGGGGCCCTGGTTGCCGAGCCGCTGTTCCTGCTCGCTGACTCCGCGATCGTCGGCCGGCTCGGCACGGTGCCCCTCGGCGGGCTCGGGGTCGCCAGTCAGGTCCTGACCACGCTGGTGGGCGTCTCGATCTTCCTCGCCTACGGCACCACCGCGGCCGTAGCCCGCCAACTCGGCGCGGGCCGCCGTGACGCGGCGATCCGCCAGGGCATCGACGGGCTGTGGCTCGCCGCAGCCATCGGGCTCGCCGTCCTCGTGGTGGCCTGGCCGCTCGCGCCCCGGATCGTCCTGGCCTTCGGCGCGACCGCGGCGGTCAGCCGGCAGGCGGTGATCTACCTGCGGATCAGCGTGCTCGGGGCGCCCGCCATGCTCGCCGTGCTGGCCGGCACCGGCGTGCTGCGCGGCCTGCACGACACGCGCACGCCGCTCATCGTCTCCGCCGTCGCCAACGCTGTCAATGTCGCGCTCAACGCGACCCTCGTGCTCGGCCTGCACTGGGGTATCGCGGGCTCGGCGTGGGGCACGGTGATCGCGCAAACCGGATCGGGCGCCGCCTACCTGGTCGTCGTAGCGCGCGGCGCGCGGCGGGCCGGGGTCGGATTCCGGCCCGACGTGGCCGGGCTCCGCACAGCTGCGCGGGCGGGCGCCGCGCTCGTGCTCCGCACGCTGGCGCTGCAGGCGGTGCTGGTACTCATGACGGCGCTGGCCGCGAGGCAGTCGGACGCCG
>JASHPF010000286.1 GCA_030038295.1 Streptosporangiaceae bacterium
ACCAGGCCGACGAACATCCCGGCGAGCGCGGCGATCTGGTTGGTGCCGAGCGCGAAACCGCGCCGCTCCGGGGGGAACGCGTCGGTGAGGATCGCCGCCGAGTTGGCCATCAGCATCGACCCGCCGATCGCCTGCAGGAAGCGCCAGCCGATCAGCCACAGCGCCCCGTGCGTCCCCTGGTACGGGTCGAACGAGAGTAGGACGGACGCCACGGTGAACACGACGAAGCCCTGGTTGTACATGCGCACCCGGCCGAACATGTCGCCGAGGCGGCCAAGGTTGACCACGAGCACCGCCTGCACGAGGCGGTAGCCCATGATCATCCACAGCAGGTAGCTGATGTTGCCAGGCGACAGCGGGTCCAGGTTGATCCCGCGGAAGATGGCCGGCAGCGCGATGATGACGATCGACCCGTCGAGCGCGGACATGAACACGGCCGCGGTCGTGTTCGACAGGGCCACCCACCGGTACCTGTCATCGGCGTCGGCCGCGCCGCCAGTCACCCCGTTACCTCCGGAAACCGTCGGAGGATCCGGACCGGAGCGCGCCCGCAGCCGGTCGGCTCACAGCCGCTCGGCCAGCCGCTCGAGCAGCGGCGCCGCGGCGGCCAGCACGTCGAGCTCGGCCGCCGTGAACCCGTCGGCGAGCGCCCGGGCGAGCAGCTCGGTGTGGGCGTTGCGCCGGTCCCTGAGCACCTGCCGGCCGGCGTCGGTCACGGAGATGACCACCCGCCTGCCGTCGTGCGGGTCGGGCTGGCGCTCGACCAGCCCGCGTGCCTCCAGCCCGGCCAGCGTCGCTCCCATGGACTGCGGACTGATCTGTTCCTGCCTGGCCAGCGCGCCGGATGTCGTGGGGCCGCCGCGGTCCAGTCGTACCAGGGCGGCGCTCTCCGGCAGGGTGAGGTCGCCGCGTTCGGCCTTGACCTGGCGGAGCCGCCTGCGCAGCAGCCCGATGCTGTCCCGCAGCGCGGCGGCAACCTCGCCTACGTCCGGACCCGCCATGGTGCTAAGCCTAGCCTCATAAGGCTAGCCTTACTAAATGGGATTCGTTCCTGACAACCAAGATCGTGAGGGAACGGGGCCGGGGTTGCCGGTCTGGCTCGCCGGGCCGCGGTACTGGCGGCCGCCGGCGGTACCGGGCTACCGTCCCGCCGGCCGGTGCGGTCGGGCGGTCGGCTGAGGCTGCCCGGGCGGGAGATACGCCGTCGTCGGCAGCAGGGGCGAGCGGACGCCAGCCAGGTGATGTCCGGACCAGCGGGCGGCGTAGGAAGGCGCGGACTGGCCGACGCCGACGAGCACGGCGATGCGGACGTCCGGGCGCGACCGGCGGATAACCGTAGCCGACGGAGTCGACGCGCAGCCGGCGTAGAACGCCACGGGGATGTACTGCGAGCCCTGTACCAGACAGGGCGGCCGCACTCCGAGCCGGTGCAGGTCGGCCGCGACCACCGAGAAGGAGCCGAAGAACGCCCGCTTCTCGGCCACCTGGTGGTCGAGCACGACCTGCTGCACGAGAATCTGGACCACCAGCGCGATCGTGACGAGCACGACCCCGCCGGGCTTGACACCGGAGCGGTCGGCTAGCAGGAATCCGAGCGCATCCGCCACCGGGATCGCGAGCAGCAGATAAGCCGGCAGCAGGAACCGCGGTGCCGCGTAGTTGATGAGGAACAGGTACTGAGCCGCCACGGCGAGCCCGCAGCAGGCGGCGAGTAGCGACGACGCGAGCCGCCCGGCCTTTCGGGCGGCGAGCACGCCGAGCACGACGATCACCGGAAGCGCCAGCCACCAGACGGTGATCACCGGGTCACGCAGCCCGACGGTGCACGGCCGGCACAGCGTCGGCCCGTCGAGCGCGCGCAGCTCGTCCCACCAGCCCGCGTGCAAGCCGAAACCACTCTGCTCGGCGGCAGCCGCATGCAGCCTTGATGCCAGGCCGCCGTACCGCACGTACGCCTCGATCACCCACTCCGCCGCGCCGGCGGCGAAGCCGACAACCACGGCGGCGAGCAGGGAGGGCTGGCGCCACCTTGGGACGGCGAGCACCGCGACGATGAGTGCGCCGGACACGTAGAGGGCGTCACCGGGACGGACCAGCGCGGCGATGGCCAGGCACGTCGCCAGCCCGACCAGCGCGCCGCGGCGGCCCCGCAGGACGCGCGGGAAGGGCGAGGTCGGTCCGGCGGGCACCGCCTGGACCTGGCCAGCGCCAGCGGCCCGCAAGAACAGCCCCACGGCGCCGAGAACGCTGAAGGCGATCCACTCATCGGGCATCGCCTGCGGCCCGTAGTACTGGGCCGTCCAGAGACTGGCGTAGCAGACCCCGGCGAGCGCCAGCAGCCACGCGGGCCGCAGTCCCCGCCAGGCCAGCAGCGCGAGCAGCAGGCCGGCCCCCGATAGCAGGGAGAGATAGACCCGCAGGGCGAGGATCGAGGAGGTCAGCATCGCGACCGGCGCGGCCAGCAGGGTGACGCCCCTGGCCCTGGCCGGATCGAAGTTGGCCGCGGGCGCGTGGATGCTCAGCTGACTGACGTACACGACCTCGTCCCAGCTAAGCCCGAGACGCGGAGCGACGAGCACCAGCTGCGCCAGGCTGAACGCGGCCGCCACGCCTACCAGCCACCAGACGCTGTCGGCGGTCGGCCGGACCGGCCAGCGCGTGCGCGCCTGGCGGCCCGAGCTAGGCGGCGAAGCGGCCCCGGTCCGGGCTGGCGTGATCACCCAGTGAGAGTGCCCGCGCTGCCGCCCCCGGCCGGTGGCGGACCCCAGAGTTGGTCGGCTCGCAACGAGAAGATTGACGGGCCTTTACGAGAGCCCGTCCCTGCCATCGGGGGCGGCCAGTGCCAGGCCGGTCGGGCGGCCCACCGCCCGCTGACGCCGAGACCGGCCGGACTGGCCTGCGCGCCGCGGCCGATCGGATTGCCGCCAATACCAGCCCGCTGCGGTTCTGAGTAGCCTATATGGAACGGCAAGGCGAAGTGCGGCCTATTCCTTTTAATAGTAGGGCGATAATGGTCAACCGCCCCTCCGACCGCAGGTAAATAACATTTTCACGTCTCCCGCAGCGCACCCCTGGGGACGCCCGGCGATAGCTGATATTGTCGGGCAGTCGACAGGTTCGAAATGGAACAGAAATCCTTCGCCAGGCCACTAATGCCATTACTAATGGCATTAGTTAATGCTAAGGTCGCCGAGAGCGGGGCACGGCGCCCAGGCACCACCAGAACGGGTCAGGCGCGGAAATAGCGGTGCGCTGGGAACGAGGTGAGGCGGGTGCCTGAGCACGCGGGGCGGCTCCGGCCACTGGAGCGCTGGGTATTCACGGTGGTATTCGCGCTCATGGCCAGTTTCGTCGTGGTCATGGCCTTCATGGCAACGACGTCCCGCTGGCATCTGCTGCTGACCGGACCGTCAGTGGGGACGCGGACCGTTGCCGCCGGGCTGAGCCGTCCGCAGCCAGTCGAGGCGCCGGACGCTGGTTTAACTGCCGGGGCGGCGCGACCGGGCCACCACGCCAGCAGCGCATCCGCCCGGTACCAGAGCGCGGCCACCGGGCAGGCCCTCGACGCACGGCTCGCCGCGGCGCTCCGGCCGGTACTCGGCACCTATGCCGGCCGTCTGGCGGTCGGCGTCGTCGATCTCCGGACCGGCGCCACGGCGAGCTACGACGGCGGGGTGCCGATCCGCGGCGGCGGCGTCGTCACGGCGGACATCCTTGCGACCCTGTTGCTGCAGCATCAGCAGGCTGGCACGCCCGTCAGCGATCGCGAGGCGGAGCTCGCCGCCGCCATGATCGAGGACGGCAGCACGCCCGCTGCCGCGCAGCTGTGGAACATGGTGGGCGGGGCCGCGGGCCTGGCCGCGGCCAACGCGACCCTCAAGCTGCACGGCACGATCCCCGCGCCGAGCGACTGGACATGGACCAGGACCACGGTCGCCGACCAGCTGCAGCTGCTCGCGGATTTTGTTGAGCGTGGTTCCCCGTTGCGGTCAGCGGCCCGCGATTACGCGCTGGGTCTCATGGCAGACGCAGCGGCGGGACAGCGCTGGGGGGTGCCGGCCGCCGCGAGCGCCGGCGCGGCGGAGGCGGGCATGGACGGCAAGCTGGTGGGACCGGCGTGGGTTGTCGGAAGCATCGGCGTGATCCAGCACAACGGCGACGTGCTGCTGGTGGCCGTGTTGTCGGACCGTAACCCGGCCGAAGCTCCGGCGGTCACGGCCGTACAGGCCGCTGCAATAGCCGCCGCGGGCATCATCGGCTAGCCGGTCGCCAGCGGCCGGCGGGTGACGTCAGCCGCCTAGCGCGTGCGCTGCGGCGTTGATGGCGTCCACCAGGCTGTCGGTTGCGGTCAGCAGGCCGGCCGCCGCACCGGCTGGCGCCCCGTCCTGGTCGGTCAGGCGCAGCCAGATAGCCCGCTGGAGGGCACGCACCTGCGGAAGGCGCGCGGGCGGCTGCGGGCCTGCCTGACCCGCCGTGCGGAGCGCCGTCGCGAGCTGGCCAAGCGACGCCGACACGCCGTCCGCGAGCCGGTCCAGGCCGTTCTGGAGGTCCGCGTCCGCGACCACGGCGGTGTGGCCAGCGGCTTGATGCGCGGTCAGCACCGCGCCCAGTGCGACACACGCCTGGGCGATTCGGTGTCCGGCCGATACGAGCGCCCCGGCGGTGCTCGCCGTCACCGGCGGGTGGTCTGGCTCGCCCGCCAGCCGGTCGGCGGACGCCTCCGCGTCGATCCTCGCCCGCCGCGCCGCGATCCTGAGCTGGCCCAGCCCGGTTTCCGCGGCGCCGCCGGGCCGGGTATAGGCGCGCAGCAGGGCGTCGGCGTACCGGCCCTGGGCGACAAACAGCCGGGCGAACTTGTCCGCGGCCGACGTGCCTTCCCAGGTCGGCCACAGCAGGTAAGCCAGGATCGCGAGCCCGGTACCGAGCCCGGTTCCGATCAGCCGGGCGAGGGCCGTCGGCTCTGGCGGCAGGCCAAGGAGCGCCAGCAAGACCACGACGAAGTCGGTCAGGAAGACGCCGTACAGCAGGTAGTTAACGGTGAAGACCGCGTACGCGGCGACCAGGGAGACGCCGATGCCTGCCAGCAGGGCGACGAGGCTGACCCTCGCGAGCTGAACCGTGGCGAGCCCGAGGCCGGCGCCGACCAGCGTGCCCGCCGCACGCTGCAGTCCCCGGTACAGGGTGGAGCTATAGTCCGGGCGCAGCACGATGAAGATGGTCAGTACTGCCCAGTAGCCGTGGCTGAGATCGGCGGCCTGCACGATTGCCTCCGCCATCGCCGTGACGACGGCGAGCCGCAGCGCGTGCCGGCCGGACTCCGACGACGTTCCGACGCTCGCCCGCAGTGTCAGCAGCGATTCCAGCCGCCAGGCCTGCTGGATCGGACGTGGTGCGGCGCCGCGGCGGGCCGCTGGCTCGGCGTCGTTGAGCCGGTCGAGGAGGAAGCTGGCGCTGCGCAGCTGACCGAGCAGCACCTCTCCGGCCCAGCGCCAGGTGGTGTGGGCGCTCGTGGTGACGCCGTCGACCTCTCGCCTGGCTGCCGTCAGATGCTCATCGCGCCGGGCCGGTCTGCCATCGAGGCCCGCCGCCAGCTCGGCGAGCACGCGCCCGGCGACGCGCAGCAGCGCGCGGACGTCCGGCCCCGGCGGCCCGCCGTCGCGGCCGATGGACAGGGCCGTCAGGGTCTGCCTGATCTGTTCGGCCTCGTCGGCGAGATCCCTCATCTGCTGCCGCGCGGCGGTGCGGACCAGCGGATTGGGATCGTCCAGAGCACGGCTCGCGGCCAGCTGAGTCGGCGGAGGAGGGCCGAACCCGCCGCCGGCCAAGCGGTCGGCGTAGCCGGCCAGTGCGCCGTAGGTAGCGGTCAGCGCCGCACGCTCGGCGCCACCCCGATTGACCGTCCACGACGTGACCACGAGCAGGCACTGCCACAGCCCGCCCGCTAGCACGAGCCCCGCTCGCAGGGCCGCGTCACGCGGGCCAAGCGGCAGCGCGCTCGCGATCAGCAGCGCGACCGGCCACTGCAGCGTGACCGCGAGAGCGGTGGGGCCGAGCGCGGCCAGCAGTCCCACGGCGTAGCCCCACGCGAACACGACGGGGACGAGCAACCAAGGCTCGCGGGCAGCGGTGGCGCCCGCGAACGTGGACACGGCCATGCCCGCCGTCGCGCACAGCACGGCCAGCACCCGGGTCCGGTTGACGCCGCGGAAGGACACGAATCCGGCCGGCAGCGCGCCGAGCGCGGCGAAGCTGCCGTACTCGACCCGGCCCGTTGCGACGCCGATGACCAACGGCGTCAGGACCCCGATCGCGGCGCGGAAGCCCTGGGCCAGGGCCAGGTCGCGCCATCGGAAGGCGCCGAAGTCGAGCCAGCCCGGCCGGCTGAGCTCGGCACCAAGGAACGCGCGGCCGCCGTGCAGGTCGGCCGCCAGGCGACGGCCCGCCCCTCCGGCCGCCGCGCGGCCTGGGCGTGGCCGCTTGCTC
>JASHPF010000287.1 GCA_030038295.1 Streptosporangiaceae bacterium
AGCGGATAGCGGGTTGAGGCAGCACGTTCGCGGGCACGACCGAGGCCTGGACCTAGTCGGGCTGGTTCCGCGGGGGGCGTGATGGAAGGCGCGGGTGGCGAGCTTCGTGAGGGTTACGCCGATATCGGCGACCAGAGACTGCACTACGTCGAGGCCGGGGAAGGGCCGCTGGTAGTTCTGCTGCACGGCTTCCCCGAGTTCTGGTACGGATGGCGGCAGCAGATCGAGCCGCTGGCGGCGGCGGGATTCCGGGTCGTGGCGCCTGATATGCGCGGGTACAACCTGTCATCACGGCCGGACGGGGTTGCGGCCTACGACACCGAACCGCTGGCCGCCGACGTTCGCGGTCTCATCCGGGAACGCGGCGAGCAGTCTGCGCTGGTAGTCGGTCATGACTGGGGCGGATCTGTCGCCTGGGCTACCGCGATGACCTACCCGGAGGTCGTGAACCGGCTGGCTATCCTCAACGCGGCCCATCCGCGGAAGCTTCTGCAAGGACTGCACCATCCGGGACAGTTGCGGAAGTCCTGGTACTTCTTCTTCTTTGACCTGCCGGAACTGCCGGAGAGCGTGGTGCATGCCGACCACTGGCGGTTCTTCCGGCACTTCCTCCGCGACGCCAGCCCGGCCTATACGCCTGAGGAGATCGACCGGTACGTCGAGGCGTGGTCACAGCCAGGCGCTGCGACCGCGATGATCAACTACTACCGGGCCTCCGTCCGGAAGAAGCACCCAGAAACGCAGCTTCACACCGTCCAGTCGCCCACGCTGATTATCTGGGGGGAACACGACCGCTACCTCGGGGAAGAACTAGCCGAGCCAGACCACGATGACGTGCCCAACCTAGACCGCGTTGAGCGCCTGCCCGCCTCCCACTGGGTCCATCACGACGAGCCAGCGCGCGTCACGCAACTGCTCACCGACTTTTTCGCTCCTGCTTTGGCAGCCTGAGGGCGCCTGATTCGCTGCCAGCCGCCCTACGTGGCGACCACCTGGGGACCACACGCTAACCCCGCCGTCCCGACCGTGCTTGGTTGCCGCCAATCCACCTGGCTTCCGCCGACTCGAGAGCCGCGCTGCCGACGTGATCGGGTTCGCCGAGCTCCACGGCCGAGATCACTCGCTAGTGTTTGACGACGGCTAGCAGACCGTGGCGCACACGGCGCTGGACGTCATCACGCGCTTTCGCATGACCAGCACGGGAGGCAACGAGCGGTGCCGACGACTCATACTGTCGTGTCGACGACCGACACGGTGCGATCGGGCTTCCTTGACCCGACAGCCAGGCCAGTTGCCGTGATCGCGCCTGGCGACACGGTCCGGTACCCGGATACCTGGACGCACTGGGGCAACGAGGCGAAGTTTGGGATGAGCTTCGCCGACCGCGAGCCACTGCGGCACCGTTACCCGCATGGCCCGTACTCGATGCTCGGACCGGTAGAGGTGACCGGTGCCGAGCCTGGTGATGTGATCGAGGTCAGTATCACGAGGCTGCGGACGATCGGCTGGGGCTGGAACTCCTTCCCGCTGGGCGTCGGAGCTCTGCCCCATGACTTCGCCGAGCCGTATGTGCACTACTTCACCTTCGACGACGCCCGCACAACGGCCGAGTACGTCCACGGCATCACGCTGCCGATGGCGCCGTTCCTGGGCGTGATCGCGGCCGAGCCTGCGGGCGACGAGCAGGTCAGTGCCATAGTCTCCGGACCCTATGGCGGCAACCTGGTGCTGCGCGATCTTGGCATCGGCAGCCATCTCTTCCTGCCCGTGCAGAAGGCCGGCGGTCGAATATGGACAGGTGACGTCCATGCGCTGCAAGGCGACGGTGTCGTCGACCAGACCGCCATCGAGACCGCCGCAGCGGACCTGGAGATCCGGTACGGCCTGCACAAGGACGTCGCGCTGCGCGGCCCGATCGGCGAGACCGATACCTCCTGGATCGTCATCGGCTTCGCCGCCAGCCTCGATGACGCCCTCGTCGGCTGCCTGCGCGAAACCATCCACTGGCTGGCCGCCGCTGCGCAGATAACCGAGTCGGAGGTCTACGCGCTGGCCAGCATGGCAGTCAGCTTCCGAGTCACCCAGTATGCAAACCAGACCGGATCGGCGTACACCTCCGTGCCACCCAAGGCGGTGCACGCCGTCATACCCAAAGCCGTCTTCCCGGCAGAACTGCGCGACCGGATCGGTTCCTGGCTCCGTCCTGCGGTAGGCACCGCATGATCCTGTCTGCCGCCGACCGGCTCGACATCCTGGACCTCATCACCCGCGCGGACGACGCCGCCACCCGCCGCGACGCCGAGGCCTACGCTGCCCTATTCACCCCCGACGCAGTGCTCGACGGCACTCAGGGCACTCATGCTGCCGCTGGCCTGCGCGACGCGGTCGGCCCGATCTGGGCTGCAGAGGGACCGGCCAGCCTGCACCTGACCTTGAATCCCGTCATCGCGCCGGGCCGCAGCGCCGACGACGCCATCGTGAGCTCCATCCTGCTGATCGTCGATCCCGCGGCGCCGGCTGCCATTCGAACCACCGCAGCCATCACCCAGACGGTCCGCCGCACGGGCGGCGCCTGGCGTATCGCCAGGCGCACCGTTGCAGCTGCCGATAAGCCGTTCTAGCGGCCGGTCTAGCTGCATGCGGCGTGCCATCGTGGCAATCCGCCCTGGACCACCTGAACCAGGCGCCACGTGCGCTCACGGCAGCCGATCCGCCAGGAGTGTTTGGCGCTTGCCTCGCCACGATGAGGGACTGTGCCGCGCCTGGGGCGAGCCGTACGCTTAGCGCGTACTCCGCCAATGACGGGCGAGGGGGCCGATTATGCCTGCGATCACGGGAGCACATCACGTTGCTTTCACGGTCCGCGATGCGGACCGGAGCGCGCAATGGTACGGGAATCTGCTCGGCATGCAAGTGGTGCTGAAAGGCGATGAGGAGGCGGTTCGGTTCCGGGTCCTGGCTCATCCCGATTCTGGCTGGGTCATCGGCTTGCGCCAGTACCCAGGGCGCGAGGAAGGCGCCTTCGACGAGTTCCGCACTGGGCTGGACCATTTCGCCTTCGGCGTGTCGTCCCGGGCCGAACTGGAAAGCTGGGAGCGCAGACTGCGTGAGGCCGGCATCCCGTTTTCGCCGATAGCCGACAGTCCGATCGGTCCAGTAGTCGTATTCCGCGACCCTGACAACATCCAGTTGGAGTTCTTCCTGCCGGCCGGGCCATGACCCTGGCGGCGCCGCTGCCACAAGGGACCGTGGCGCTCCTTTTCACCGACATCGAAGGATCCACCCGGCTGGTGGAACGCCTCGGTGACCAGTACGGGGCTTTGCTCCGGCGTCACCGTGACCTGCTGGCCGATGCGTTCGCCATCCACGGCGGGGTCGTGGTCAAGACCGAGGGTGACGCCCTGTTCGTGGCGTTCGACAAGCCAACTGCGGCGGTGGCAGCGGCCATCGACGGGCAGCGGGCGATCCAGGGGGAGATCTGGCCTGCCGACAGCGGCGTACGTGTCCGGATGGGTGTGCACGTCGGCGAGGTAGAGCTCGCCGACGGTGATTACTTGGGCATGGCGGTGCACGTCGCGGCCCGGGTATCGGCGGCGGCGCACGGCGGGCAAGTCATCATCACCGAGATCACTGCACGGCTGGCCGGTGACCCCGACACCGTGGATCTCGGCCGGCACCGTCTTAAGGATGTCGGCGAGTTCCGGCTGTTGCAGATCCGGGCTGCTGGCCTTGAGGAGTCATTTCCTGCGCCCCGAACGCTGTCTGCGCTGCCCAACAACCTGCCTGCGCCGGTCGACTCATTCATCGGCCGGGTGATGGAACTTGCCGAGATCGCCGAAGCCATCCGTGCCGATCGCCTGGTCACGCTGACCGGCGCGGGTGGCAGCGGCAAAACCAGGCTGGCCCTAGAGGTCGCAGCGTCGCTGGTACCCACTTTCGCCGACGGAGTCTGGTTCGTCGCGCTGGCGACAATCAGCGACGGCGCACTCCTGGCCGAGGCCGTGGCGCGGGTGCTGGGAGTCTCAGACGTCGCCGGGGAGTCCATCGAGCACACGCTGGAGCGGTGGCTGGGCGACCGTGACCTGCTGCTGGTCCTGGACAACTGCGAGCATGTCGTGGACGCCGCCGGCGGTCTGTGCCAGCGGCTACTCCCGGCCTGCCACCGACTCCGCATCCTGGCGACCAGCCGCGAGTTCCTGGACGTGCGCGGCGAGCACGCGATCCATACACCGCCCCTGGCTGTGCCGGAGGATCTCGCCCTGGCGCCGCTGTCGGACGCGGTGCAGCTATTTCTGGCGAGGGCCAGGGCCCTGGCGCCGTCGTTCCACCTGGATGAAGCCGATCTCCTCACCGTGGTGCAGGTGTGTCGGCGGCTGGACGGCCTGCCCCTGGCCATCGAGTTGGCCGCGGTTCGGCTGCGAGCCATGTCGCTGCCGCAGCTAGCAGCCCGGCTTGATCGCCAGTTCTGGCGGCTGACCGCCGGCGGCCGCACCGAGATCCCCCGGCAGGCCACCCTGGAGGCAGTCGTCACCTGGAGCTACGACCTGCTCAGCGAAGCGGAGCAGCACGCGCTCGCGCGGCTGGCCGTATTCCCCGACCACTTCACCCTCGAGATGGCCGAGGCCGTGATCCCCGAACCGCCCATCGCCGAGCCCGACGTCGTTGACATCGTGTCCCGTCTGGTCGCCAAGTCCCTAGTGGCCACCGTGAACGCACCCGACGGGCTCCGCTACCAGCTACTGGAGATGCTGCGCCAGTACGGCCGCGACCGACTCGTTGAGTACGGCGACGTCGACCGGGTTCAGCAGCGGCTCCTCGGCTGGGCGATGTCGGGCATCGAGCAGCTCGAGTCGGTCATCCGCACTCCCGCCATGGACGACGCGCTGCGCCAGGCGACGATCAACGCCGTCACCTACCGCGCCGCCCTCCGCTGGGCCGCCGCGAACGGGCAGGCCGGCGCGGCGCTGCGGATCGCCAGCATGGTGCCGCTCACCCACCACCGGGGGGAAAGGCGAGCCGAGATCCTTCAGCGGCTAGACCAGGCCGACCAGGCGGGACAGCTTGACGACGCGTCGGCCGGCCACGCCTGGGCCGCGGTCCTCAACCTGGCCTTCGAGCAAGGCGAGTGGCAGGCAGCGCTACAGGCAGGCGCCAACGCGGCCCGGCATTTCGAGGCTGCCCGGCTGCCGCGCCTGGCCACCTGGGCCCACTGCCTCCAGGCGGTCGGCGCCTGGGGGGCCGGCGAGGCCGCAGAGGCCAACCGCGTGCTCGGCGAGGCGATCCCCATCTTCCGCCGGGAGCACGACGAGATGGGACTCGGGTACTCTCTCTGGCTGGCCTCCATGTGCAGCGCCGACCCCGCGGCAGCGAAAGAGATGGCCGCCGAGGCGGAGGACCTGCTGCGGCGGGTGGGACACCCGAACAGCATCGCCCACGCAGCCGAGGGTCGCGGCATCCTCGCATTCGAGTCCGGCGAACTCGCCCGAGCCGCGGCCTCCGTCACCGACGCGATCGAGCTCCTCGCCTCATACGGCAATATCGGCTGCCTTGCTCATGCCCTCGAGACCGCCGCAGTCGTCATCGGAGCCCCGGGTCACGGGGACGCCGGAGTGGCCGTCGAATTGCTGGCCGCGGCAGACCAGCTCCGCCGCCAGAGCGGCCAAGGGCGACCGCCGTGGGAAATCCGCGCCCGGCTCGGGAACCTGGAGAATTACATCGCCGTACCGCACGATACGGCGACTACCGCGGCCGCCACTGGACGCGAATACTCGCTGTCCGCCGCGGCCTCGCTCGCTGTCAGCGCTCTTCGGTCCCTGATGACGTCTGCCGCAGCCGATCACTCTGCAACCCGCCGCGTTATACCGGTCCACGATGGTAGCTGACCTCGTCAGGCGACCTGCCTGCATCTGCCACCGCGCGAGTGCCGGTGTGGCCGGTCGAGCTCGCCGCGAAGAAAACTGGCGCTGCCTTGCGGATCTCACTGGCCGGGCACAGCTCAGCGACCTCGCGCGCGCCTAAAGGCAGCTACATGTAGCGGGGCCGGACGAGGTAATGCGAAACAGCATTGAAATAGTGCGAGGCATCGCGCCGCCACAGGCATATCACCGCCGCGAAGCCGACAAGCCAACTCAGCGAGGCCAGGATCGCGCCTACGCCGCCAGGATGTTCCATCGGCAGTATCAGCCACGCGAGCAAGGTGTATAGCGCGAACAGCACGGTGGCCAGGATCCTCGCCCAGTTGCGGCCGACGGCGTTCTGGCGCGCGACCCACAGCCACAGACTCGCACTGATCAGTCCGCCCACCGCGCCAGCCAGGGTGTCGTGCATGGCCACTCCGTGTGCCTCGCTGCTGGTGACGCCCTCTCTGACGGCGATTGCGGTGGTGAGTGCACCGATCCTGGCGACGGTGACCAGCGCACCCAGGACCTCTAGGGCGGCGCCGGCATACATGAAGTTGACGGCTGCGGTGACCGAGCGCGGCTTCGGCGGCGGTTCAGTAAGCCACGTGCCGACTCCAGCCGGTTGAGGCGGAAAGGTCATGGCAGCCCCTCGTCGCAGTCGTGGCTGGGGTGCGGCGCGCCCCGCATTCCGGACATCCTGGCACACCGGGATGGTGCATATATCAATATCGTCTGACAACGCTCGCAGAGCTCCGCCGAGTACTGCCAGCCCAAAATCAGCGTCGGCAGGCGGGAGTGGACGCCGATCCGCGTGAACCACGCCAGGCGATCGGCGGAGGACGCCGAGCAGCTGCGGGCGCTCAGGGATGCACTCACCAGCTTCCTCCGAACATCAGATGCCGCCTGGTGGCCCCAAGACGCGGCGGCAACTCCGGGGCGGTTCGGTTTCGGGCTCATCAATCCAGAGGTGCGCAGACACCACGGTGGTTTTGACCCCACCGCGTGGGCTTGGGGGGCTCAGGTGTGGCCTGGTCTGTCATTGTTACTTGAGGATTAGCAAGTACCCGGACTCAGGTGGGGAGAATGTCTGCCCATGACGGTTAGCTCTGATGTGGCGGGTGCGCCAGTGCAGGCAGGCCATGCGCTCGGACCGCGTTACAAGTGGATCGCGCTGTCCAACACGACGCTTGGCATGCTGATGGCGACGATCAACCAGTCGATCGTGCTGATCGCGCTGCCTGACGTCTTCCGCGGTATCGGGCTCAACCCGCTGACTCCCGGAAACACCAGCTACCTGCTGTGGATGTTCATGGGGTTCCTGGTCGTGTCTGCGGTGCTCGTGGTGTCGTTCGGCCGCCTCGGCGACATGTTCGGCCGGGTGCGGATGTACACCCTGGGCTTTGCGGTCTTCAGCGTGGCCTCGATCTTCCTGACCGTGACGTGGATGCACGGCGCGGAAGGGGCGATGTGGCTGATTGCCTGGCGCGTCGTGCAGGGCATCGGCGGCGCCTTCCTGTTCGCCAACGCAGCCGCCATTGTCACCGACGCGTTCCCGGCCAACCAGCGCGGCACCGCCCTCAGCGTGAACTCGATCGCGGCTATCGGCGGATCGTTCATCGGTCTTATCCTCGGCGGCGCCCTCGCCCCCGTGAACTGGCACCTGATCTTCCTCGTCTCGGCACCCATCGGCGTGTTCGGCACCGTCTGGGCGTACCTCATGCTGCATGACATCGGGGTGCGCAAGCACGCGCAGATGGACTGGTGGGGGAACTTGGTATTCGCCGCCGGCCTGATCGCCATCCTGGTTGGCATCACCTACGGCCTGCTGCCCTACGGCGGGCATCCGATGGGCTGGACCAACCCATGGGTGCTCACCGCGCTCTTCGGCGGCCTCGCGCTGCTGGTCTTCTTCGTGTACCTCGAGACCAAGGTGCCCGAGCCGCTGTTCCGTATCTCGCTGTTCAGGATCCGGGCGTTCGCTGCCGGGAACGTCGCGAGCCTGATGCTGGCGATGGGCCGGGGCGGCATGCAGTTCATGCTGATCATCTGGCTGCAGGGCATCTGGCTCCCGCTGCATGGCTTCAGCTACAGCCAGACCCCGCTGTGGGCCGGCATCTACCTGGTGCCGTTGACGACCGGCTTCCTGATATCGGCTCCGCTGTCCGGGATACTGTCCGACAAGTTCGGTCCCAAGTCGTTCACCGTGGGCGGGGCGCTGTTGACGGGAGCGACCTTTCTGACCCTGATCTTTGTCCCGGTGGACTTCGCCTACTGGGAGTTCGCGATCGTCATCGCCCTCAATGGCTTCGGCTCCGGCCTGTTCGTCTCGCCGAACTGGGCGGAGATGATGAACTCGGTCCCGCCCGACAGGCGCGGGGCGGCAGGCGGCATGATCGCCACCTTCCAGAACTCCGCGTTCGTGCTCTCGATCGGCATCTTCTTCACCCTGATGGTGGCTGGCCTGTCGAGCAAACTCCCGGCGGCCATGTACAGCGGGCTGATCGCGCAGGGCGTCCCCGCTGCCGCGGCCGCGCCGATCTCGCACCTGCCCCCGATCGGCGTGCTATTCGCCTCCTTCCTCGGCTATAACCCGATGCGGCAGTTGCTCGGCCCGCTGCTGCGTCATCTGTCCCCGGTTCACGCGGCCTACGTCGCCGGGCGGGAGTTTTTCCCGCACCTGATCACCGCACCGTTCCACGGCGGTCTCGGCGTCGCCTTCGGGTTCGCCATCGTGGCCAACGTCATCGCGGCTTCCGCCGCGGCACTGACGGGTCGGCGCACGCCGGTTCCTGCCGCGCGCGAATCACTGGGTTACGAACTGGCCGCCGCAGCCGCGGAAGGCGGCTTCGAGCCCGGCGAACTCATAGTCCCCGGCATCCCGGAAGTGAGCGCAGAAACGCCTGACAAGCCCGACTAGAGCCCGTGCTGGTTTGCCATCACGTCGATCCGTTC
>JASHPF010000288.1 GCA_030038295.1 Streptosporangiaceae bacterium
CGGGTGATCGTGCCGCGGCGCATCACGAGCACGCGATGGGCGAGCCCGAGCACCTCCTCGATCTCCGAGGAGATCAGCAGCACCGCGGCCCCCTCGGCGGCCAGGTTGTTGATCAGCCGGTGGATCGCCGCCCGGGCCGCGACGTCGACGCCGCGGGTTGGCTCGTCGAGGAGCAGCACCCGCGGGTTGCGGAACAGCCAGCGGGCGAACAGGACCTTCTGCTGGTTGCCGCCGGACAGCCTTTTGGTCTTCGCCGACGGGATCGGCGGCTCGACCGACAGCGTCTTCAGCAGCGCGTTGGTCCGCTCGCGCTCGAGGCCGAGGCGCAGCACTCCCCATGGCGAGGCGACCGAGCTCAGATCCGCGTAGGTCGTGTTCGCCGCGAGGGAGAGCTCGAGGAACAGCCCGTCATCCTTGCGGCTCTCCGGCAGGAACGCCATCCCGGCCGCCATCGCGTCCGCGGGCGTGCGGATGCTCAGCACCGTGCCGTCGACGCTGATCGTGCCGCGATCGATCGGATCGGCGCCGGCGATGGCACGGGCGAGTTCGCTCCGGCCGCTGCCGATCAGGCCGGCCAGGCCGACGATCTCCCCGGCCCGGATCTGCAGCGAGATGTCCTGCAGGACGCCCTTGCGGTTCAAGTCGGTAACCTCAAGGACCACCGGCGCCGTCGCGTTTCGCTGCTTTTCGAAATGCTCCGCCTCCGCGGCGGCCCCGAACATCCCGGCGACGAGGCTCTCCTCGGTCTCCTCGGCCACCGGCGCCGTCCGCACGAGGCGCCCGCTGCGCAGCACGGTCACCGTGTCGGCGAGTTCGAGGACCTCGTCCAGGAAGTGGCTCACGTAGACGATCGTCCTGCCGCTCTCCCGCAGGGTACGGATCATCGAGTGCAGCGTCCTGGTTTCGACACTGGTCAGTGACGAGGTCGGCTCGTCCATTACGATCACCCGCGCGTCGCAGGCGACCGCACGCAGGATCTCGACCTTCTGCTTGTCGGCCGTGCGCAGCGCGCCGACCCTGGCGTCACCGTCGAGTTCGAAGCCCCACCGGGAAACCAGTTCCCGGTACTGCGCACGCAGCTGGCGGCGTTGTACGAGCCCGTTGCGATGCGGCTCGATGCCGAAGAAGACGTTCTCGATCACGGTCATGTGCGGGATCGGCGAGAGCTCCTGTGCGATCGTCGCGATCCCGTCGATCCGCGCGTCGCGCGGGCTCGCGTACCGAACCGGCCGGTCGTGCACGAACAGCTGTCCCTCGTCAGGACGGATCACGCCGCTGACGATCTTCCCGAGCGTCGTCTTGCCCGCGCCGTTCGCCCCGACGAGCGCGTGCACGGTACCTCGGGCAACCTCGACGCTGACGTCGTCGAGCGCCTTGGTGCCGGAGTACCGCTTGCCGATCGAGACGAGCCGGACCGGTGCGGCGGCAGCTGCACTCATCCGGCTCGTCCTCGATCTCTCGTGACTGATCTGCGTACCAGCGTGCCTATCCGATCCCGCCCTCGAGCGTCCAGTCCGGAACGAAGTTCGGGTGCGAATTGAGGTATGCCTGGTCGATGATCGCCGGGCGGGTGCTCGGGTTGATGATGTCGACCACGCTCGGCACCGACTTGCCCTTGAGCGCGTCGTAGAGGTACTGGATGCCGAGCACCGACTCCGAGGCCGGGTACAGGCCGAGCGTGGCGTAGACCGAGCCCGACTTGACCAGGGCGACGATCTCCTTCGCGCCGCCGTACCCGATGATCTGGATGTTCTTGCCAGGGGTGTAGCCACCGACGATCTTCATCGCGGTCATCGCCCCGGCGGCCATCTGGTCGCCGAACGTCGCGAAGACGTTGATGTTCTTGTTCGCGGTGAAGAACGTCTGAGCGACGCCCTCCGAGTCCGTCTCGTCGTAGTTGCCCGGTGGCATCACCGTGAAGGTGTAATTCGACCTCGACTTGTAGTACGCCGTCATGGCGTCGATGCGAACCGTGTCAGTGGGGTAGTTGGCGAGGCCCGGCAAGAAGGCGATGTTGCAGTGGCCGCTTCCGACTGCCTTCGTGCAGGCCCCGTTCATCGCGATCTCGAGGTTCGTCGCCTCCGCGCCGATCGGCTGGCCGACGGTCGTGAGGCAGGTCTTGCTGGCACTCAGGGTGTTCTGCTGCTGCAGCGAACCCCACGTGTAGTCGGCGCACGCCACCTTGATGCCGGCGGAGAGCGCCTTGTCGATGATCGGTGTGAGTGCGGGGTCGTCCAGACCCCAGACCCAGAAGGCCTTGTACTTGCCCGTGGTGATCGCGTCCTGGATCTGTGTGGACTGGAGCGTGGGGTTGTTGTCCGCATCGAAGGCGTCGAGGTCAACGCCCAGCTTCGCGGCCTCCTCCTGCGCACCCTTGAGCGACGCGATCCCGTACGGGCTCGGGTTGTAGTAGAAGATCGCCATGTGGATCTTCCCCGACGATGTGCTCGAAGCCTTGGACGGTGAGCTCGACCCGCAGCCGCTGATCACTGCGGCGATCGCGGCTACTGCTAACACACTCCCAGCTATGCGCGCGCGCCGAAACCGTAACATGGTCCTTACTCCTCCTCCCGAGAGAAAGGCCCCTTGCCGACCCGCGTCAATATCGCCCGGCTCAGCTAAGACGGAACGTACCGCGGACATCTGACTTCATCAAGGAGCATCTGTTCCAGCAGTAATACCACGTCGCCGCTAATGTGGAGCGCTGACTACGGCGACGACGGCTGGCGTCATCTCCGGGCGGACGCGGCTTCGGGGCTGACGCAGAACGACGCCGCGCAGTTCTTGTGGGCGAAGCCTAAAATCAGCTCCGCAATTGTAGGGGCGGACCACAACTCCCAGCCCGGTGTTAGTCAGACACGCATAGCTGGCGGGATTTGGCCGCCCGCTTGGCGCGCGGGCGCCAATGCGGAACAAAACTGCCGGCCCGGGGGCTGCGGCGAGAAGGCAGGTTCAGCCGCACGCGTGTTTACGGAGTCCCGATAGGACCATTACCTTCCCGTGACTTTGGGCTCGAACGCGAGTCGCACTTTCGACGCCGTGTTTTACGGCCGCATCGCTGGCCTCGGCGAGCCTGCTTGCGAAGACCACCCGTTGCCGACCCGGCCGTCGCGACGCCCCGGAGGATCTTGGTTACGGTAGCGCGGGCATGCTGAGCAGGTGACCGCGCAGCGGCGGGACGGAACGGGCTCGTTGCGGGACATCGGCCCGGAATTGGTCGCGGCCGCGTCGGACAATGACCCTACGAACGTGGGTACGGCCGCGGTCGTCGGCGCGCAGACGCTGTACCGACTGTCCTGGGTGGCGGTGCTGGTCGCGCCGCTGCTCGCGGTGATCCTGGTCATCGCGGGCCGAGTAGGCATGGTCACCCGCAGCGACCTGCAGTCGCTGTGCAGGAGACGGTACGGCCCCAAAGTCGCAGCCCTGCTCCTGGTGTCGGTGGTGACGGTCAACGTGCTCACCATCGCCGCGGACCTGCAAGCGGGCGCGGCCGGGATCGGGTTGCTGGCCCACATCAGTGCGAGCTGGGTCGTCGCGCCGCTCGCAGCAGCGCTGGCCGGGCTGCTGATGGCCGGCCGATACGGCCAGGTGGCGGCCCTGCTGCGATATCTGCTGCCCGGATTCCTGGCGTTCACGGCCGCAGCCGTCCTGGCCCGCCCCGACTGGCCCGCGCTGCTCCGCGCGACGCTGGTGCCGACGCTGTCACTGCGCCCTGCCGACCTCACGGGTGCACTGGCGCTGCTCGGCACGACGTTGACGAGCTACGTCTATGTCTGGGAGACAATCCAGCGAGGCGTGGAAGAGACACCAGGCCGTGGCGGCGTCCGGCCTGCCATGGCGCGCGCCCGGGTCGGGGCCATCGCGGGCGCGGTCTTCACCGCGGCGATCTTGTGGTCCATGCTCGTCGCCGCCGCGGCAACCTTGGGCCGGCACCACCAGCCGGCCGCCACGGCGGAGGACGCTGCCCGCGCGCTCCGCCCGCTTGCCGGGCCTGCGGCCGGCGACCTGTTCGCCGTCGGGCTGGTCATCTCGGCCGTCGTCGCCCTGCCCGTGCTGATGGCCAGCACCGCCCACGTGGTCGGCGCCCATTTCGACTGGCGCCGTGGGCTCTCCCAGCCGGTCGGCCAGGCTCGCCGGTTCTACGCGACCCTGGCCAGTTCCGCCGTGCTGGCAGTCGCCGTCACCGTCGCCGGGGTGCCAGTCCTGGCCATGCTGGTGGCCGCCAGCGTGGCCGGCGGGCTCGCGACCCCTGTCGGCCTGCTGCTCCTTATCCGACTCGGCCGCGACCGACAGATAATGGGCGACCAGGTCCTTCCGACAGCGCTAGCCCTGGCGGGCTTGGTGATTGCCGTCGCCGTGGGCGCTCTCGGCGCGCTGTTCATCGTCATTGGGGCCGTGGGCAGCCGGTGACGGCAACCCGCGCGCCCCTACGCCTGGTCCGCCTGCTTAATGCGCGGCCTCGTATTGCGCCATCACGTCGGCGCTAATGCGACCACGCTCGGACACTTTCAGGCCGTTTTCCTTGGCCCAGACGCGGACTGCGGCGCGGTCCACGCGCGCACCACTATGACGGCTCGCGGTAGTCCTGCTGCGGTTCCGGCTGATGCGGCGCCCGGCCTCGATGTAAGGAGCGACAGCCTTCTGCAGCTTGGTGCGATTCTTCTCGCTCAGGTCGATCTCATACGTCACACCGTCAAAGGTGAAGGTCACGGTCTCGGCGCCCTCGGAGCCGTCGAGGTCATCTTTGACTATTACTGAAACGATGCTTGCCATGCAGTCGATAGTGGCGGAAATTCAGAGATTGTCAAATCGCCGCGCGATTTACTCGCGCCGGCCGGTCGCCGCAGAACGCTTTACCAGTCGGTCCTGCTGCATTCAACCGAGCGATGCTGCGCTCCGACGTGCCAGTGCGCTCCGCAACTGAGCTGAGCACGCGTCGGCGGCAGAATCCGAAGCGTCGCGGAACGTGGCCTGCCGTTCCTCCTCGCATTCGATCCGGGTGATAGCTCGCTGGGCTCCGGTGGCCACCAGCTGTCAAATCTTCGTGCTGTCGCCCACCGCGGCCGCGACGGGGCATATGCAGGCCATCCGGGACATCGGAGCGCGTGTTCGTCACAATTGCCTGCCGGGTGCGGTGGTAATCGTCACGTCGCCCCCACGGCAGGCGTTACGTCTTCCGGAAAGGGAATAAGGCAAGATCTCCGGCTCAATCCTGAAGCTCGGACGACCGGAAGTAATCCTTATCTCGGGGGTAGGTAATGCAGAGGGTCGAAGTCGCGCTCGAAGACGACCTGACCGGCGGGCCAGCGGACGAGACTGTCACGTTCGGGGTAGACGGGCGAGCCTATGAGATCGATCTGAACGCACGGCACGCGGCGACTTTTCGTAACCAGCTGGCCACCTTCGTGGAACGTGCCCGGCTGGTGCGCCAGCGGCGATCGCGTACCACGACCAGGACGGCTGCCAGTCGCGAACGCAGCCGCGAGATACGGTCGTGGGCCGAACAGCATGGCCTCGCGGTGGCCGAGCACGGCCGGCTACCCGCCAACGTCGTTCGCGAATACGAAGTCGCCCACGCCGGCCAGCCATCCGGCCGGCGCGCCGCGCGAGGGCAGGCCGGAGCGCACGGCTCTGCTGGCAAACGGTCCGGCAATAAGAGCAAAGCCGGCGGCCGTTCCCGCTGACGGACGAGCCTCGGGGGTTGATAGCGGGCCACGGCCCGGCTGGAAAAGGCGGGCCGGCTATCGGCAGCGTCCGAGCCTGTACCGCCTGACCCGGCCTGGGCACGCTGCACCTGCAGAATGGTGCGAATGGCCCGGCGCCTCAATTCACGGTCAGCACGCCCGCTACGGCCAGCACACCGCAAAAAGGCGCCCATCGCGAATGGCGCCTCGGTCCATGGTGCCGCGCGCTGTCGGCACCGAGAGACCATCCCTCCGTCGTACACGTCTCATCGTCGTTCTCCGCCGTGCGTCCGGCGAGCGCGGCGCCGTCCCGACCCGCCTGTCACACGGTTGACAGGTACGAGCGCCCCCACGCCATGCCCGATGACACCAGCTCCCGGACACGTGGCAGCCGCTCCGTCCATAGCGTGCGAGCGTCGCGGGAACGCCGACGCCAGCCGCCCCGCGGACGTCGGCCGCGAGCTCTGCCACGTCAAGGAGAGCGTTCTGGAACCCGCACCGGTCATCGGCGTGGCGACGTGCGCCGCGTCCCCGACCAGTGCCACCCGGTGTCGTACCAGGCGGGACGGCAGATACTCGGCGACCGGAGTCCCGAAGACCTCGCCGTGGGTCGCACCCGATCATCCTGTCGCGGGATACGCCGGGTACATGCTGTGGCCGGGCTCGTAGCTGGACTTGTAGCCGCGTAGCCCGGCTCCTAAGCCGGCCGGGGCGCATTGGGCGATGTGGCGGGCCGGCCGCTGCGCTGGGCTCGCGTTCTCGATCACGGTCAGGACCGGCAGCCGATCTGCAGCCCCGTGCCGACCGACGGCACAGCGCGACGCGGCCTGGCCGCAGCTGGACGCGATGGTCAAACTTGAGTTCTGGCTCTGCCGTCGGCACGTCGGCACGTCGGTTCCGTGCCCGACCGGCCCAGCGCACGCGGCCCGTGAGGTTCGCTCCCAGGCGGAAAGGTGTCGCTATGTCGTCGCCAAGTCCGGGTGATCAGGTCCCAGCCGACGAGCCGGCCAGCGGCGTGAATTCCGAGCCAGGCCGAACCGGGAACCGACTAGGTGGCCGGCAGGCTGGGACCCCGGCAGGCGGCCCGCGCGCAGGGCTCGCACTGCTCCTGGTGCTGGCGATGGCGCAGTTCATGACCGTGCTGGACTTCACCATCGTGAACGTTGCGCTGCCCTCCATTCAGCGGGACTTGCACGTCGCCACCACGACTCTGCAGTGGCTGGTCAGCGGCTACGCGGTCGCCTTTGGGGGATTCCTGTTGCTGGGCGGGCGGCTGTCCGACGTCTACGGCAGGGCCAGGCTGTTCCGCATCGGTCTGGTGCTGTTCGTCGCGGCGAGCATCTCCGGCGGCCTGGCGGTTGGGCCGGTCCTGCTGATCGCCTCCCGGGTGGTGGAAGGGATCGGCGCGGCCGCCCTGGCACCCGCCGGCCTGTCCCTGCTCGTGACCAGCTGGACCGAGGAGCGCGAACGCAGCCGCGCTCTGGGCACCTACGGCGCGGTCGTCTCGGCGGGTTTCGCGGCGGGCGCCGTCCTCGGCGGCTTGCTGGTTGAGGTCACCTGGCGGCTGGTCTTCTTCGTCAACGTCCCCATCGGCATCGTGCTGCTGGTCGCTTCCCTGCGACTACTGCCACCAGACCCGCCAGTGCACGGGCGACGGCTGGACGTTCCGGGCGCAGTGACCGCCACGGCCGGGGTCGGCCTGCTGGTCCTGGCTGTCGTCCGGGCGGGTGACACGCTGCAAGTCAGCCAGCCCGCCCTGCTCGGCGGGGCCGCGATCATCATGCTGGCGGCGTTCGTGGTCCGGGAGCGGCGCACCCAGGAGCCGCTGGTCAACCTGGCGCTGTTCAAGGATCGCGGTATCGCCGGGGCAAATCTAGTCCTGATCGCAGTCGGCGCCTTTAACGCTGCCCAGGTCCTGCTCACGACCCTCTACTTGCAGGAGGGGCGAGGACTCAGCCCGGTGCTGACCGGCTTGTGCTTCATCCCGCAGGCCGTCGGGGCGTTCGCGTTGTCCGGCCCGGCCGGACGGCTCGTGCCCAGCCTCGGACCACGCCGCGCGCTATCCATCGCGCTGTCGATCGCGCTGCTGGGCCTCGCGGGGTCAGCCGTCGCGGTGGTGGCTGGCTCGCTGGCTGGACTGCTCGGGGCCCAGTTCACGCTCGGCGTCGCGGCAAGGCTCAGCCAGGTCTCCTCCACCCTGGCCGGCACCCGTGGTCCGGTCGCCGCTCGGTCTGAGGGGACCGCGAGCGCGCTGCTGACCGCCACCCGGCAGTGTGGCTCCGCGCTGGGTGTCGCCATCGTGTCCGCGATGCTGGTCGCGACGCACGGCAGCGCCGCCCACCGCACCGCCGTGGCGATGTCCGTGGCCGCGGGCTTTGCCCTGGCCGGCCTCCTCGCCACCCGCGTCGTGCCGGCCGGGCCGCCGCACCCGCACAAGCCCGAGCCGCAGCATCTGTTTCGCCATCTTGCCGGCGGGGTCCCCTGACTCGCCGCAGGGCAGAGTGGCGATCCTGGGCCTTAGGACCCTATCTCGATTTGGCGCCCGGAGAGACGGTGTAATCAGCAGGAGAGCCTGGCTTGAGGTGCCTCGACAAAGCACCGCGGGACCTTTTGTCCCCGACGCACGCGCTCGTGCACGGCGAACTAGCGGCGGGCCGACGGCATCGGCCCAGAAAGTGAGGGTCAGATGTCAGGCGTCATTGTGGGCATCGACGGGTCGCACTACTCCAGTCACGCCTTGGACTGGGCGATGGCGGAGGCGGCGCTGCGCGTTGCGGACCTGACCGTCATGACCGTCAACCCTGTCACTGCGAGCTACTGGTCAGGGCAGCCCGCCCCATTACCTGGTGACGACGAGAAGGTCGAGGAGATCCGCAAGGCCGCGCAGGACGCTGTCAGCAAGGCAGCGGCCGCACTCGGCGACCAGCAGCCCAAATCAGTCACTGTGGTCGCCGTGAGCGGATTCCCGGCGAAGGCGCTCATCGACGCGTCCGATGGCGCCGACCTGATGGTGGTCGGCAGCCGCGGCGGCGGCGGGTTCGGCACGCTGTTCCTCGGCGCGATCAGCAGCCAGGTCGTGCACCACGCGAAGTGCCCCGTCGTCGTGGTCCCCGCCGACCGGTAGCCGGTGACGCAACGCGCTGACCAAGCGCGCCTGGGCTGACGGCGCCCGGTCCGTTTCCGGACCGGGCGCCGTTGGCTCAGGTGTGCAGCCTGGATGGCGCGATGATGAGCGCCACCGAGAATAGCCTCGCGAACTCTTCCGGACTTTCGAACAGCGCCGCCATACGTTCAACGTACTTGGCGAGATAACCGGGGTCCTCACTCGCGGCCGGGAGGTCGTGGACCTGCCGCGCGGTTCCTTCCAGACGCACGATGTTGCGGCCGATATCGGTGACGTCAAGGGCGAGGCTCACCCTCGGGTTGGCCGTGATGTTGCGCAGCTTCGCCGTTTCCGGCTGGCTGTAGAGCAGGATCGTCTCGTCGTCGCGCAGCAGAAACCACACAGGGACGCTGACTGGCTGCCCATCCGGCCGCACGGTGGTCAGCCAGGCGATGAGGTTGTGGTGCAGCCGGCGTTCGACCCGGTCCCGGTCGGGCACCGGTAGCTGCGATGTGAGCTTCATGGCTCGCCTCCCGTGTTCGGTAAGCCGCAGCGCAAGCGGCCCGCGCAGCGAAGCCCTGCGGGCCGGCATCGTATGCGGCGCTCAACCGGCGCCCGGCGCTGTCAGCACGGCGTCGAGGTGCGGCAGAACACGGCCTGTCCACGCCTGCTGGTGCTTGTCTGCGGCGGCCTGGTCGTAGAACCCGGCGTGGGTGAGCCGGAGGCTGGTGCCGGTTCCGGCCGGCGTGAGCTCGACCGTGACCACGGTCTCAGCGCCGCTGGTTCCCATCCGCCCGGTAACCCAGGTCATTTGCACCAGACGGCCCGGCTCGAGGGCAAGGAAGCGCCCGTAGTGTGGCTCAACGCTGCCCTCATGGCTGGTGTGGAATGCGAACGGCTCGCCGACCTCGGCGTGCATCCGGACCTGCCCCGGCATCGCGAACCACAAGTCGAACTGCTCCGTCCAGGCACGGTAGATCGCAGTCGGCGCCGCCGCCATCTGTTGCTCGACGGTGAAGCGATAAGGCCGACCGGCAAGATCTGGCTGGCCCAGCGATGTCTCTGGCATCCTGGCTCCCGCGCCCGCTGCCTGGCTGACAACTCATTCCGGATAACCAACGGCACCCGGAGTTGTTCTCGTCGATTCTGGTCTTGGCCTGGCAAACGAGGCTCGGCCGTATGATCATAGCGAAGTCCCTTCTTTGGCTAGTTCCGTCTGCCTGTCCGCTCACGTCGGCGGCATCAGTCGCCCGGGCTCGGCAGCTGGGAGGATGGATGGCCGGCAAGGTTGCCGAAGTCGTGCTGCCACGCGACACGGTCGCCTTGGTTTGTGCTGTGCACCTGGCTGCGGAGGGGGCGCCGGTCGCCGATGAGAAGGCCGGCTGGCAAGATTTCCTCGACTTCGAGCACGTTTCGGGGACGCTGGAGGGTGTCGCTCAGGTGATCCGCTCAGGGCTGGAGAAGGTGAAGCCGTCAAGGACGGGGGGCGAGCTGAGGGAGCTGGCGGTCAGGAACGGCAAGCTCACCGGGATGCTGGTCGAGGGGGCGGCGAGCGCATCGCTGAAGGTCACCCCGGAGTGGGCCGGTGACAAGCCCGTCGACGACTGACGATCGGCCCGGGGAGGATCCCAACCCGCTGTTCGATCTGTTCCGGCAGTGTGTGGTGCGGATTGACGACGAGGCCGGGACGTTCCGCGGAACTGGGTTCTTCGCGTCCGCTGGCAGGGTTCTGACGTGCGCGGACGTGATACACGGCGCGCAGGGCCTGCAGGTGCGATGGCACGGCCACGCCGCACCGGCGACCGTGGAGGCGGCGGTGCCGTCCCTGGACGTCGTAGCGGATCGGACGGGCCATCTGCTTCCCGATCTCGCTGTCCTGCACATGGACACCGGGTGCGCATGGGATTACCCGTGTGCTCAGCTGACGGACGAGCTGCCCAGCCAGGGGGCGCATCCGGATGTGCTGTACCTGGCCGGGTACCTGATCGAGCCCGACCGCGCCCCGGCCCTGACCGGGATGACGACCGAGTTCGAGTCGCCGGTGCGGGAAGACGGGCGCGAGTTCTACAAGCTGAAGAGGGGTCGCTTGCTATCCGGGTTCAGTGGCTCGCCGCTGCTCAACACCCGGACCGGCCTGGTCAGCGGGATCGTGGGCAGCACCCGGAGCCGGAACACGGACCTCGGTGGGTTCGCCGTTCCCGTGACGCAGCTGGCCGCGATCCTCCCGGACACGACGCAGCCGAATCAGCGGTGGCACGCCGCCTGGGTGCGGGCCATGGAAACCGAGCGAAAGCAGGCCGCCAAGCGAGAAGGCAGCCGGGGCCGGCTTCCGCTGCGGCGCCCGGTAGCGAGGCTGAAGCCGAACGAGGAGGTGTCACCAGCGACACTGCTGCGGCCCCGGCACGCCGTGGTCGGATACGTTGGCCGCGACCGCCTCCTCTGTGACATCGCGGCGTGGTGCGAGACCGAGCGCGAGGAGCCCGAGCCGGAGCTGTGGCTGGTAACCGGCCCAGGCGGGTCAGGGAAGACCCGGCTCGCTGTGCAGGCGTGTGTCGAAGCGGAGGCCCGCGGGTGGACCACGGGGTTCCTGCGCGCCGAGGCCAGCCAGGCCGGGCTGCGGAACCTGGCAGACTGGCCCGGCCGGCTGCTCATCGTTGTCGACTACGCCGAGACGCGGGCCGCCATCCTGGGCCGACTGGTCGAGGAGCTCAGGGCCCGTGCGCCGCGGCCGCCGGCCCGGATCATTCTCCTGGTACACCGGAGCACCTCCGCCGAGGAACTGCTGCAGACGCTCGATGACCAGCAAGATGAGGACTTGGCGGGTGTGCTGCGGCGGGCAACGGTTACCCCGCTGGACGATGCGGCTAGCGAGGTCGGCCGGCTGGAGTTGTTCGATCGTGCGGTAACCGACCTCGGCGTGCGCGCCGGATCCGCACCCGCTCGGCCGCCGCGGCCGCGGCTCCGCGCGGCGCACTTCGCGCGGCCGCTGTCTGTGCTGGTGGCCGCGGTGCTGGCAGGCGCGCGCCGGGGCGCCGACCTGGATGCGCTCAGCGAGCAGGACCTGCTGCGCGAGCTGCTAGCCGGGCCTGAAGCCAGCTACTGGGACCGCTGGAACGCGCGACTGCAGCTCAGCCTGGACCCGCAGGATCAGCGTGCCGCCGTCGCACTCGCGACACTGCTCGGCGCTGACCGCGAGAGCGAGGCGCTGGCCATCGCCCGGCTGATCCCTCACCTCGGTGCCGAGCCGGAGTGGCGGCTGATCGCGATCACCCGCTGGCTCGCCAAGCTCTACCCAGGTCCGGCGGCTGACGGCAGGATCGGCATCGGCGCGCTGGCGCCCGACCGGCTCGCCGAGGTTCTCGCCGGCGACGTGCTCAAGCAGCACCCCGATCTGCTCGCTGCCGTGATCGCGTCGGCGTCGGACCGGCAGCTTGCTCAGGCGCTTACGGTGGCGACCAGGGCCGCTGCGGCAGATGAGGAGGTCCGCAGCCAGCTGCGGGCCTGCCTGGACGCACGCCTGGGAGATCTCCTTGAGCGCGCGTTCGCCGGTGCCGACGATGAGCTCATCGCGGCCGTGATCGGGGCGATGACCATCGCCAAGCCGGTGAACGGCGCCGCGGAGGCCGGCGACCGGTTCCCCGACGTCACCGCGGTCTGGATGCGGCCCATCGCGGTCGCCGTCACTGGCCTGGCCGTTGACGGCATGCGACAACGCGCCGCCGCCGATCCTGCGGCCAAGGCCGGGCTAGCCAGGCAGCTCAGCAACTATGCGGCGCGGCTGGCGGGGGCCGGGCGACGCGACGAGGCACTGGTGGTCTCGGAAGAGGCCGTCACCAGATACCGGGAGCTGGCCGCCGCCAGCCAGGCCACCCACCTGCCCGACCTTGCCGCGGCGCTGAGCAACCATGCCGCCTCGCTAGTCGGGGCCGGGCGGCGGGACGAAGCGCTGGCGGTCTCCGACGAGGCCGTCACCCTGCGCCGCCAGCTCGCTGACACCAGCGCCGCGTACGTGCCCGACCTGGCAATGTCCCTGAGCAACCACGCCGCCTCGCTCGCCGGGGCCGGGCGGCGGGACGAAGCGCTGGCGGTCTCCGACGAGGCCGTCACCCTGCGCCGCCAGCTCGCCGCCGCCAGCCCCGCCACCCACGTGCCCGACCTGGCAATGTCCCTGAGCAACCACGCCGCCTCGCTCGCCGGGGCCGGGCGGCGGGACGAAGCGCTGGCGGTCTC
>JASHPF010000289.1 GCA_030038295.1 Streptosporangiaceae bacterium
GATGAGGAACTCGACGACATCCTGGAGCGGGTGTTTACCACAGCCTCGCCGGTCAATGGCGCCCGGATCGTCGCTCGTGCCTGGAAGGATCCGGGCTACCGTGATCGCCTGCTCGCTGACGGGAACGCGGCCGCCGCCGAACTCGGCTTCGGCGCCGGCACCCAGGGGTACCTGCTGAAGGCAGTGGAGAACACGCCTGCCGTGCACAACATGATCGTGTGCACGCTCTGCTCGTGCTACCCGACCGCGTTGCTCGGACCGTCGCCGAGCTGGTACAAGAGCTTCGCCTACCGGTCCCGGGCGGTGCGCGAGCCGCGAGCCGTGCTGGCCGAGTTCGGGCTCGAGCTGCCCGAGAACACCGAGGTCCAGGTCTGGGACGCCAACTCCGAGACCCGCTACCTGGTGCTGCCGCTGCGCCCGGAGGGCACCGCCGAGATGGACGAGAGCGAGCTGGCAGCACTCGTCACCAGGAACGGCCTCATCGGCACCGCCATCCGCTAGCCCGCCGGTCTGCACCGTCTCGACCCCCATCACGCTATCGTCGGGTCCCTCCGGGAGTTCTTCCTGCTGGCCGGGCTGAGTCAGGCACGCCGGGCAGCGGAACATCACCTCGCTCCTGCTCAGCCTGACCAGCCGGGATACAAGGAGTTCGCCATGGGACAGCCCCTCATCACCGACGAGAACGGGATCCGCTGGATCACCCTGGACCGCCCCGAGATCCGCAACGCCCTGTACACAGAAGACCTGACCCGGATCACCGCGGCCGTGACCGGCATCGGTGACAGCGTCAGGGCGATCGTGCTGACCGGCAGCGGAGAACGCGCCTTCTCGGCGGGGATGCACATCGACACCTTCGCGCGCGCCGCGCCCGATGACGGCCGGGCCATTATCTCCAGCGTCCGCGACTGCATCGGCGCGATCCGGCGAGCACTGGTGCCGACAGTGGCGATGATCAACGGCTACTGCATCGGCGCGGCGTTCGAGATGGCACTCGCCTGCGACCTGCGAGTCGCTCACCCCGGCGTCCGCTTCGGGCTGCCCGAAGTCAGGCTCGGCATTCCCTCGGCAGTCGAGGCGGCTCTGCTGCACCAGTATGTCGGCCTGTCCAAGGCCAGGGAGATCATCCTCACCGGAAACCTGTACCCGGTCAGCGAGTTCGCCGCCCAGGGCCTGATCAACCGCACCGTCGAGCCGGCGCGGTTGCGCGCGGCGACACTGGAACTGCTCGGCCAGGTCACGGCGTGCACCAGGGAAGTCATCGCAGCGCAGAAAGGTCTGTTCGAGACCTGGCTCAATCACGGCCTGCAGCAGAGCATCGACACCAGCGTCGACGTCTTCGCCGACGTCTTCCGTGCACCGGCTACCTCTGCGGCCATCGCGCACTACCAGCAAGCCCGTTCCCGACGCTGATTCACCTGTGCACGACACGGAGAACCGCGCCAGCGGAGGTCCCTTCCGCCTCGCTCAGCTGGGCTGTGCTACGCGCAACCCGCCGTGCCCGACCGTCGTCGTAAAGCGTGAGCCGGCCTTCGCGGGGAGGAGACGGTCATGACCAGAGGGAGCCTCGCCCGGTTGACGACATCCGTGCTAGCCGTCCTGTGCCTGTTCGCGCTCGGGGCGTGCAGCAGCGGCAAGCCTCATGCCGCCTCCGCGACGACGACCAGCACGCCCAGCACCGCGCCGAAGCAGGCGCTTCCGCCGCTGGATCTCGAGAAGCTGCCGGTTCCATCCCATTTCACCTGCCCAGCGGGTAACTACTTCGTGGCCCCGGCGAACCAGGCAGCAGGCATTTGTGTCCCGTACGCTTACCTGCTCGGTGGCACGGCTTCGGATCCGAACAACCACACAGCGTGCCCGGCCGGTTCTTTCATGACCATGGGTCCGGTGGAGTGCGACAACGAGACCGGCGTCGTGACCCCGGTTCCGCCCGGCCCGGACACCTGCTCGACACCGGGAGGACCGTGCGCGTCATCGAAGCTGCCGCTTTCCCCGCAGGCGTCGGTCATCTCCTTCGCAGCGCTCCCGCTCCCGACCGGGAGGTGCCCGGCTGACTATTACTTCGGCCAGGCCAGCGGTATCGCAACCTGTGTCCCCTACGACTACCTGCCGGGGGGAACCCCCGCCAACCCGAACCACGACACCGCCTGCCCAGCCGGCTCCGGGCTGAAGCTGGCAACGGTGACCGGCACGCTGTGCATCCAGGATGCGGCGCCCCATGACATCGTCGCTCCGGTCCCGGCCGCATCGGCGTGAAACGCCGGTACAGGGACCCGGTGCGTGAGCAACCTGCGGGCGGGCTGCTCAGGAGACGACAGTGGCCAGGCTCTGCGGTGTGACGTTCTCCGAAGTGGTGACCTGTCTGATGACGAAGTCGAACGTGCCGTGCTTGACTCCCTGGTCATCCAGGGTGCAGCGGACCAGCGTCTCCTCTGAGTAGAACGGGTCGTCCTCGGTGCCGGGCTCGCCCTCGATGTAGAGCTGGGTGGTGACCGGGCTTGAATCCGCTTGCACCTTGATGTGGATGTGCTTGGCATCACGCGGCTGGTAACAGGCGGG
>JASHPF010000290.1 GCA_030038295.1 Streptosporangiaceae bacterium
GGAACGGGGATCACCGACCCGTCGGCCACGTACAGGCCCTCGTACGGGAACCCGCCGTCAGCATTGAGGACCTTCCCCTGGTGGTTCACCACACCGTGGTCGACATCGGCGCCCATCGGGCACCCGCCAAGCGGGTGGACCGTGATCAGCGAATGGCCCATGACCTTGGCCCAGATAGGGTTCGGCAGATATGTCCCGCCGATGGGCCGCGTGGCTGCGATGAGATTGCGCTGGACCCGCTCGAAGATCGGGTCGGTGCCAGCGCCAGGCCAGTCCACCAGAAGGCGGTCGTTCACCAGCCGGAGCTTGCCGTTGCCTTTGTCATGAGTCATGACCAGGTACGTCTGGGTGTTCCGGTCAGCTCCCACGTGCGGCCCGCGCAGCAGGCTCTCGATTTCGCGTTCCCGTTCCCTGACCCGGTCGGCAAGTCCCCGCTCGGTGTTCACGCCCAGCATGGCCGACGCGTCGGCCCAGGCCTGCGGCAGGATTCCGCCAGCGGCGCCAGGGATGGCACCCTCTTCGATAACCATCCCGTCCTTGACGTCGGCCGTCCCGCGCAGGTCGATCACGCCCGTGATGGTCGGCCCGGTCGGCGGAAGACACTCCGGCGGCGACGCACCCCATCCGACTCCGTCGATCCGTGCCTCGCCGTTGTAACTGAATGCCAGCACATCGCCGTTGCCGGTGAACCGCTCACCCAGCCGGGAAGAAAGGCGCAGCCCGCGTTCTGCTGACCGCAGCAGAATCTCGGTCGACCCGAGCGTGCCCGCGCCCAGGATCACGATGTCGCCCTCAACAAACTCGGTCGGGGCGTCGAACTCCTCCTGTCCCGTCTCGAGCATCTGATAGTGCACCCGCCATCCGCCTGCTTCGGAAGGCTCGACCCAGCGGACGTCCGCCAGCGTGAAGATCTCCGCCCCGTGATTGACCGCGTCCGGCAGGTAGTTCATCAGGACGCTGTTCTTGGCCGAGTGGTTGCAGCCGGAGCAGCAGTCGCCGCACATGTTGCACGCCTGCTGGAATACGCCCACGTGGTTGATGCCGGCGGACGGGTCGCTGAATGTCACGTTGATGGGTAGCCGGTAGAACGTCCCTTCGGGAAATTCCCGGCTCGAGGTCTCGAGCGCGTCGAGTTTGTGCAACCCGACGCGCTCAGGGAGTGGGTTCGGCTTGAGCATCTCCCTGGCACGCTGATAGCCCCTGGCGACTCGGGTGGCCAGGTCCATACGGATCTCGTCGGGCCATGCTGGGTCGGCGAACACGCGAGGATCGGGCTGGATCGCGACACTCGCATTCACGAGTGAGGTCCCGCCGAGCCCGCAGCCGACGAACACGTTGATGTCAGGGTGCAGCCGGAGGTCGTAAAGGCCGATTCGCGAGCCGGTGCGCTCCTCAGGAAGATCAATCTGGAACTGGGCGGCTGCTTCCATTTCGGTGTCCGGGTATTCACCGGGCTGGAATTCTCTTCCCCGCTCGAGGAGGCAGACCGTGCGCCCAGCTCGTGCCATCCGGGACGCAGCGATAGCCCCGCCGTAACCCGACCCGACCACGATTACGTCGTAGCGCTCCCTGATGAGTTCGATCGGCAGCGCAATACGCCTGATCTCGCGGCCTGATACCCCCATTGGCATCCTCCCCGGGAGAATGGCCGATCCGCGAAGCGTTATATGCGGAGAAGCCCATCATGACCCGGGCGCCCGGAGACGGCCACCCTCAAACGTTCACCCGCCCGCGACGACCGGTCATCAGCGACAACCCGGCTAGGTGGCGGCGCTCAGGAGAGCGGCGAAACGGCGGGCGAACAGGTAGGCGTCGCCAGGCCAGCGCGCGGACAGGTAGTTGCCGTCGGCCACCGTGAAGGCTGGCGTGTCGTCAGTCGCGGTACCGCGCGCACTGAGCACTATCGGTCCTCGCTGGAACTGGGTGCCCGGGTCGTCCAGGGCCGCTTTGACCTCGTCCTCGACGTAGGCGCGATACGTCCGGTAGTACCGGCCCAGGCGCCACCCGGTAGTCAGGTAGGCCAGGCGTTCCATGTACTTCGGCAGGCAGGTCGTCTGCCGTTCGGCCAGCACGCTGCGGCCGGTGGCGGGATCGGTAGCTCGTGCAAGCACCAACACGCCGTGGCAGATCGCACCGACCGGCCTGCGCAGCGCCCAGAACCGCGACACCTGATCACGAAGTACCGGCGAGTCAAGGTATTGCCGCATTCCCGGGGCGTGCCCGCCAGGCAGCAGCAAGCCATCGAAGCCGGCCAGGTCGAGCGCCCCCCACGCTTGCGTGCTGCTGAACTCCGCGGCCTTCACCATCTCCTCGTAGCAGCGTTTGGCCTCGGGTGCGGCACCCAGTTGCCCGAAGATCACCCCGGTCAACAGCCGCGGATCCGCGGCCGGGACCGTGCCAGCCTGCTCGGTAGCGAAGACCACCTGATGCCCCGCATCACGCAGCAGCCGCCACGGCACCGCGACCTCCGTCACATCAAAATCGCGGTCGGGGACCGGAATCAGCACAAGCACCAGCCCATCATCCTCCAAGCACCGCGGTGGCCGATCTGGCCACCGTGAGGTGCTGGCCGACAGTCACACGGACTCCAGTCGGCACCGCCTCACCCGCCGATCCTCATCGGTCGCCAGGGCGGCTAGAGGCATCGCGGACACTGTGGACGGCGCGCGGCAGCGCGCTGTGGAGGTCTGGCTAGCGGCCCGGGCCCGGCTCGCCTGGCCGCACAATGCCCGTCTCGTAGGCGAGGATCACGGCCTGGACTCGATCGCGCAGCCCGAGCTTGGCCAGCAGGTTCCCGACGTGCGACTTCACCGTCGCTTCGCTGACAACCAGGTCAGCCGCTATCTGTGCGTTAGTCAGCCCGCGGGCGAGACGCAGCAGGATGTCCCGCTCCCGGGCAGTGAGTGACGCCAGCTGCGACGGCGTCGGCAGCGTCTGCGCAGGCCGGCGAGCGAACGCGTCGATCAGCCGCATCGTCACCGACGGGGCGAGCAGCGCGTTTCCGGCCGCCGCGATCTTGATGGCGGCGATGAGATCGTGCCGTGGGGCGTCCTTCAGCAAGAATCCGCTCGCACCTGCTCGCAGCGCCTCGTACACGTAGTCGTCGAGGTCGAACGTGGTCAGCATGACCACCCGCGGCGAGCCTCCGCGGTCGCCACCGGTGATCAGCCTGGTCGCTTCGAGCCCGTCCATTTCCGGCATCCGGACGTCCATGAGGATCACATCGGGCCTGTGCTCGGCCGCAGCCTGGACCGCCTCTGCGCCGTTAGCCGCCTCGCCAACCACGGTGATTCCCTCTGCCGCCTCGAGGATCACGCAGAAACCGGTCCTGACCAGTTCCTGGTCGTCGGCCACGATGACCCGGATGGGCTCGGCATCGGTCATGGCGCTGGCAGCCGGGCTGTGACTGCGAATCCGCCAGAGTCGCCAGGCCCGACGGTCAGCTTGCCGCCGCAGGATGCGACCCGCTCGGCGATGCCGGCCAGGCCGAATCCACCCGAATCGGCGAGACGTGCCCTGACCGCGTCGCGGGCGCCGGCCCGAGTGACCCGTGTTCTGCTGGGCGTGCTGTCGACGGTCACCTGGACGGCGCCGTTCCCGGTATCGGTCACCGACACGGTCACGTAGCCAGGTTCATAGCTGACCGTCACGGCCGCCTCGCTCGCGCCGGAATGCTTGACCGCGTTGGTGAGCGCCTCCTGCACGATCCGGTAAGCGGCCAGGTCCACCCCCGGCGGCAGCTTGCTGGGGCTGCCCTCCACGCGCAGGTTCACGGCAATCCCGGCCTGGCGTACCTGGCCAAGCACGTCATCAAGCTCGCTGATCGACGGGGACGGCGAGGTATTCGCCCGGCCGTGGACGTCGGCCGGGCCGCGCAGCACGCCAAGGAGGCGGCGAAGCTCGGTCAGGGCCTCGCGCGCCGTCCGGCCGATGACCTCCACGGACTTGATTGCCTCGGTAGGCCGGGCAGGCAGCAGCGCTGCCGCGGCCTCCGACTGCACCGCCATCAGGCTCACGTGATGCGCCACCACGTCGTGCAGTTCCCTGGCGATCCTCGCCCGCTCCTGCGCCGCAGCCAGCGCAACCTGCCGGTCGCGTTCGGCCTCGGCCTGCTCGGCCCGCTCCTCGATCGCCGAGACGTACGCCCGGTGCGTGCGGCTGAGCGCGCCGGCCATGCCAGCCACCACGAACTGCAGCAGCGCAACGAAGAAGTCGTAAGGCTCGGTGTGGCCGGGCAGCAGCTGCGACCTGACGATGCCGAACACCAGCAGAGCGCTGATCACCAGGCGCACCCTGGTCGAGCAGCGTGCCATGATCGTGTAATAGGCAATCGCCGGGCCGAGCGGAATCGGCGCAAAGCCGATGCCGAGCTGGTCATACAGCGTCCGCGGAATGCCGACCGCGAAGAACACCACCACTGGCCAGCGCCGCCGCCAGGTCAGCGGCAAGGCCTGCAGGACGACGAGCAAGAACGCCACATAGGGCAGCCGCAGTTGCTTTGTCTCCGGAATCAGCGAGGCCACGTTGCAGACGGCCAGGGCGATCGCGAGCGCAAGGTCCTGCATTCGCGGTGACAGCCCGGCGGCCCATGTCACAAGCCTCTTCACCAGCCGATCGTACGAGCGTTCGCGCCGCGCAGGCCATCCGTCGCACGGCTGAACTGCCAGCCCCTACCTGAGAGGGAACGACGCACCCGCGATCGCGGGTGCAGTGCCCGCGCAGGATAGGCACGCAAACGGGCACTGCGGCCGATGTGCACGAGCCTTGTCGCGGACGAGCATTGCGGCCATGGAACTCGCAGCAAGAACACCGAACACTCCGGCGGAGACGAGCCGGGACGCACAAGCTGCGGTCGGCAGCAACCAGCCCACCGGAGCCACGGCAATCGCGCCGTTCGACCGGCGCGTGATCGCGGTCGGCGCTGTTGTCTTCGCCGTCCTGCTCGCCGTGTCGACGCGGTACGGATTCCATCGCGACGAGCTGTACTTCATGGAGTGCGCCCGTCACCTGCAGGCCAGCTACGTCGATCAGCCCGTGCTGACACCGCTGCTCGCGTGGGTATCGCTGAAGCTGTTCGGGGTGTCGCTCCTCGGGCTCCGGATGTGGCCCGCGCTGGCGGCATGGGCAACGGTTGTGGTGGCCGGGCTGACCGCGCGCGAGTTCGGTGGCGACCGCCGGGCACAGCTGCTGACCGCGCTCGCGACTGGCACGATGCCGGCGGTGCTGGGTGCCGATCACCTGTTCGGCCCGACGGCCTTTGACATTCTGGCCTGGGCGAGCCTGGCGCTGATTGTTGTCAGGATCGGGCGGACCGGCGACACGCGCTGGTGGCTCGCGGGCGGCCTAGTGCTCGGCCTCGGCCTGGCGAACAAGCACAGCGTAGGGTTCTTCGCCCTGGCGCTGTTCGCTGGTGTCCTCGTCAGCGGCGGCCGCCGCGACGTGCTGAACCGGTGGTTCCTGGCAGGCGCCGCGATTGCCGCGGCCTTCACCATCCCCGACATCTGGTGGCAGGCACAGCACCAGTGGGCCACGATTGCCATGACCCGGGCGCTCGCCGAGGAGAACGGCGGCGCGGCCAACATCGCCAGCTGGGTAATCGGGCAACTCCTGATGACCGCGCTGGTACTGGTGGTGGTCTGGGTAGCCGGGCTGCGTTTCCTGTGGCGATCAGGGCGGCCGCTCTGGCGAGCCCTGGCGTGGGCATACGCGATTCTGTTCGTGTTCTTCGCGCTGACTACCGGCGGGAAGATCTACTACCTGGCGGGCGCCTACCCCTTCCTGCTCGCAGCGGGCGCCGTAGCACTCGATGCCCGGTTCGCCGCCCGCAAGCGCCTCCGCCGGCTAGTGGTGGCGACTGCGGTTTGCACCGCGCTGGCCTTGCCGCTCGTGCTGCCGGTGCTCCCAGCCGGCGACGTCGGCTGGACTCAGAAGGTGAACCCGGTACTGGCCGAGTCCGTTGGCTGGCCACAGCTTGTCAGCACGGTCCGCACGGTCTGGTTCTCGCTCCCCGCCAGGAAGCGAGCCAACGCGGTGATTTTCACGTCGAACTACGGCGAGGCCAGCGCGATTAACATCCTGGGTCAGGGCACAGGCCTGCCGGAGGCCGTCAGCGGGCACAACACCTACTGGTGGTGGGGCCCGGGTAACCGGTACGCGACCACGGTCGTCGCGGTCATGCCCGGGCCGAAGGACGGCGGCGGCGACGCGGCCTACCTCGGCCAGTTCTTCACCAGCGTGCGAGCTGTGGCAACCCTTTCTAACCCGTACGGCCTGCAGAACCAGGAGTGGCACGGTCACGTATACCTGTGCACCGGCCCGCGTCACCCCTGGGGCCAGATGTGGCCGCAGCTGCGCCAGTACAGCTGATACCGCGGGCCGGATCACACCACAAGAGGCTGCGGCGCAAGAGCGCGAGCTCGAGCCAGAGTATGCCGCGCCCTGGCTGGCGACTCTTGGCGGCAGCGTTAACTGCCGCGGATAACACGCTCACTCATCTGCCACGATCGAGCCGACACGGTCGCCGACTCCGGGGTCGCGCCGGGTCAGGAAGACTGCATAGAGGACCGAGACGACGATGACGCCCAGTCCGGCCCACGGGAACCAGTCATAGGGCGCGGGCTGGGGTGGCTTGCACAGGTAGTAGACCGGGATGGCGATGGCGACCATGCCGAGGATGGGCAGGATGGCGTGCCTGATGACATCGAACTCGCTAGGCCGGAACTTCCGGTAGTAGAACGGCAGGGCAAGGTTGGACAGGAAGTAGACGACAAGGACCAGGAGCGTGCCCATGGTGCCGGACTCGTCGAAGAAGGTGATCGGGTCCATGTTGGCCCGTGCGACGTGGCCGCCGATCAGGTGACCAATCAGCCAGACGATGATGATCACCGAGGCGATGCCGACGAACACGAAGATCGCGTTGTTGGGAGTCTGGCGCTTCGCCGAGACCTTGCCGATGAAACGGGGGATCAGCCCCTCCCGGCCGGCGTTGAAGATAAGCCGGGCCTGGGAGTTGACCGCGGCAATGAGCACGCCGACGGTTGATGTAAACCCAGCCAGGTAAGCGAATACTGCGAGGGCGGCCAGCGAACCGTGCGCGACCGTGATGAAGGGGATTGGCGCGGCGCCCAGCTTCCCGCCGTTGTCATGGAAGCCGACGACCGTGGCGTAGGCAAACAAAACGTAGGCGACCAGCATCAAGGCTATCGACAGGAACACGGCCCGCGGCACGTTGCGCCGCGGCTCGCCTGTTTCCTCGGCGAGCGCCGCTGAATTCTCCCAGCCGATGAACAGGTAGACCGCCAGCGGGAACCCTGCGGCCAAGCCGCTGAATCCGCTAGTGATGTTGTGCGGCTCGAACGGCGCTGCGGATATGTGGCTGCCGTTCTTGATCAGCGCGACGACAGAGACCACGACGAGGACGAGCATTTCGAAGCCGAAGAACACCCCGGCCAGCCGCGTCGAGACACCGACGCCGCGCAGCATCATCACGACCGCGCCGCCTGTCAGCAGCACCGAGAAGATGACCCAGGGGACGTTCCAGCCGAAGTAGTAGTTGAGCGTCAGCGACACGAATCCGCCTGACACCGCCAGCACGGACGATATCGCGATGATGTAGCCCGCCCCGCACAGCAGCGCTGTCGTCACCGCAGACGTCCCGCCGAACGTCTTGCCGACGAAGGTGATGAAACCGCCGGTCGAGGGGTGGGCGCGGGAGAACTGGGCAAGGGTGTTGCCCAGCAGCGCGACCGCGACCCCAGCCGCGATGATCGTCAGCGGCGCGGCAATGCCCGCGGTGACCACAATCAGGCCGAAGCCGAAGAAGAAGCTGTAGGCGGGGCCGATGTTAGCCATGGTGGAGGCCGCGATATCCACCAGACTCAACGCGCCCCGGTGCAGGCGTTCTGGAGACTCAGGCGCCTTGGTCTCGGAGAATGGAACTGAAGCCGCCTCAGCCATATCTGCTCCCCATGTCAGAGCCGCTTCCGGAATCCACTGGCTGAATTGTCTGTTACCGAAGCGGTCAACGGAAGAGCCTGGCACGGGCATTGATGGCGAGTACCCGGTCCAGCCAGGCCCATAGCGGCGGCTGTGCCCGGTCATCGCCACGACGGCACGTCCGCTGGCAGTTCACTGCTGCTCGGGGTCGGGTGGTGGGATTACTCGGCGCGGCTGCCGAGCGTGCTGGCGACCCTGCCAGGTTGGTGGGTTCCCAGTCGTGCGGCCGCTCGCGAGGGCTTACAGGCCTACTCGCCCGTCGATGCGCTCGCGCAGGAAGTCCGCGTGACCCATGTGCCGCGCGTACTCCTCGATCATGTGCACCAGCAGTTCGCGCACCGAGATGCTTTGCTGCTCGCCCAGGCCGTTGTCGAAACTGGCGATGGCGCTGAGGTCTTCCTGGGCAGCTACGAACTGCTCGGCGAACGCAACCTCGGCCCGCCAGGTGTCCCAGGCTTCCGCGACGACAGCCGGGTCGGCGGCGGCGCCGTCGAATGCCTCGTTGCGGCCATCGGCGGAGCGATACAGCCGGGGCGCGTCCTGGCCCGCCAGTACCCGGCGGAACCAGAAATGCTCGACGGCGGCCAGATGCCGCACCAGGCCGAGCAGCGACAGGTCGGACGGCGGCACCGACCGGGCCGCCATGGCGGCCGCGTCGAGCCCCTCGCACTTCAGCTCCAGGGTCAGGCGGTAGTCGCGCAGGAACCGCACCAGCGTGTCGCGTTCGCCGACCGGGGGATCGCCTTGTTCCCGCGGATCGGACTCCCGGGTGGCGACGAACATGTTCGCCCAGCCGAAGGTGCGGTCCGGGAGTTGTTCCGTCATGACCAGGAAGTATCGGCTCGAACGGGATGTGTGCGCTAGCGGATTTCGCCCACCGCTGGCTTCCAGGGCAGGGCCGCTCAGCGACCGGTGTTGCCGATCCCGCCCGGCAAGCCGCGGCCATCGAGTCGCTGACCCGTTCCCTGGCCTTCAAGACCAGCACCTGCCACCAGCCCGATAAAAGGTCTCTGAGCAGCACACGCGCTGCCTGGCCTGCCTAATACCCTGGGCGGCTCCCGGCCCGAAGCACAGCTTGTGCGTGACCGCGCGCTTCTGGGTGGGGCGGGTAGCCGCGACGCGAAGCGCCCCGAGAGGATTGAAAGCGGGGGGCTGTCAGCGCGGTGACGCTCGGTGGCGGCGGCTTGGGCAGCCCCGGGCAGATCAGGCATGAGCCAGCGCGATCGTGCTGTCAGGCCGTCGCTGCGTGGCCGGGGGGAGAGCAGATCGATGCATATGTCGCTGCCGCGCATCCGCATCCCCCCCGACTACAGCCAGCGCGGGAGCGTGCTCACCCTGCTGCTCGGGCTTGCCGCGCTGCTGGGCCTGTCAGCCGGGGTGGGTCTGGCCTATGTGGCTGGCTTTGCCGAGGTGCGTGCGGTACTTGCTGACTTCCACTGGGTCTGGCTCTGTGCGCTGATCGGTGGCCTTGGGTTCTCGTTCGTCGGCTACTACTGCGCTTACCAGGGCATCTTCACGGTCGCGGGCGGGCCGCGAATTCCGGCCGCGCAGATGCGCACCCTCGTGACAGTGGATTTCGGTGGCCTCCTCGCGGGCGCCAGCGGCGACCTCGACCGGCACGTCCTCGAAGGCGCCGGCCTCGACCAGCGTGAAGCCAGGACCCGGGTTGCCGGCCTGGCAGGCCTCGAGCTTGGATTGCTGGCACTCCTGGGGACGGCCACGGCCATCGCGGTGCTGGCGGCTGGTAGCACCGTGCCGGCGCCCGACCTGACCCTTCCCTGGGCGGTCATCCCGGTACCCGGCTTCCTGTTGGCGTTCTGGCTGGCCAGACGGTACCGGGACCGGCTGCGCGGCCAGCGGGGCTGGCGCGGGCTGGCCGGGAATTTCCTGGAATCGATCTATCTGATCCGCGTGATGTTCGCCAATCCGCGGCGTTACGGGTTCGCGGTGGCGGGCATGGCGCTGTTCTGGGCCGCAGATGCCGCCGCAGCCTGGGCCGGGATGGCGGCGTTCGGCTTCCAGATGGGGGCGGCGGCGCTGTTCGTCGGGTACGCCACCGGGATGGTGTTCACGAGGCGGGCCGGGCCGCTGGCCGGCGCGGGCGTAGTGACGTTGTGCCTGCCGCTGACTCTCTGGGCTAGCGGCGCGCCGCTAGCGGTGGCGGTCGTCGGGATCTTCGCTTACATGACGCTCGCGCTGTGGCTGCCGCTGCCGGCTGAGCTTGCCCTCCTGCCGCAGGTACGCCGCATGGAGCCGCAGCCGGGACCCCGCGCTGAGGAAACGCCGGAGTCGGTCGGCAAGCGGAGCCTGCACCGCAATTCCTGATCAGCGCCGATCCAATGCGCTCATCACCGGCCGTTGGCTGAGGCGTTTTGCGGCTTTTCGGGGGCGGTCAGCGGAGGTAGCCGCCGCGGAACCGGATCAGCGGGTCGCCCTCGGCCGCGTATGGCACTGCCGTCACGGTCGCGACAATCAGCAGGTGATCGCCGGCCGGGACTCGCTCCGTGGCCTCGCACTCGAAGGCAGCCAGCCCGCCGTCGGGAATCAGGGCGCCAGACCGCTCGCCGCGCCGGTGCGGCACGCCGGCCAGCAGCAGCCGGGCGCTGGGTCGGCCCACGGCGGCGAACCGGCCCGCGAGCACGCGCTGACTGGCGGCGAGCAACGTGATGGCAAACGGATCTGACCGGCTGAGCACCTCGGCTAGGTACGACTCGGCGATGAGCGACACCAGCACCAGCGGCGGGTCAGCCGACACCGGGCAGAACGCGCTGATCGTCGCGCCGATATCGTCCCGGCCGTCGGCCAGCGTGAGCAGCATGACCCCGGCGGGCCAGGCTGCGAGAGCGTCCAGGAAGCCCGCCGGCACCGGC
>JASHPF010000291.1 GCA_030038295.1 Streptosporangiaceae bacterium
AGCGGCACCCGGCAGCCGTCCCGGCCGCGGATCAGGTGTCCGGTGCGCTCGTAGATCGGGTCGGCGATCAGCGCGTCGGGGATGTCCTCCACTTCCCACAGCCCGAGTTCCTCGCCCTGATACAGGTAGGTACTGCCGGGCAGCGCCAGCGACAGCAGGATCGCGGCCCTGGCACGACGCGTGCCGAGGGCGATGTCCGTGGCGACCGGGGTGGTTCGGGGCCACACGTTCCCGGTCTCGGCCCGGCCGTACCTGGTTACGTGGCGGGTCACGTCGTGGTTGGACAGCACCCACGGCGCGGCCGCGCCGATGCTGCTGAGCGTGGTGTCGATGATGTCGCGCAGCGCGGCCGCGTCCCACGGCGCCGACAGGAAGCCGAAGTTGAACGCGGTGTGCAGCTGGTCACCGAGCAGGTACGGGCGCAGCCGGGTCAGCGGGCTGATCCACAGCTCGCCGACGAGCACGCGGTCGCCCGGGTAGGAGTCGATCAGCCGCCGCCAGGACCGGTAGATGTCGTGCAGGCCGTCCTGGTCCTCCCAGGGTCGCCGGGCGCCCGGCGGCAGCCCGGCCACGTCGGGCAGCGCCGGGTCTTTGACGAGCAGGTCGGCGACGTCGATCCGGAACCCGTCGACGCCGCGGTCGAGCCAGAACCGCAGGATGTCCTCGAACTCGGCGCGCACCTGCGGGTTATCCCAGTTCAGGTCCGGCTGCTCGGCCGCGTACAGGTGCAGGTACCACTCGCCGTGGCCGCCGTCGGGCTCGGTCACCCTGGTCCAGGCCGGGCCCCCGAACATGGACTGCCAGTCGTTCGGCGGCACTTCCCCGCCCTCGCCGCGGCCTGGCCGGAACCAGAACCGGGCCCGCTCGGCCGAACCCGGTCCCGCGGCGAGCGCCGCGACGAACCACGGGTGCCGGCTGGAGCAGTGGTTCGGGACGATGTCGGTGATCACGCGGAGCTGGCGGGCGTGCGCGTCGGCGACCAGCGCCTCGGCGTCCGCGAGCGTGCCGAACAGCGGGTCGATGTCCCGGTAGTCCGCGACGTCGTAGCCGCCGTCGGCCATCGGCGAGACGTACCACGGCGTGAGCCAGATCGCATCGGCGCCGAGGTCGCGCACGTAGCCGAGGCGTGAGCGCAGCCCGGCGAGGTCGCCCACGCCGTCGCCGTCGCCGTCCGCGAAGCTGCGGAGGTAGACCTGGTAGACGACGGCGGTGTGATGCCAGGCGGGCTCGCGGGCGGCGGTCGCTGCCGCCGACGCGGCGGCGTGCGCTGACGCGGGCTCGTCCGGCCGGTCAGCCACCGCGGCGGTGGCTCGGGGCGCGGTGTCGTGGTCCGGACGGCCGCTGCTGCCCGGCTGGCGGGTGGCCTGGGGAGGGCTGGCCCGCGGGCGGCTGGCCGGCGGGCGGCTGGTCGGCGGGCTGGCTCGCCGCGCTGCGGCCAGGCGCCACCTCCTCGAGGGGAACGGGGTCGGCCTGGCCCGCGGCTGCCGCCGCGGCGTCGGTCCTGCGTTCGCGTCTGACCTGCAACGCCTTGTGCGCGATGAGGACGACGAGCATGAGGATCACCAGCGCGGCCAGCGCGTCGCTGGCATGGGAGAAGCTCCTCGACACCCGGGCCCAGTCGCTGCCGAGCTCGTATCCGATCAACGACAGCGCGGTCGCCCAGGCGAGCGTGCCGATCAGGTTGAAGACCTCGAACGGGAGCGCCGGTACCTCCCAGAGCCCGGCCACCAGGCCCGTGAAAGCGCGCACCAGCGGGATGACCCTGGCGACGGCGACTGACCAGGCGCCGCGGCCGTCGAAGAACCGCTCGACGCGTTCGACGTCTTTCCTGGTCATCAGCAGGTACCGGCGGTAGCGCTCGACCGTGTGGCGGCCGCCAAGCCGCCCGAGGCCGTACGCGGTCGAGGACCCGGCGAGCTCAGCCGCGGTGCCGATGATGATCACCAGCGCGAGGCTGAGGTGCCCCTCGTAGGCGAGCACGCCCGCAAACCCGAATGTCACCTCGGACGAGATCGGGATGCAGCACGCCTGGACGAAGGCGAACACGATGAGAGCCCAGTAGCCCGCATCGGTCAGGAAGGACGTCATGGTCACCGTTTCTATCGCATCCCCGCCGGTGACCGGATCCGGACCGGCCAGGATCGCGACGCTGCCGCGTCCGTGCGGCGGCTAGCGGTAGATGCTCATGGCGATCTGCTTCACCAGGCTTGCCGCCTCCGATTCCCACTGGGCGTACGCGAACGGGTACCCGGACTCCTGCACCGCCTGGGCGCTCGTCCACAGCGGCTGCGCGGCCCAGCCCGGATCGCTGGCCTGATAGCGCTGCAGAGAGGCCAGGAACGCGTCGGCTGCGTAGGCCGGATCCAGGATCTGCTCTGCCGTGCCCCAGCCGTCAGACGGCTGCTGCTGGAAGAGCCCGAGCGAGTCACCGTCGCCGTAGCCGAGGTCTTGCAGCTCCGACTCCTGCATCGCGGTGGCGACGGCGATGACCGCCGACCTGACGCCCATCCGCATCGTGAGGGCCTGCTGGACGATCGTGGTGGCGTTGCCGAGCTGCGAGCCGGAGATGGGCATCCAGGTCTGCGGGCCGCTGGTGGCGACGGGCAGGAGCTGGTCCGCGGGCGGGAGCTGGCCCTCGCGCGCCGCGGCGGGGTTGGTCTGCGTGTTGATCAGGGCGCTCACCTGCTGCCAGGTGACGGGCCCAGCCTGCGGCCGGGTCG
>JASHPF010000292.1 GCA_030038295.1 Streptosporangiaceae bacterium
CCGTCCGGGCCAGGCTGGCCGCCGTGCACGGCTTCGCGCTACTGCGAGCGGGCCCGGAGGCGCCGCTGGCCGACCGCTGGGCCGCCGCGCTGACGGGCCCGGACGGCCGGCTGGCCGTGACCACCCGTGAGCGAGCCAGCGCCGCGCAGCTGGCCTTTGCGCTCTGGGCCTGGCAGGACGCCGCGCAGGAGCCACCAGGGCCGGTGCGGACGTGCTTCCGGCTCATCGAGCCGGAGCCGCCGGAGCCGGCAGACGAAGAACCGGCCCGGGAGGCCGAGCCCGATCAGCACGGGCATGCTGCCGGTGATGGCTGGCGGGTCGAGCTCGCGCTGCAGTCAACCGACGACCCGAGCCTGCTGCTGCCGGCCGCGGACATCTGGTCGGGCGCGGCCGCCGATGGCTGGGCCGCCGCGGGCATCGGCTACCCCGAGGACGACCTGCTGGCCGGTCTCGGCAAGGCGTCGAGGCTCTTCCCCGAGCTCGACGCGGCGCTGCAGGATCCGGCGCCGGAGTCCGTGCCCCTCGACACCCGCGGTGCGCTGCGGTTCCTAACGGAAACTGGCCCGCTGCTGGCGGGGGCCGGGTTCGGCGTGCTGCTGCCCGACTGGGTGCGCCGCTCCAAACTCGGCCTCAGGCTCACGACGCGATCGCGGAGCGCCTCGGTGCCGGGGTCGGTGACTGCGCCGGTGTTCGGTCTCGCCGACCTCGTCGACTTCCGGTACGACCTGGCGATCGGTGACCAGACACTCAGCGCCGACGAACTCGCCGAGCTGGCTCGGCTGAAGGTGCCACTCGTGCGGCTCCGCGGCCAGTGGGTCGAGCTGGATGAACGGCACCTGCGGGCGGCGCTGCGGTTCCTGCAGCGGACCAGCTCCGGCACCATGCCGGCCCGAGACGCAGTGCTGGCGGCCGTCGGTCAGGACGCCACCGAGCTGCCGGTCACCGAGGTGGATGCCGACGGCTGGCTCGGCGACCTGCTGTCCGGCCACGCCGACAGCCGGATCGAGCCGATGGGGACGCCGGCGTCGTTCCGCGGCACGCTGCGGCCCTACCAGGAACGAGGGCTTGCCTGGCTCTCGTTCCTCGGCCGGCTCGGCCTCGGGGCCGTGCTCGCGGACGACATGGGACTCGGTAAGTCGCCGCAGACGCTGGCACTGCTCGCTGCCGAGCGCGACGCGGGGCTACCTGCCGGGCCGACGTTGCTCGTCTGCCCCATGTCGCTGGTGGGCAACTGGCAGCGGGAGGCAGCTCGGTTCACTCCCGGCCTGGCCGTGCACGTGCACCACGGCGCGGACCGGCTGGCGGGCTCCGAGCTGGCCGCGGTCGCCCGGGCCGCAGACCTGGTCATCACGACGTACGGCGTTGCGGTGCGCGACCGGAACGTGCTGGCTCAGGTGCCGTGGTGGCGGATGGTCTGCGACGAGGCGCAGAACATCAAGAACGCGGGCACGCGGCAGTCGCAGGCGGTGCGGGCCATTCCGGCGCCGTCGCGCGTCGCGCTGACCGGAACTCCGGTCGAGAACAGGCTGACGGACCTGTGGTCGATCATGGCGTTCACCTCACCCGGCCTGCTCGGGCCGGCGGAGAAGTTCCGGCAGCGGTTCGCGATCCCGATCGAGCGCAACGCCGACCCCGACGCGACCGACCGGCTCAAGCGGCTGACCGGCCCGTTCATCCTGCGCCGGGTCAAGACCGACGCCAGCGTGATCGCGGACCTGCCGGACAAGCTGGAAATGAAGGTGTGGTGCAACCTCACGCCGGAGCAGGCGTCGCTGTACCAGGCGACGGTGGACGACATGATGGCGCGCATCGAGGCGGCCGAGCCGGGCATCGAGCGGCGCGGCCTCGTGCTCGCCACGATGGCCAAGCTCAAGCAGGTCTGCAATCACCCGGCGCACCTGCTCGGCGACGGCTCCCGGCTGGACGGCAGGTCGGGGAAGCTGGCCCGGCTTGAGGAGATCTGCGAGGAGCTCACGCAGGCAGGAGACAAGGCGCTGTGCTTCACCCAGTACGCGGAATTCGGCCGGATGCTGCAGCCGTACCTGGCCGCCCGCCTCGGCTGCCCGGTGCACTTCCTGCACGGCGGCACGCCCAAGAGCCGCCGGGACGAGCTGGTCGCCGACTTCCAGCAGGGCACGGGCCCGGCCGTGTTTCTGCTGTCGCTCAAGGCGGGCGGCACCGGCCTGAACCTCACCGCAGCGAGCCACGTGATCCACGTGGACCGGTGGTGGAACCCGGCGGTTGAGGACCAGGCGACCGACCGTGCCTTCCGGATCGGCCAGCGCCGCGACGTCCAGGTCCGCAAGTTCGTCTGTGTGGGCACCGTCGAGGAGCGGATCGACACGATGATCGAGGACAAGAAGGCGCTGGCGCAGGCGATCATCGGCACCGGGGAGAGCTGGCTGACCGAGCTGTCGGTCGCCGACCTGCGCCAGGTCGTGGAGTTGTCGCCCGAGGCGGTGTCGGAGTGACGGCCGCAGCCCCGATGTCACCAGCACCGCGGTCGCCGGCATGAGCGACGGGGACGGCGAGTTCTTTCCGCCGTCGCGGCCCCGCAAGGCCGTCGGCGGGATCAAGGCCCGCAGCAAGCGCGGGTCGATCGGGGAGCAGTGGTGGTCGCGCCGGTTCATCGACGTGCTGGAGTCCCTCGGTCTGGCGAGCCGGCTGAGCCGCGGCCGCAGCTACGCCAGGTCCGGCCAGGTGCTGACGCTCGACATCGGCACCGGGCACGTGACCGCCAGCGTGCAGGGCTCCAGGGTCAAGCCGTACAAGGTGCGGCTGACAGTGGACCCGCTGACGACGCGCCAGTGGCGCCGAGTCGAGGCGGCGCTGGCCGCGCGCGCGGTGTTCCGGGCCAGGCTGCTGGCGGGCGAGATGCCAGCCGAGATCGAGCAGGTCTTCGCCGACTGCGGCACGCCGCTGTTCCCGAGGTCTGCCAGGGATCTCGGGATGACGTGCTCCTGCCCGGACTGGGAGGTGCCGTGCAAGCATCTGGCCGCGGTCTGCTACGTGCTCGCCGAGGCGTTTGATGACGACCCGTTCGGCATGCTGGCCTGGCGCGGCCGGGGGCGCGAGGACCTGCTGGCTTCCCTGCGGCGGATGACCGGCGGCCGCGAGCCGGCCGGGAGCCGGCCGGTGATCGACGTGCCGGACCGGGCGCTCGCCGACTGCGTCGACAGTTTCTGGGCGGTGGCGCTGAGTCCGGCGAGGCTCCGGCCGCTCCCCTCCGCCACCCCGGCGCCGCCGGACCTGCTGCTGCGCAGCCTCGAGCCACCGCCCTTCACCGCGGGCGGGCAGGATCTGGTAACCCTGCTGCGGCCCGCCTACCTCGCCATGGCGGCGGGCGACCCGGACGATCCGGACCCGGCCGCGTGAGCGTGGGCCGGCCGACAGCCCGCGGGGCTGGGCCCCGCGGGCTGATTGAATAGCGCAATGCTCATCAGAGACGCACATCCGGACGAACTGGCTGAGGTGGGCGAGATCCGGGTCGCCGCCTACCGCGCCGACGGCTTCCTGTCGCCGGACTCCAGCTACGCGCCGCGGCTCCGTGACCTCGGCACGGACGGGCTCGGCCAGGTGCTCGTGGCGGTGGACGGCGAGGCTGGCCCGATCCTCGGCACCGTGATGCTGCAGTTCTGGCCGGACGCCGGTCATGTTGTGCACGGGCCGGGCGAGGCAGAGGTGCGCGCCCTCGCCGTGCGGCCCGCCGCTCAGGGCGCCGGCATCGGGCGGGCTCTGCTGGCGGCGGTGATCGACCGCGCGGCCGGCGCGGGAGTCCGGTACCTGGTGCTGTCGACCCAGCCCGAGATGGCGACCGCGCACCGCCTCTATGCGGCGGCAGGGTTCGGCAGGCTGCCGGACCGCGACTGGTCACCCGAGCCCGGCACCGCGCTGCTTGCCTATGGCAAGCGCCTGGCCGGTGCAGGGTGATCGGTTCCGTCGCACCACGTCGGGCCGGTCACGGCGGCTGGCAAGGCAGCCAGGCCGCGCCGCTAGGGTGGACGGGCTAGCACCCGCGCAGTGGCGAACCAGCGCGCGGCGGAGTGGGGAGGACAGGCTGTGGCGACGGAGATCCCCGAGGTACCGGCGTCGGCTGTGCCGGCCGCGGCGTGGCTGCTCGACGTGCGCGAACCGGACGAGTGGGCGGCAGGCCACGCGCCGCAGGCGACCCACGTCCCGCTCCGCGAGCTCGGTGCGCGGACCGCCGAGCTGCCGCACGACCAGGAGATCTACGTGATATGCCGGTCCGGTAACCGATCAGCGCGCGCGACGCAGGCCCTCAACGGCGCCGGGTGGCGGGCCGTCAATGTGGCGGGGGGCATGCAGGACTGGGCGGCCGCGGGACGACCGATGACGGCGGACTCGGGGGCAGAGCCCTTCGTCGCCTGACCCGCGCTCAGGATGGCCGCAGCGGGTACCGCAGTCCCACCATGGGCGCGAGGTCGCCGAGCATGAGCTCGAACATCGGCGCCGGGTCGTCGAGGGCGAATTGCAGATGCCCGAAGACCTCGAGACTCACCGTGCCGTACAGCAGCACCCAGCAGCGCAGGAACGTCTGCAGCGCCCCGAGCGGAAGGTCGGCACCCGTGAGCTCCCGGTACCGCGCCAGCTGCCGGCGGAGCGAGATCGGGATGTCGTCGTCGGCCGGGATCGGGAACGGTCGGCGCCGATAGAGGTCGCCGAAAAGGTCCAGGAATAGCTGGCCGAACTTGTACCCACAGTCCACATTCGGGTCCAGCGTCATCTCGTGCAGGACCTCGAGGCCGGGCAGTGGACTGCCGAAGATCATGCTGAACTCCGGCACGTGCGAGAGCGTCCAGGCCCGGAACGCCCGGCAGCCGGCTATCAGCTTGAGCGCCATCACCTCGTCCGCGCCGAGGTCGGCGGGAGCGTCGTCGGCGGCTGCGTGGATGGCCTCCTGCACGTAGCCCGCGAGGTCGGTGAAGATGTCGCCGACGACGTACCGGAGCAGGTCCTCGTGACTGCCGAAGTAGCGGTAGAGCGCCGGTGCCGTCATGCCCATCTCGCGCGCGATCGCCCGGAGCGATGCCGCCTCGGGGCCCTGCGTCACCAGCAGCCTGCGCGCGGTCTGGATGATCTCCTGCGTCGTCGCGGCCCGGAGGCGATCGCGCCTGCTGAGCGCCTGGACCATGATCGCCATCCCTCCTTCCGGCCGGTGCCGGGCAACCGCCGAGCTTGACGGCTCCAGAGCTCTGGGCGGTCAACCTTGACAGCCGTTAACTCTGTATGCCAAGTTTACATCGTAAATAATTTACGGTGTTCACCCAAGCAATGATCGCTAACTAGGATAGCCGCGGAGCATCCCATGTTCGAGGCCTGGGGACGAATCGTCTTTCAGCACCGCCGTCTGGTCCTGCTGATCGCCGCGCTCGCGGTCGCCGCCGGTGCAGCCTGGGGTACGGGCGTCTTCGGTGCGCTCCAGTCCGCGGGCGGTTTCACCCCGCCCGCCAGCCCGAGCCAGACGGAGGCGAACCTGGCGGCGCGAGCGTTCGGCCGCGACGCCGCGGATGTCGTCGTGCTGTACACGGGCACCGGCCGGCTGACCGTCGCCTCGCCGGCCTACCGGGCGGCCGTCACGAACACCCTGGACCGGCTGCCCGCCGATCGCGTGACGTCGGTGCAGACGTTCTGGTCGACGGGTGACCAGCAGTTCGCGAGCGCGGACGGCCGGGTGACGTACGCCGTGGTGGAACTCGCCGGCGGCACCGACTCGGCCAGGATCGCGAACTACGACGCGATCGCGAACGACTTCGCCGCGCCCGGCCTCACCGCAGGGGTCGGCGGCCAGATCCCGACCGAGGCGGCGATCAATAGGGACGTCACCAGCGACATCGGCCGCGCCGAGGCCATCTCGCTGCCGGTGCTGCTGATCCTGCTGACGGTGATCTTCGGCAGCCTGGTGGCGGCGAGCCTGCCGGTCGCGATCGGCGGGATCGGCATCATCGGCTCCTTCGCCGCGCTGCGGCTGCTGACGCTGGCGACGCCGGTGTCGATCTACTCAGTCAACATCACCACGATCATGGGTCTCGGTCTCGCCATCGACTACGGCCTGTTTATGGTCGGCAGGTTCCGCGAGGAGCTGACCCGGCAGCCGTCGGTGGCAGACGCCGTGGCCAGGACCGTCGCGACGGCCGGCCGCACCGTCCTGGTGTCCGGGATCACCGTCGCCGCCGCGCTCGCCAGCCTGCTGCTGTTCCCCGAGGTGTTCCTCCGCTCGATGGGATACGGCGGCGTGGCCACCGTGCTCGTCGACATGCTGGCGGCGGTCACGGTGATGCCGGCGCTGCTCGCCATGCTCGGCCACCGGGTCAACGCGCTCCGGGTGCGCCGGGCCGTCGCCCGGCCGGCCAGTGCAACCTCGGCGGGACAACCCCCCGGCGCCGCCCGCAGTGCAGCGGCCGGCGGCTGGTACCGGCTGGCCCGCGTCGTGATGCGCCGGCCTGCCGTGTTCGCCGTCGTGATCGTCGCGGTCCTGCTGGCGCTCGGCTCCCCGTTCCTGCGCATCACGTGGGGCAGCGTCGATGCGCGAGACCTTCCTGCGACGGCAGAGCCGCGCGTGGTGAGCGAGGAGCTGACCCGCGACTTCCCTGGCAACGTGACGGCGCCGATCGAGTCGCTCGCCGAGTTCGCGCGGCCGGTCAACGGCTCGGCTTCGGCGCGCTATGAGCTCGCGGCCTACGTTGACCGCCTCGACCGGGTGCCGGGCGTGACCGGCGCCCAGCTGACCGGCGTCCACGGCGACATCGCCAGGATCGACCTGCGGTACGGCCCCGACCCGCTGTCGGCGCAAGCCCGCGAGATCGTGCAGCACGTCCGCGACGTGGCCCCGCCCGCGGGGGCGCGGGTCTACGTCGGCGGGCAGTCCGCGCAGCTGGTGGACGAGCTCGCCAGCCTGTCCGGCACCGTGCCGTGGATGGCGCTGGTGATGGCCGCGGCGACGTTCGTGCTGCTGTTTCTCGCGTTCGGCTCCGTGGTACTGCCCGTGAAGGCGATCGTGATGAACCTGCTCTCGCTGTCGGCGACATTCGGCGTCGTGACCTGGATCTTCCAGGAGGGTCACCTGTCCGGCCAGCTGCGGTTCACGCCGACCGGCACCATCGATCCGACCATGCCGATCCTGATGCTCGCGATCATCTTCGGGCTGTCCACGGACTACGAGGTGTTCTTGCTGTCGCGGATCCGGGAGCGGTACGACCAGACCGGGGTCAACGCCGACGCGGTGGCCACCGGTCTGCAGCGCACCGGCGGTGTGATCACGAGCGCGGCGCTGCTGCTGGTGGTCGTCATCGGCGCGTTCTCCGCGTCCGGCATTACGTTCATCAAGCTGCTCGGCGTCGGGATGATCGTCGCACTGGTCGTCGACGCCTCGATCGTCCGGGTCCTGCTGGTGCCCGCGACGATGCGGCTGCTCGGCCGCGTGAACTGGTGGGCACCGCCGCCGCTGCGGCTGCTCTACGCGAGGTACGGAATCCGCGAGGGCGACGCCGGGCCCGGTGCGGAGCCGCCTGCGGGCGCTGTGGAAGGCTCGGTGCGGCAGGGCGTCAGGAGCTGACGGGTGCGAGCCGCGCTCCGCCATTCCGATCGGCCGTGGTCCACGGAGCGTGGAGGAGGTGCGCCGATGGCATTCGAGGGCTGGCCGGCCGAGGCCCTTGAGTTCTTCGAGGGCCTGGCGGCCGATAACTCGAAGTCGTACTGGCTCGCGCACAGGGACGTCTACGAGACGTGCGTGCTGGCGCCGATGCGCGAGCTCGTGGCGGACCTCGAGCCGGAGCACGGCGAGTCGAAGATCTTCCGCCCCTACCGCGATGTCCGGTTCAGCAGGGACAAGTCCCCGTACAAGACCGAGATCGCCGCGCTCATCGGCGACGGCTACGTGCGCCTGTCGGCAGCCGGGCTCGCGGCCGGAAGCGGCATGCACCAGATGGCCGCCGACCAGCTCGACCGGTACCGGGGTGCGGTCGCCGCGGACGTCACCGGCGCGGCACTGACGCAACTCATCGCGGCGCTCGGCCGGCAGGGCATCGACGTGGCGGGTGGCGAGACGCTCAAGACGGCGCCGCGCGGCTATCCGGCCGAGCATCCGCGAATCGAGTTGCTGCGGCTCAAGGGCCTGTACGCGTGGCGGCAGTGGCCCGTCGAGCCCTGGCTCGGAACGCCCGCCGCGCGGACCTCCGTCGCCGACTTCCTGACCGCAGCCAGGCCGCTCGGCGACTGGCTCGCGCGACACGTCGGGCCGTCGGATCTACCGGCCCGCTAGCCCCGCCGCTCGCTGCGCGGCTACTCCGGCGGCAACTCGGTCATGAGGTCCGGCGAGGTTTCCATCCCGGCCCGCCATACCGAGCGGGCGATGATCTTACGCGGGTCGATCCGGTGCCGGTATCTGCGCGCCACGTCGGTAATCTCCGCCAGCAGGCCTTCCGACAGCGTGGTCGGCTCTAGCCCGAGGGCGAGGAACTGGTCGTTACGCACGGCGAGTTCGTTCTCGTCGGCCTCGCGGCGCGGGTTGGGCAGGTAGGCGATCTCGGCGCCGGTCATGTCGCCGATCATCTTGGCTAGGTCGAGCAGCTGGTGGGTCTCGGTGACCTGGTTGCGAACCAGCACCCGCGAGTTCGCCTCGGGCGGGTTGTTGATGGCAATCTCGATGCACCGGACGGTATCCCTGATGTGGATGAACGCGCGGGTCTGGCCGCCGGTGCCGTGCACTGTCAGCGGGTGGCCGATCGCCGCCTGCATGAGGAAGCGATTGAGCACGGTGCCGTAGTCGCCGTCATAGTCGAACCTGTTGATCAGACGCTCGTCCCTGGCGGTCTGGTCGGTCTGCGTGCCCCACACGATGCCCTGGTGCAGGTCGGTGATCCGCAGCCGGTCATTGGCGGCGTAGAACGAGAACAGCAGCTGATCGAGCGTCTTGGTGAGATGGTAGACCGAGCCGGGATTGGCCGGGTGCAGGATCTCGCGCTCGAGCTCACCGTCCGGCGTCGGCACCTTCACCGTGAGGTAGCCCTCCGGGATGGGGGCGCTGCCTGACCACCCGTAGCCGTAGACGCCCATCGTGCCGAGGTGCACGAGAGACGCGCTGACGCCGGTCGTGACCAGCGCGGTCAGCAGGTTGTGAGTGCCGCGAACGTTGTTGTCGACGGTGTAGCGCTTGGTCTCCGCGGTTCGCATCGAGTACGGTGCGGCGCGCTGCTCGGCGAAGTGGACGATGGCGTCCGGCCTGAGGTCGGTGAGCAGGTCGGTGAGCCGGTCGTACTCGGTAGCCAGGTCGAGATTCACGAAGCCGATCGAGTTGCCGGACACCTGCTGCCAGGCGGCCAGCCGGTCGTGGATGGGTCGGATCGGCGTGACCGACTCGACCTCGAGTTCCACGTCGATCTTCCGGCGGCTGAGGTTGTCGGCGATCGTGATGTCGTGACCCTGGTCGGACAGGTACAGCGATGTTGGCCAGCCACAGAATCCGTCGCCGCCGAGAACCAGAACGCGCATAGCTGCTCCAAACGTGTGCCCTACCTCGACCGACACCCGCGCTGCCGCTCCGCGACCTGGGGTAGGAGCACGGCGAGCACGCTCACCGGCGGGCCGCTGGCAGTTTACCGGCGTCATCTGCCGCCATAGCTGGAGCACGCCTCCGGTGTGACCGGTACGACAATGGCACCCCCGGCCGGGGCCCGCAACCATGACATTCCCCCCAGCATTGCGCGGCATACCCACGCCTCGCCAGTGTCCCAGCCGATTGGCAGCTAATCTTCAGCGTCATCGCAGGGTCAAAAGATGGCAAACGACACGCCTGGGCTGGGTGCGTTCCTCGGCTCCGGACCGCGAGCCGGTCGCACCTGGATACAGCCGGGCGCGCCGACCGGGGCGGGCGGGGGAGGATAGGCCCATGGCAGAGCGGCTTCGGGACGCGACCAGCCCGTACCTCTTGCAGCACGCGGACAACCCGGTCGACTGGTGGCAGTGGTCGGCCGAGGCGTTCGCCGCTGCTGCCGAACGCGACGTACCGGTCCTGCTGTCGGTCGGGTACTCGGCGTGTCACTGGTGCCACGTGATGGCGCACGAGTCGTTCGAGGACGAGCAGACGGCCCGGCTCATGAACGACAACCTCGTCTCGATCAAGGTCGACCGGGAGGAACGGCCCGATGTCGACAGCGTGTACATGGCAGCCACGCAGGCGATGACCGGGCAGGGCGGGTGGCCGATGACGGTGTTCCTGACGCCCGACCGCGAGCCGTTCTTGTGCTTTACCTACGTTCCGCGCGCCCAGTTTCAGCGCCTCGTCCTCGGCGTCGCGCGGGCGTGGCGGGAGGACCGGACCAGGGTCGCGGCCCAGGCCAGCCACATCGCCGCGGCGCTCGCCGACCAGGCCAGGCCGCTCGCAGGCGCGGACCTGCTCGCCGCACCGGCGACCGACGA
>JASHPF010000293.1 GCA_030038295.1 Streptosporangiaceae bacterium
GCCGAGCGATTCAAGATCTCGTATCTGCCTGCGTATCTGCACACGGCGCTGCCGCCGCCCAGGTATCCGGTGAGCGTCTCGGGCGGCATCACCGCCTGGGGCATGCTCGGTAACGGCCCAGATCCCACCTGCACCAGCTATCCGAACGGCGTCGGCGACTGCACGTTCGCCGGACGGCAGCACTACCGGATGGCGAAGGCCGCGGCGGCACACGAGACCGAAACCTGGGAGACCTCGAACCAGCTCGTCGCCGAGTACCTTGCCTACAGTGCCGGCAAGGATCAGGGCGCCCAGATCGCTGACCTGCTGCTGTACTGGTACAAGGCCGGCACCATCCTGGCCTTTGCTCCGGTCGACCACACGAACCCGGCCGAGGTCGACTCGGCGATGGCCGCGTTTCACGGCGTCTACGCGGGCGTCAACCTCACCAAGAACGCGGACGACCTGTTCAGGCAGGGCCAGCCGTGGACGACTGCGCAGGGGGAGCGGCCTGACCCGACGGACGGTCACTGCATCGTCAAGGTCGCGGCGGACGGACGCACCGTGGACACGTGGGTGACCTGGGGCGCCGCGCAGCAGTCCACGCTGGCCTGGACCGCGGCCTGCCTGGACGAGGCATGGGTGATCATCACGCAAGAAGACGCCGGGGCCGGCAACCTCAACATCGGCCAGCTGCGGGCCGACATCGACGCGCTGCACGGCAAGGACAGCCCGGCGGCCGGGAGCTAACCAGCACCGGGCCCCGGCCACGTCGGCGGCGGCCCGGCACCCGGCCGCGGGGCGCTCGGGCCGCGTTCCGGTCCCCGTAGGGTTGAAGCATCGGCCAGCAGACGGAGAGGCTTGCAGTCGTGGCAGACGAACTGACCCTGGATCGCGTGATGGCGGCCGCGGCGCGGCTCGTGGGCGTCGTGCACCGCACGCCGGTACTCACGTCAACGACGCTCGACCAGCGATGCGGCGGGCACGTGCTGCTGAAGGCAGAGCCCTTCCAGCGCACGGGGTCGTTCAAGTTCCGCGGCGCCTACAACCGGCTCACCCTGCTCGAGCCTGCCCAGTGGGACGCCGGTGTGGTCGCGTTCTCGTCCGGGAACCACGGCGCCGCGGTCGCGCTCGCCGCGAGGCTGCTCGGCATCCGCGCCGTGGTCGTGGTTCCGGCGAACGGGTCGCGGGCCAAGCTCGCCGCGATCGACGGTTACGGCGCGGAGCTGCGGCGCTACGACCCGGCGACCGAGACGCGGGAAGAGGTCGCGGCCTCGATCGCGGCCGACCGCGGGCTGACGCTCATCCGGCCGTTCGACGACTACGACGTGATGGCCGGGCAGGGCACCATCGGCGTCGAGCTCGCTGACCAGGCGCCCGACGTGCAGCTCGTGCTGGTTCCGATCGGCGGCGGCGGGCTGGCGGCGGGCGTGTCGACCGCCATCACCGGCCTGCTGCCGGGTGCCGCGGTCATCGGCGTCGAGCCGGCGAACGCCGGCGACACCGCGCGCTCGATGCGGGCCGGGCACCGGGTGACCATTCCCGAGCCGGACACGCTCGCCGACGGGCTGCGGGCGACCGAGCCGGGCGAGCTGACGTTCGGCGTCAACTCGCGGCTGCTCAAGGACGTGGTGACGGTCACCGAGGAGGCCATCGTCGACGCGATGCGGTTCTGCTTCGAGCGCCTCAAGATCGTGGTGGAGCCGAGCGGCGCGGTGCCGCTCGCGGCGCTGCTGTCCGGCGTCGTCGGGGCGGCGGACCGCACGGCCGTCGTGCTGTCGGGCGGCAACATCGCCCCGGCCGACTTCGCGGGGATCGTCGCGGGCTGACTCGCTGCGCCCGGCCGCGAGCAACGCCGGGGCGGCCCGAGTGGCCAGCGACGGCTACCGGATGACGAGCACGCGGTCGCCGCGCGGGACGAGCTCCCCGATTACCGGGGCGCCCGGGAGTTCCCCGGCCACGAGCAACCCGCCGGACGTCTGCGCGTCCGCGAGCAGCAGCAGTTCGTCCTCGGTGAGCGAGCCGGGATCGGTGTGCGGGCGCACCCAGTCGAGGTTGCGCTTGGAGCCGCCGGGCATGTACCCGGCCTGCGCGAGCTGCCGCGTGCCCTCGATGTACGGCACCGCAGCGTGGTCGATGACCGCCGACACACCGCTCGCCCTCGCCAGCTTGAAGAGGTGACCGAGGAGCCCGAATCCGGTCACGTCGGTGGCGCACGTGATGCCCGCGGCGAGAGCCTGCCGGCTGGCGGCCGCGTTCAGCGTCGTCATTACCTCGATCGCCGCCTCGCTCACCTGACCGGTTGCCTTGTGCCAGGCGTTGAGCACGCCGATGCCCAGCGGCTTGGTCAGGCTGAGCGGCTGGCCAGGCTGGCCGGCGTCGATCCGCAGCAGCGTGTCGGGATCGGCGGTGCCGGTGACCGCCATGCCGTATTTCGGTTCCGGGTCGTCGATGCTGTGTCCTCCGGCCACATGGCAGTTGGCCGCCCGGCCCACGTCGAAGCCGCCGCGCAGCACCTCGCGCGCCAGTTCGGCGGGCAGCGTATCCCGCGGCCAGCCGAGCAGGTTCAGCGCGACCAGCGGCTCGCCGCCCATCGCGTAGATGTCTGACAGCGCGTTGGTGGCCGCGATCTGCCCGAACGTGTAGGCGTCGTCCACCACCGGGGTGAAGAAGTCGGCCGTCACCACGAGAGCCACGGCCGGGCTGATCCGGACCACCGCGCCGTCGTCGCCGTTCTCGACGCCGACGAGCAGGTCGCCACCCGGCCCATCGGGCAGCAGGCCGCGCACCGTGTCCTCGAGCTCGCCTGGCGGGATCTTGCACGCGCATCCGCCGCCGTGCGCGTACTGAGTGAGCCGGAAGTCCGCAGGGTTGACCACACGGTCAATGTAACGCGCCGGCCGTTCGCAGAGCCCGGCTGCGGCGGGCCCGCTCCGCGCAGCCCGGCGAGCGCGGCTGTCCTTGCGGGCCGGTAACGTCGGGCCCGGAGGCGTCCGGGTGCCTGGTGGCCCCCCCGGTCTTCAAAATCGGTGGGCGGCGCGCTGCGTCGCCGGCGGGTTCGATTCCCGTCCGCCTCCGCAATTCGGACGCCGCGTATCGTCGCAGTGTGGATCCGCGTCGGCACGTGCCCAGAACCGACGTCGTGCTCGCCGACCCGCGGTTGGTCGCGGCCAGGGAGCAGCTCGGCTCGGCGCTGGTCAAGGCGGCAGTGAGCCGGGCTCAGGCGCTGGCGCGGTCCGGCGTTATCAGCCCGGATGGAGTGGCGGACGCCGCCGCGGCGGCGCTGCCGCCGTCCGCGACCTCGCTGACCCCGGTCATCAACGCGACGGGTGTCATCGTGCACACCAACCTGGGTCGTGCCCCGCTGTCGGCGGCGGCGCGCGAGGCGCTGCTCGCCGTGGCGGGCTGCACCGACGTCGAGTTCGACCTCGTGGCGGGCAGGCGGACTAGCCGCGGCGCAGGCGCGCTCGGTGCGCTCGGCCGGGCGGTGCCAGCGGCCGAGGCGGTGCACGTGGTGAACAACAACGCGGCGGCGCTCGCCCTGGCGGCGACCGCGCTGGCCGCGGGGCGCGAGATCGTCGTCAGCCGCGGTGAGCTGATCGAGATAGGCGACGGCTTCCGGCTTCCTGACCTGCTGGAGTCCGCGGGAGCACGGATCCGCGAGGTGGGCACCACCAACCGCACCTCGATCGAGGACTACCGGCGGGCGGTCGGCGACGACACCGGGTTCATCCTCAAGGTGCACCCGTCCAACTACGTGATCGAGGGCTTCACCGCGTCGGTCACCGTCGGCGAGCTCGCCGGTCTCGGCGTGCTGGTGGTCGGCGACATCGGGTCGGGGCTGCTGCGGCCGAGCCCGGTGCTGCCGGACGAGCCAGACGCCGACTCGTGGCT
>JASHPF010000294.1 GCA_030038295.1 Streptosporangiaceae bacterium
TCGTACCTCACATCCGTCGGCACAGTTGCGCTAACCGTCGTCTCCCCCGCAGGCGCAGAACCGATCGCGGTGACCATCCCGCCATCGGGCGCGCTCACCGTCACCGTTCCGGCTGGGACGACGGTTGCGCTGACAACGACCGGCGCGACGGCAACCGGGGCGCTCCCACCGATCACCGTCGCCGACACCCGGAACACCTACCCCGGCTGGTCAGTGTTCGGGCAGGAAGGCGACTTCACCGGCACCGGCCTGGCCATCCCGTACACCATCCCCGGCGACGAACTCGGCTGGTCGCCGGGCCCGGCCACGCCGAGCCCACTCCCCGCGGGCGTCACCCTGGGCCCGCTGATCGCTCCGGGCACCAGCCCCGGCGGTCTCGGCGACACCGGCGGCGTGCTCGCGGACGCTGCCCCCGGATCGGGCTACGGCACGTACTCCTTTGCCGCTGCGCTGGTGCTCGCCATCCCGGCCGGGGCGCCCACGGGGACCTACGCCGGCAGCCTGACGATCACCTATGAGGAGACGGGCCCCTAGCGCCGATCCGCCGCCCGCCAGGCCTCTCGGTGCGCGGGCGGGTGCGTGCGCTCAGGCGACGCCCGCCGGGCTTCCGGCCTGCAGTGCCCGGCGAGAACAGGCGGGCTACGAATCGCCGAGTGCCAGTTTCGTGAGCAGGCAGTTCCCTTCTATTAAGGAATTGTTCTTCTTTTTGTAGATATGCAGGAACTGGTTTATGTCGGCCGTTGCGTGATAGCTGTCTCAACAACGGCTGATTCGTCTTTTGGTGACCTGTCAGCAGATTGCTCGTGAACGGGCTGGTGGGGAGACCGGCCCGGTCAGCGCAGCCCGGTTCGTGGCTGCATGAGGGGTGGGGTCTGCTGTGCGTCAGGCTACTGACCGCTGCGTGCGTACATCCGCCATGCGCAAGCTGGTGGTCGCCGTGCGACGGCTCGCTGCCCTGACGGGATTGATTGCGGCGGTCGTTGCCACGGGCATTCTGACCGTCGGCTCGCGACCCGCAGTGATAGCCCAGCCGAGCTCCGTCACGGCGGCACGCATCGTCACCGTCAGCAGGCTGGCCAGCCGCCGACGGAGCGCGCCGCAGCCCCAGCCCAGACCGCGCTATCCGCACCCGCCGAGGCCCCCTTGCCGCTTAACTCGCAAGCCCTGCCACCCGAGCGAGGCGACCACCACGGTGCTGACCGCCGCGCCCGATCCGGCGATCGCGGGCAGCAGCGTGACGCTGACGGCGACGGTGACAGCCGCCGATAAGACCGTTCCCATGGGCACGGTGCAGTTTGCGGTGGCTGGCAGTCACCTGCTGGGCGTGCCGATCGCGCTGAACGCGAGCGGGGTCGCGGTCACGACGACGACGTTCGCGACCGCGGGGACCGTCGCACTGTCCGCCGTGTTTCAGCCGGCCACCAGCGCGTACGCGTCCTCGACTGGCAGGCTGTCGCTGCCGGTCAACGCCCCGGCCGGCCAGACGGGCGGCACGGAGCCGATCAGCGTGACGATACCGCCATCGGGCGCCCTTACGGTGACCGTCGCGCCCGGCGCCGTCAACCTGGCCGTGTCTGCCACGGGCGGCACGCTGACCGCCACCGGCGTGCTGACCGACGTCACCGTGACCGACACCCGCAACACCTACCCGGGCTGGGCGGTGTCCGGGCAGGAGTCGGCATTCACCGGGTCCGGCCCGGCGGTCGGCGCCACCGTCCCGGCCGACAGCCTCGGCTGGGTCCCGGTCGCGGTCGGCCCGCTGACCGGCGGCGCCACGCTCGGCCCCGCGGTCGCCCCGGGCACGAGCCCCGGCGGCCTGGGCGACACGCCCGCCGTGCTCGCCCAGGCAGCCGCCGGGTCAGGGTTCGGGACCAATACGGTCAGCGCCGACCTGACGCTGGACATCCCTGGCGGAACCCTCGCCGGCGTCTACGCCGGCGAGCTGACCATCACCTACCTCGAGGCAGGGCCGTAGCGGCTGGCCGAGCGCGGCTGCCGATCGGCTAGCGACGGGCGTGAACGCTCGTCAGCCGGTCGACGGCCGTCAGTACCTGGCCGGTGTCGGACAGGTCCGCGAGCACCAGGTCGGCGCCGGCTTCCTGGAGCTCGGCGGCCGTCTCCCGGCCGCTCGCCACCGCGACGCAGCGGGCGCCGCCGACGGCCGCCGCCTCGATGTCGCGCGCCGTGTCGGCGAGGTAGACCGCAGGGACGTCATCCAGCGGCGTGCCGTACTTTTCGCTCGCCCGGCGCCGGACCTGCAGCAGCAGCGAGCCACGCGGGTAGGCGTCCGAGCCGTAGCCGCCGATCGTCACGTCGAGCGCCCGGTCGAGGCCGAAGGCCGCCAGCTTGCGCACGGCGTTGGGCTCGATCGTGCCGGTGAGCACCGTCTGCACCACGCCGGGCAGGTCTGCCACCGCCAGTACCGCTTCGCGCGCGCCTGGCAGCAGCCTCCCCTGCCGGACCAGGTCGTCCTCCCGCTGCGCGAACGCCGCCGCCAGCGCGTGGCAGTACCTGGCCAGCAGTTCGCTGTCGTCCGCGGCGCCGGGCGGCACGTCGTTCAGGTACAGCGACTCGAAGAAGATCTCGGTATCGCTGCGGCCGGCCAGCTGCGGTAGCGCGGCGAGCGGGCGGCCGGTCACCTGGCGGAAGGCGTCGGCGAGCGCATCTCTGGCGACCCTGCCGACGTCGATCAGGGTGAGATCGATGTTCCAGAGGACCAGGCGGTCGATGGCACACCTCCGGCGCACAGTGCGTTGTTCGAGGGTACCCCACCGTAACGGACAACTAGCGCAATTAGCTCACGATTCGCTGGGATCGGGCGCCGGCCGCGCCGACACCACGCGGCCAGCCCCGGCAGGGGCGGCCGCCGCGGCCTGGGCCGGCGGGCGTGGCGGGGTTCGATGGCGGGCACGACCCGGCCGCTGCTGGGGGTGTTTGTCCGGATATGCCCAGGGCGCACGCGCGCCTGCCTGCTACAGCCGGGCGGGCAGTCCGAACAGCGGGAACAGCTGCGACGTATCGAGGAAGAAGTGCAGTTCGCTGACCCGCCCGCCGGAGATCTCCAGGACCTGCAGTGCCCACGGCGCGTGTCCGCCCGCTGGATCGACGCGGTACTGGCCAAAGGCTGGCGAGCCGTTCGCGGCGGTCGCGATGAGCCGCGACCCCCGGCAGCCCGCGCCCGGTCCGAGCATCCAGGATCCGATGTCCTCCGCGCCCCGCAGCCACATCGCGAACGGTGGCATGGACTGGATGGCGTCGGCCTGCAGCAGCGCGACGAGCGCGGAGATGTCGTAGCGCTCGAACGCGGCGACGTAGCGGGCGAGCAGCGCCGCCTGGTCGGCGTCGACAGCGGCGGTCGGCTGCGGCGCAGGCTGCGCTCCCAGCCGGGCGCGGGCTCGCTGCAGCGCGCTGTAGACCGCCGGGACCGTCGTGTCGAGTTGCTCGGCGATCTCGGCCGCGTCGAAGCGCAACACCTGGTTCAGCAGCAAGACGGCCCGCTGCCGGCCGGTGAGGTGCTGGAGCGCGGTGACGAACGCGAGTTTGATCGTGTCCCTGGCGACGGCGATCTCCGCTGGGTCGCCGGCTGCGGGCAGCACGGCGACGTCGGCGACCGGCGAGACCCACGTGTGCTCAGGAAGCTGCGGCCCGAGCAGGTCACCGTCGGGCGGCGACGGGCTGCCGAGCGCGACCGGCCACGCCCGGCGCTTGCGGCTGCGCAGCATGTCGAGGCAGATGTTGGTCGCGATCCGGTACAGCCACGACCGCAGACTCGACCGGCCCGCGAAGCCGTCACTGGCGCGCAGCGCGCGGAGCATGACGTCCTGCACCGCGTCCTCAGCCTCGAAGGCCGATCCGAGCATTCGGTAGCAGTACCCGGTCAGCTCTCGCCGGTATTCCTCGAAGCGGACCGGATCCACCAGGGCTGGAGTCGCCTCGGTGGCGTGCGCGGCGTCGACGGCCATGAGCCCGATCCTAGGCCGGATGCCCGGAGGCCGCGCTGCGTCGCGGACCGCGCGACTAGCCCATGTGCGGATACCGGTGGTCGGTCGGCGGCACGAACGCTTCCTTGATCGCCCGAGCGTTGACCCAGCGGATCAGGTTGAAGATGGCACCGGCCTTGTCGTTGGTGCCGCTGGCCCGCGCGCCGCCGAACGGCTGCTGGCCGACGACCGCGCCGGTCGGCTTGTCGTTGATGTAGAAGTTGCCCGCCGAGTACCGCAGCGCGTCGGTGGCGCGCGCGATCGCAGCGCGGTCCTGGGCGATGATCGATCCGGTCAGCGCGTACGGGGCGACGTCGGCCGCCTGCGCGACCACGGCGTCGAAGTCGGCGTCCGGATACACGTAGACACCGAGGATCGGCCCGAAGTACTCCCGGCTGAAGATCTCGTCCGTCGGGTCGGCGGACTCCAGCACCGTCGGCTGCACGAAGTAGCCGTCCGAGCCGTCCGTCGTGCCACCCGTCAGTACCGTGATGCCGGGCCGGTCGTGCGCCCGCGCCAGCACCTCGACGTGCCTGCCGAATGCTCGCGCGTCGATGACCGCCCCCATGAACAGGGACAGGTCCGTGGCCACATCGCCCATCGTGAGGGCCTGCGCGGTGCCGAGCAGCTGATCCTTCACGGTGTTCCACACGCTGCGCGGGATGTAGGCGCGCGACGCTGCGGAGCACTTCTGGCCCTGGTACTCGAACGCACCCCGGATCAGCGCGGTGACGAGCACATCGGGGTCTGCGGACGGATGGGCGATCACGAAGTCCTTGCCGCCGGTCTCGCCGACCAGTCGCGGGTAGCCCGCATAGCCGGCGATGTTCTCCCCGACCGTCCGCCACAGGTGCTGGAACGTCCCGGTCGAGCCGGTGAAGTGGATGCCCGCCAGGTCCCGCTGGCGCAGCGCGACCTGCGACACGGCCTGCCCGTCACCGGTGACCATGTTGATGACGCCGTCCGGCAGCCCGGCCGCCGCCAGCAGCTGCATCAGGTAGTGCGCCGAGAGCTGCTGGGTCGGTGACGGCTTCCAGATCACGACGTTGCCCATCAGGGCCGGTGCGGTCGGCAGGTTCCCGGCGATCGAGGTGAAGTTGAACGGCGTGATCGCCAGCACGAACCCCTCAAGCGGGCGGTACTCAAGCCGGTTCCAGGTGCCGGGAGCGTTGCCCGGCTGCTCGGCGAGCAGCCTGCGCGCGTAGTGCACGTTGTAGCGCCAGAAGTCGATCAGCTCGCACGCGGCGTCGATCTCGGCCTGGAAGACAGACTTCGACTGGCCGAGAATCGTCGCCGCGTTGATCACCTGCCGCCACGGCCCGGCGAGCAGGTCGGCGGCCCTGAGGAAGATGGCGGCCCGGTCGTCGAACGACAGCGCCCGCCAGCCTGGCGCCGCCGCCCTGGCCGCGTCGATGGCCGCACCGACGTCGGCGCCGGTGGCGTTGCGCAGGTCGCCGAGCACGTGCCGGTGATTGTGCGGCTGGACGACCTCGATGCGCTCGCCGCCACCCGCGTGCGGCCGTCCGCCGATGATCATGGTCAGCTCGGCGCGCTGGCCTGCCAGCGCCTTGAGCTGGTGTTCCAGGGCGGCGCGTTCCGGACTACCGGGGGCATAGCCCCGGATCGGCTCGTTCTCCGGAACCGGGACAGTGGTGACCGCATCCAACACGACAGCTCTCCGCAACTACCCCGACGACGATGGCGAGACCTCCATCGTGCCACGGCCGCCGGGGTGCGGCTGCCGTGCCCGCCGAGCCTGGCTGCCGGGTCAGCCTCCGTCGCCGGACAGCTGGGCCAGTTCCTGGGTGGCATACCAGAGCAGCTCGTGGCCCTCGGCCTCGTCGACGGCGAACCTGGCGTCCTCGTCCCCGGCATCGGCGGCCGCGAGCGCCGCCACGGCGGCACCGACGTCCGGCCCCGCGCCGACGTCGTCCACGTGACCGGACACCACGTCCCGCAGCAGCAGCGGCCCGGTGATCGCGACCGCCGCCGGGTCATCGCCGGCCGCGGTCCCGGTCACCTGGCCGTCCGAGATCTCGGCGGCCAGTACCACGCGACGGCGCGGAGCTGCCGGATCGGCCGCCAGCAGCCGCAGCGCCTGCCTCGCCGCGTGCGTCATGGCGACGTATTCCAGCTCCTCGATGTCCCCGCTGGCGTACCACTCGCGGAGCGCCGGCGTGACGGCGTAGCCACGCGCCGCGGGCGGCAGGAACTCGCCGACGCGCAGCAGCCCGGCCACGGTCGGCAACGTGGCAGGCACATAGACGCGCACATCAGGCCCCGAAGCGCTACCGAGGTAGATCTCGAGTGTGCCAGGCCAAGCCGAGTCAGGTCAGCCGATCGGCCGGGACGAGGGCGAACCGCGGTCCGCCTTCGCGGCCGCGAGGGCGGCCACCACCGCGGCCACCGCGGCCTCCAGCGACTCGTGCTCCCAGATCCGCACGACGCTCCAGCCCGCCGCGCCGAGCGCCGCGTCTGCGGCTCGGTCGCGCGCCACGTTGCGAGCGAGCTTGGGTTCCCAGTACCAGGTGTTGTTGGCGGGCTGGGTGCCGTGCTCGGGACAGCAGTGCCAGAAGCAGCCGTCCACGAAGACCGCGACCCGCCGTGCGGTGAAAGCGATGTCTGGCCGGACCCGCGCTCCGGTCAGGTCCAGCCGGTAGTCCTTGCGATAGCGGTAGCCCTGCTTGTGCAGCGCGCGCCGCAACGCCAGCTCGGGCTTGGTGTCGCTCCGGCGGTTGGCCCGCATGTTGGCCGAACGGCCCGGATTGAGCGGGCGCGGGTAGTCAGCCACAGCGAAAGGCTAGCGGGCAGGCGCCCGGCTACCCGAGCCGAATGCCGAGCAGCTCGGCCACCCGCGCCCCGGTGCCATCCGGGGCGCTGTGCAGCACCCCGGTGAAGCCGAGCTGCTCGGCCGCCGTGATGTTCGCCTCGATGTCATCGATGAAGACGCACTCGGCCGGCTCCAGCCCGAGCAGCGCGGCCGCGTGCCGGAAGATGCGCGGCTCGGGCTTGCGCATGCCGACCTCGGCGGAGATCACCACGGCGTCGAACAGCTCAGGGAACAGCTCACGCGGATAGCCGCCGCCCCAGGAATTGGACAGCATCCCGGTCGGCACGCCGCCAGTCCGCAGCCGGCGGAATAGTTCGATCATCGCCTCGTCCAGCCTGGACCCGGCGAACATGCGCTCGAGCAGGCCGACGCTGGCCACCGGGCCGCCGCTGACCAGCACGAGCTCACCGGCGAGCGCGCGCTCGAACTCCTCGTTGGTGCACTCGCCGCGCTCGAGCGCGTGAATCGGGTTGACTTCCGAGCCGTCGTCGTAGGCCTGCCGCACCCAGCGCCGCATGACGGTGCGGTAGCTGGTGGGCTCGATGCCCTCCGCGGCCAGCCAGTCGTTGACGCTGTGCACGATGGGGTTGGTCATGACGCCGCCCCAGTCAGTGATCACACCTCGCAGCCGCGCCACTCCTCCGATGCTAGGCGAGGTCCGCCGCAACCAGGGCCAGCACAGCCACCAGACGACGAACTGCTGACACAATCACGGTCATGAGCGACGAGGCGACGAACGGGGTAGCTGTCATCACGGGGGCCAGCAGCGGGATCGGGGCGGCGTCGGCCGTCGGGCTCGCCGCCGCTGGGTATCACGTGATACTCACGGCGCGCAGGCTGGATCGGCTGGAGCGGGTCGCCGCCCGGATCGCGGCCGACGGCGGCAGCGCGGAAGTCCATGCGCTCGACGTCACCGACCGGCCTGCCCTCGACGCGCTGGTGGCGCCGCTCCACCGCTGCGACGTGCTGCTCGCCAATGCCGGTGGCGCGATCGGCGCCGACACGGTGGCCGGCAGCTCCGCCGCCGACTGGCAGACCATGTACGACGTCAACGTGCTGGGCACCCTGTACGCCACCCAGGCGCTGCTGCCGCTGCTGATCGCGAGCGGTGCGGGCACCATCGTGTTGATGTCCTCGACCGCGGCGCTGATCAGCTACGAGGGTGGCGGCGGGTACGCCGTCGCGAAGCACGGCACGCACGCCATCGCCGAGACCCTGCGGCTCGAGCTGTACGACCAGCCCATCCGGGTCGTTGAGATCGCGCCCGGCATGGTCAGGACCGATGAGTTCGCTTTGAACCGGTACCGGGGTGACACGGCGAAGGCGGCCGCGGTCTACGCGGGCGTCGCCGAGCCGCTGACCGCCGGCGACGTCGCCGACGCCGTGGTGTGGTCGGTCACCCGGCCGGCGCACTTCAACGTCGACCTGATGGTGATCAGGCCGCGGGCGCAGGCCGCCCAGTACAAGGTGCACCGGGTCTTCGACTAGTGCCCACCGCCCTCACGGCGGCCGAGGCCGCAGCCCGGTCCAGGCTGATCACGGTCGAGTCCTACGCCGTCTCCCTCGACCTGACCGCTGCCGATGGCACCGCCCGCGCCCGCACCGAGATCGTATTCGGCTGTCACGAGCCGGGCGCGACGACGTTCGCCGACCTGAGCCCGGCCGCCATGCACGCGGCGCTGCTCAACGGCAAGCCGCTCGATCCGGCCGCGCTGTCGGACGGACGGTTGCGGCTGACCGACCTGGCCGCGCACAACTCGCTGACCGTGGACGCGACGGTGGCCATCACCACCACCGGCCGCGGCCTGACTCAGTACGCCGATCCGGTCGACGGCCGGCGCTATGTCCTGGCCAACTGCTTCCCCGCCGCGGCGTCGACCGTCTTCTGCTGCTTCGACCAGCCCGACCTGCGGGCGCCGCTCAGCCTCATCGCCACGGTGCCCGCCGGGTGGGTGTGCCTGGCGAGCGGCGAGCCGCTGCACCGACCGGACGACGGCGCGGCCGGCGTCTGGCGGTTCGCCGCGGTGCCGGCGCTGAAGCCGTATGAGTTCGCGCTCGCCGCGGGACCGTATGTGACCGCCGAGCTCCTGGCGCCCGAGCGGGTCAGTGAGCTTCGCCCCGAGCCCGGCGCTGACGGCGGCGGCGCAGCCGAGCCGGCGCTGGCGATCTACTGCCGCGCCGTCCTCGCCGACTCCCCCGGACTGACCCGCATCGCCGAGATCGTGAGGACGACCTTGCGCTACTACGAGCAGCTGCTCGCGGTTCGCCGTCCCTACCGCAAGCTCGACATCGTGTTCGCGCCCGACCTGGCCGCGCTGGCGATGCAGCTGCCCGCCGTCATGTACGTAAGCGAGACGCTGCTGCAGCGGGCGGCCGATCCGCGGGACGACTTCGTCCCGGTGGTCCTCGCGCACGAGGCGGCGCACCTGTGGTTCGGCTGCCTCGTCGAGGCCCGCTGGTGGGATGACCTCTGGCTGGCCGAGGCGATGGCGTCCTACCTCAGCTACACCGCGGCGACCGCGGTACTCGGCCAGCCGGACGCGTGGGCGGAGTTCGGCATGACCGGCCAGGCCAGCGCGTACGAGGCCGACAGCCTGCCGAGCACCCAGCCCGTGTCGTCGCCGGTGGCTACCGCCGCGGACGCGCTCACCAGGCCGCCGGCGATCACCTACTCGAAGGGAACGAGCGTCATCCGGCAGCTCGGCGCCCGCCTCGGCGCGGACCAGGTGCACGCCGGGCTGCACGACTACCTGACCCGGCACGCCTGGTCCGCGACGTCGCTGGCCGACCTCACGGACTGCTGGTCGCAGGCCAGCGACCGGGACCTCACCCCGTGGGCGGGGCAATGGCTCGAGCAGTCCGGCGTCAACGTGCTGCGGCCGGAGATCGTGGCTGGCCCGGACGGCGTCATCACGTCGCTGGCCATCGTGCAGGCGCGGCCGACGACCGACCCCGCGGGCCCGCTGCGCACCCATCGGCTCACCATCGGCTGCTATGAGGCAGCCGGTGCGGGACTCAGCTGCCGTCGCCGGATCAGCGTCACGGTGCGGGGCGGCTGGACCCACGTGCCCGAGCTGACCGGCAGCCCGCGGCCCGCCGCGATCATCCTTAACGACGCGGACCTGACGTACGCGAGCACGCGGTTCGATCCGGTCTCCTGGGACGCCGTGATGGCCGCCGCGCTGGACGTATCAGACCCGCTGGCCGAGTCGGTCTGCTGGACCACGGCCGCCGAGATGGTGTGGCACGCGGAGCTGGCCGCCGCCGAGTTCACCGCGCTGGTGGCCCGGCGGATCTCCGCGGGCGGTCCGGTCGTCGGCCTCGACCAGCTGCTCGACCGCGCGGTGCGGGCGGCGGCTTACTACGCGGCGCCGGATCAGCGGGCCGGTGCCTGCCGGCAGGTCGCGGCGGCCGCGCTGGCCACCGCCGAGCGGGCCCAGCCTGGCAGCCGCCGGCAGCGGATGCTCGCGCGCGGCTTCGCGGCTGCCGCCGACAGCCCGGCTCAGCTTGACCTGCTCCGGCTCTGGCTCGGCACGCGGTCGCTGCCGGACGGCCTGGTGCTCGATCTCGAGCTGCGCGCCAGGATCCTCGCCACGCTGGCCGCCCACGACCTGGTCGGCGACGATGACCTGGCCCGGTACGCAGCCGCGGACCCGGTGAGCGGGGACGTCGTCGCGGCTGGCTGCCGCGCCCGGCGGCCGACGGCGGCCGCCAAGGAAGCCGCCTGGGGCGCCGCGCTCACCGCCAGCCAGTCGCCGCGCCTGGCGCGCGCCTACGCCGAGGCCTTCTGGATCCCCGGCCAGGAGGATCTCACCGGTGCGTTCCGCACCCGGTACTTCGCCGAGGCCCTGCCGGCGCTGCGGGCGCACGACAACAGGACCGCGCAGCGGCTGGCCAGGGCGCTCTACCCGGCGACACTCGCGGATGCGGCCACGATCGCCGCCACCGATGACGCCCTCGCGGCCACGTCACTCGGCGAGCCGATCCTGGTAGTCCTGCTCGAGCAGCGCGAACTACTTCGCCGGACGATGATCGCCCGCGCAGGGCCGCTCAGTCCGTCTGGGTGACCTTGCTCAGCCCGCGCGGGCTGTCGGGGTTGATGCCGAGCCGCCGCGCCAGCGCCTCGGTGAGCAGCTGGCCGGGGACGATGAGCCCGATCGGGGCGAGCCACTCCGGCAGGGCCGGCCCGGCTAGCGTTGTCGTGCACACGGCCGCGAGTGCCGCGCCGCCCCCGATCCCGAACGCGCGCGCCCCCGCCTCGGTCACCCGCCGGGCCAGGTCGACCGTGCCGGCCAGCGTCGGGCCCGAGTCGGCCGCGACCACGATCGCGGGCGTCTCGGCGTCCACGACCGCGATGGGCCCGTGCAGCAGGTCCGCGTACGAGAGCCCCATCGCGTGCAGGTAGCACGCCTCCTTCAGCTTGATCGCGAGCTCGAGCGCGGCGGCGTAGGCCATGCCCCGGCCGGACACGACCACGCCCCGGACCTTCGCGAGCGCGCCGACCACCCGCTCCAGCCCGGCCACGTCGGCAGGACCAGCGAGCAGTGACTCCACGGCGTCCGGTACCGCGCGCAGCTCGCCAGGATCGAGCGGGGCGCCGAGCGCCAGGGCTAGCACGGCCAGCGCGGCCAGCTGCGTGGTGAACGTCTTGGTCGCGGGCACCGCCCGCTCGACCCCGGCCTGCGTGCACAGCGCGACGGAGGCCGCCAGGGCCAGCGGTGACGACTCGCCGCCGTTGGTGATCGCCAGTGTCCGCGCCCCGCACGCGCTGGCCCACTCGAGCGTCTCGACGATCTCCTCGGTGCGGCCGGACTGCGACAGCGCCACCGCCAGCACGCCGTCGAGGTCGACCCGAGCCCGGTACGTCGTCGCGATCGACGGCGCGGCCAGCGCCGTCAGCCGTCCGGCGTGCGCCTGGATCAGGTAGCTGCCGTACACGGCGGCGTTGTCCGAGGTGCCGCGGCCGATGAACAGCACCGCCCTCGTCCCGGCCGCGAGCGCGGACACTTCCGCCCGGCGCGGCAGCAGCGCCTCGATCGTGGCCCGCAAGGCCGCGGGCTGCTGCCCGATCTCCTGGCGCATCAGCGACGAGCCGCCCGCGTTCCGCGCCACAGTCGTTGCTCCCTCCCCGTCCTGGCGATCGCGGGCTTCGACGCCAGCGTGGCGGCCAGGCCCGCCTATGGTAGAGGAAAGCTTCCTGTTAGTTCTTGGCCCGCGCGGTAGACGAGCTCGCCGCCCACCCACGTCGCCCTGGTTCGCAGGTCCGCGCCCAGCCAGACGAGGTCGGCGGCCGCGCCGGGCGCGAGCCGACCGAGGTCGGGACGGCCGATCAGGTCCGCGGGAATCCTCGTGGCGGCGGCCACCGCGACCGGCAGCGGAACCCCGCAGGCTACCGCGTTGCCGACGGCCACGTCCGGCCGCAGGGCCGAGCCGGCCAGCGTGCCGTCGGCGCGGACCGGCGGCACGCCGTCGCCCGGCGGCAGCATCACCGGCTCGCCGCCGAGCAGGTAGTCACCGGCCGGCATCCCCGCGGGCGCGGCTGCGTCGGTTACGAGCGCGATGCGGCCGGGTGCGGCGCGAAACGCCAGGCCGCACACCGCGGCCGCGACGTGGTGCAGGTCCACGATCAGCCCGCTGGTCAGCCGCTCGTCGGTGAGCGCCTGGCCGACGACGCCGGGCTCGCGGTGGCCGAGCGGCCGCTGCGCGTTGAACAGGTGGGTCACCATCCGCGCTCCGTGGTCGGCCGCCGCGGCGACCTGCCCGGCGGTCGCGTCGCTGTGCCCGACGCTGACGAGCACGCCCGCCGCGGTGAGGCGGTCGATCGCCGCCAGCGCGCCCGGCAGCTCGGGCGCCAGCGTGAGGATCCGCAGCAGCTCGCCGCCCGCCTCGATCAGCGCCGCGACGGCGTCGGGCGTCGGCTCGGCCAGCCACGCAGGATTGTGCGCCCCGCGCCGGCCAGGCGCCAGGAACGGGCCTTCCACGTGCACGCCGAGAACCCGCGCGCCGCCCGGCGGCAGGCCGGGAACGAAAGCCCGCGCGGCCCGTAGCGTCGCCGCGAGGCGGTCGACGGGCGCGGTGATCAGCGTCGGCGTGCACGACGTGATCCCGGTTTCCGGCAGCCGCCCCGCCACGGCCGCCCAGCCGCCCGCATCCGCGATCTGAAACTCGACCCCGAAGTAGCCGTTGATCTGCAGATCCACGAAGCCGGGCAGCAGGTATCCGCCGCCAAGCGTGACGTCGGCCGGTCGTGGCGGCCGGCCGGACCCGACCCGGCCGAGGACCCCGTCGGTGATTTCGACAAATCCCGCGGAGGGAACGGGGTCGTGCGGGCCGGCGGCCGTGACGACCCGCGCGGCGGCAATCAGCATTGACGAATTCGGCGTCAGCGGCTGACGGCGCTGACCGGCGCGCGGTTCTCCGCGGTCGCCGTGGGTCCCCGTGCTGATCCCGGCGGACGACCCCCCGAGCCCCCGCGGCGCAGGAACTCGCGGATCTCGGCCACGGTCTCCTCAGGCCGTTCCATCATCGCCACGTGGCCGACCCTGGGCAGCACGACGACCCGGCAGTCCGGGAACGTGCGCGCGGCGCGTCCCGACATCGCCGGGTTCACCAGCCGGTCGTGACTGCCGTGGAGGAGCAGCGTGGGCGCGGTTACCCTGGCGGCGTCCGCCCACAGCGACATGGGGCCTGGCCGGGTGTACTCGGTCAGCAGCGATCGGGCCGAGCCATACAGCGCGTCAACCGCGTAGCCGAGCCCGTCCCGGCGGGCGACCTCGGCGATCGCTTCGGCTCGCCGCTCGGGCAGCAGCCGCGCGGGGTCGAGGTACAGCCCCGCGATCGAGGTGTCCGCGCGGCGCTCCGGCGGGATGCTCTTCATCCTCGTCAGCAGCCACCGGCCAAGGCCGGGTAGTGCCACGACGGCTATCCGCAGTGGCAGCGGCCGCGGCCGCAGGTCGGGCAGCGCCGGTGAGATGAGCGTCAGCGTCCTGACCAGGTCGGGGCGGCGGGCGGCGACGCGCGTGCAGATCGCGCCGCCGAGCGAATTTCCGATGAGGTGGACGGGCGCGCACCCGCGCTTGTCGATGAGCGAGATGACCGCGGCCACCCTGGCGTCCAGGGAGTAGTCACCGTCTCCCGGCGGCGGCGAGAACCCGAACCCGGGCAGGTCGAGTGCCTCACCGGCGAGGGGCGGCGCGGCCGGTCCGGCACCGGTGGCGCCGACCGGCTCGGCGAGCAGTCCCATCAGGTCGGTCCAGTTCAGCGCGGAACCGCCGAGGCCGTGCACGAACAGCGCGGGCTCAGCGCCCGGTTGCACCTCGGTTCGGCGCAGGAAGACGTCCCCGACGTCCAGCCGGATGAGCTCGCCGGGCCACGGCAGGATGGGCGCGGCGCCCGCCGGACTGCTCGGCGACGTGCCCGCGTCCGCGGCAGCCGATCCGTCCGGGGCGACGAGGCTGTCAGCGGGGCCAGTCGGCTGGGTCATAACGCATCAGACTACCTGGCGGTAGCTTGCGTGGCCTACTGCCGGAAGGGGGCGGGTAACCCCCCGGCCGGCTGCCGGAAACGGACCGGCCACTTCGGGAGGTGGCGGCCCGGAGCGGGCTCGTCAGCTCGCCTTGCGCGTCCGGCGGGCTGGCTTCTCCTCCCCCGGTTCTGCGCCGGCCGCAGCCTTGCCGGTCTTCTTCTGGCCACCCTTGCCCTTGCTGGCGCCGTCCGCGGCCTTCTCAGGAACGGCGCCGAGGCGACCGGACTTGGCCGCCGCGAGGCTGGCCCGCAGGGCGTCGGCGAGGCTGGAGGGTTCTTCGGCCGCCTCCACGGCCGGCGGTGACACGATCTCCCGCCCCTCCACCTTGGCCGCGACGACCTCTTGCAGCGCTTCCCTGTAGTTGTCGTGGTATTCGTCCGGGTCGAAGTCCAGCGTCATCGACTCGATCAGTGAGCTGGCCATCCGCAGCTCCTGCGGGCGCACCTCGATGTTGTCCGCCAGGAACGAGAAGTCGGGCTGCCGCACCTCGTCCGGCCACAGCAGCGTCTCCAGCACCAGCACGCCGTCGCGCGCCCGCAGGATCGCCAGCGACTCCCGCTGGCGCAGCGCCACCTGGGCGATGGCGATCTTGCCTGACTGCTCGAGCGCCTCGCGCAGCAGGCTGTAGGCCCGCGCGCCCGCGGCCTCCGGCTCCAGGTAGTAGCTGCGGTTGAACAGGATCGGATCCAGTTGCTCGGCCGGGCAGAACTGGACGACCTCGATGTTCTTCGTGGTCGGCAGCGGCAGGTCCGCCAGGTCTTCCTCGGTCAGGATCACGATCTCGCCGCCGGGCAGTTCGTATCCCTTCGCGACGTCCTCGTACGGGACTTCCTGGTCGTCGAGCGTGCAGAACCGACGGAACCTGATTCGGCCGCCGTCCTCGCGGTGGACCTGCCGGAACGCGATGTCCTTGGTCTCGGTGGCGGTGTAGAGCTTCACTGGGATCATGACGAGCCCGAATGACACTGCCCCCTTCCACATGCTCCGCATGTCACTCTCCCTACCCAGCGCCGCCTGGCTAGCAAATGCCCTGCTGGCAATACTGACGCAGCTGGGCGGGACTGTCTTGGCTCCTCGGGTACTGATACAACCAGGGTTGCCCGGTACGCACCGCCTTACCAGCAGTGTTGACCGCATTCTGGCCTTCGGCAATATGTTCGAGTGACGATTTTTGCGGGGAGGCACCGAAATGAGCGACATGGGCCTTGAAGCACCAGACGCCGACTCGGCGGAGCAGAAGCAGGATGCGGTCGTCGAGCCCGACGTAGACGACGAGAAGCCCGAGCGCCCGGAGCCGCCGCTCGAAGCCAACGAGGCCGACGCCGCCGAGCAGGATCAGGTGCTGGACTCCGACGACGAGGACGAATACCGCTGACCCGTTCCCGCTCCGGCTGACCAGCGAGTGCACGCTGCCGGTCGTAGAATTGCGAGACCGGCGGCACAGCTGCCCCGGCCAGCTGCCCCGCGGCATTGGACAGTGCGGACCAGGGCCGCCGCGCCCCGGTCGCAGCCTGACCGACACCATCCCACCCGGAGCCATCGTTGACCGTTTCGCCACAGGCCAAGCCCGGCAGCGCGCGACTGCCCAGGCCAGCCCGCCGCCTGCAGCTGCTGGGGGCTGCCCGTGACGTGTTCGTCGCGCAGGGCTATCACGCGGCCGCCATGGACGAAATCGCCGAGCGGGCCGGCGTCAGCAAGCCGGTCCTGTACCAGCACTTCCCTGGCAAGCTCGAGCTCTACCTGGCACTGCTCGACGAGAGCTCGGCCGAGCTCATCCAGATGATGAGCGAGGCGCTGTCATCTACGACCGACAACTCGCAGCGCGTGCCCGCCACGTTCAAGGCGTTCTACGACTTCGTTGCCGGCACCGGCGAGGCCTTCCGCCTGGTATTCGAGTCGGACCTGAGCAACGAGCCTGCCGTACGGGGCCGCCTGGACAAGCTCATGTACGACTGCGCTGACATGGTCAGCCAGTTCATCCGCGAAGACGCCGGAGTGAGCGACTCCGAGGCCCACCTGCTCGGAATGGCGCTCGTCGGGATGGCACAGGTGAGCGCCCGGTACTGGCTCAGAACCGGCAGGGAGATCCCGAAGGATGCCGCCGAGATGCTCATTGCCCGGCTGGCCTGGCGCGGCATTAGTGACTGGCCCATGACGGCCGAGCCCGCCGGCTCGTGAGCGGCCCCGTCCATCGAGGAGAGCAGTGGAAGTCAAGATCGGGATCCCATCCGTGCCGCGCGAGTTGCTGATCGAAACCTCATCCACCCCGGAGGAGGTGGAGACCGCCCTTAAGGCAGCGGTGGCGGCCGACGGGGGCGTCTTCGTTCTCACCAACGTCAAGGGCGGCAAGGTCCTCGTGCCTGCCGACAAGATCGGCTACGTCGAGTTCGGCAGCACCGAGCCCCGCCGGGTCGGCTTCGGCAACATCCTCTAGCGTCACGAGCTAGTCAGGCCGAGCGCCGCCATCCGCGCCGCGTGCTCGTCGGTCAGCCTTGCGAACATCCGGCCGATGTTGCCGAGCTGGTCCGCGTCGCTGCCGACCAGCAGCCGCGCGAGTGGCTCCCGCTCGGCAGCGACCCGCTGCGCCTGCCCGAGCGCCTCGCCCACGAGCCGCCGAGCCCAGAGCGCCAGCCGGCCTGCCACCCGCGGATCGGCCTCGATGGCCGCGCGCACCCGGGCGATCACGAACTCCGCGTGGCCGGTATCGGCCAGCACCGCGAGCACGAGATCTCTCGTCTTCGGCTCGAGCACCTGTGCGACCGTCCGATAGAAGTCCGCAGCGATCCCGTCGCCGACGTACGCCTTCACCAGCCCCTCGAGCCAGTCCGATGGTGCCGTCCGTTCGTGAAAGGCGTCCACCGGAGCCACGAATGGCTGCATCGCCGCCTCCGGATCGGCCGAGGACTCTTCAAGGCGGGCGCGCAGCAGCTGGTAGTGCCCGAACTCGGCGACAGCCATCTCGGCCAGCGCCGTCTTGTCCGAGAGCGCCAGGGAAAGCGCAGCGTCGTCGGTAAGCCGGAAGAACCCGGTCAGGGACGCGTAGGCGAGCAGCCCGAGCAAGTCGAGTACGCCATCCTGCTCGGTCGGCGCGTCCTGGGGCCCGCTGCTCACAGGCGCAGCGTAACAACACCGGGAGCGGCCCTTGCGGCCGCGAGGCCGGCGCGCCGGCCCGGCGCGCCGGTAGCCAAGCGCGCGGTTGGTAAGCTGGTAACCGATCCGCAGCCGGAATGCGGATGCCCCCGGCCGTTGTTAGTACCTGTGTTGGGCGTGTGGGTGTCAAGCGCGACGTGCCTCGACACGAACCGCCGCCCCTTCTCCACCGCATGCGGCGCTGTGCCCGCTGGAGTCGAAGGCCCGCGCAGGCGAAGCACCCGCTGGAGAAGTCATATGCCGCCGACGGCGCTGGATCTGGTGACCGCCAGCCGACGTCGGCCCTACTGGAGGCCTGACCCCTGAGCACCTACACACCGAGCATGCAGGCAAGCCCTGCGGCTGAACTGCCGCCCGTCGGCCCGGACGACGCGAGCCTCGCCAGCACCGCCAAGACGTTTCGTGATTTCGGTATCGCCGAGCCCATCTGCGCCGCTCTGGAGGCCCGCGGCATCACGACCACTTTTCCCATCCAGGCGCTGACGCTGCCCATCGCGCTGGACGGCCACGACCTGATTGGCCAGGCCAGAACTGGCACCGGTAAGACACTCGCCTTCGGCATCCCGATCTTGGAGCGACTGCGCGTCAGCAGCAGCGAGCCCACGGCGCCACGAGCGCTGATCGTGGTCCCGACCCGGGAGCTGGCCATCCAGGTCGCCGACGACCTGCGCGCCGCTGGCGCTCAGATCGGCACCAACGTGGTGACGCTGTATGGCGGCCGCGCGTACGAGCCCCAGATCGAGGCACTGGCCAACGTTGACGTGGTCGTGGGCACGCCGGGCCGGCTGCTCGACCTGGCTCGGCAGAATCATCTGCGGCTCTCGTCGGTCCGCCAGCTCGTGCTGGACGAGGCTGACAAGATGCTG
>JASHPF010000295.1 GCA_030038295.1 Streptosporangiaceae bacterium
GACCAAGGGCATGGCGAAGGTGTTCGGCCACGACTCCGTGAAAGACGGGATGAGCATCAGGCAGATCGTCGGCTACATGCCCGAGTACGACTGCCTGCCTGGGGACGTCTCGGCGACCGAGTTCGTCACCCACATGGGCCGGATGTCCGGACTGCCGGCCACCGCGGCCAGGGAACGCGCCGCCGAGTCGCTGCGGCACGTGGGCCTGCACGAGGAGCGGTACCGGCAGATCGGCACCTACTCCACCGGCATGAAGCAGCGAGTCAAGCTAGCCCAGGCGCTCGTCGGGGACCCGAGGCTGCTGCTCCTGGACGAGCCGACCAACGGCCTCGACCCGGCGGGCCGCACCGCCATGCTCGAGCTGATCGCGAGGATCGGCACCGAGTTCGGGATCTCGATCATGGTCGCCTCGCATCTGCTCGGCGAGATCGAGCAGATCTGCGACCACCTGCTGGCCATCGATGGCGGCCGGCTGCTGCGGGCGGACACGATCAGTTCCGTCACCCAGGCCAGCGCCGTGCTGCTGGTCGAGGTCGACGAGGGGACCGAGCAGCTAGTGGCCGAGCTTGGCAGGCGGGGCCTTGCGCCCGTCGCCTATCAGCGCGGCCTGCTCGTCCAGCTTGCCGGGGACGAGACCTATGACGCCATCCGGGACGCAGTGGCCGACCTGGGTCTGCCGCTCAGCCGCCTTGAGCAGCGCAGGCACCGGCTGGAAGAACTGTTCAGGACCGACCCGGCGCTGGCCGGCGACATGAGGGGAGCCGGCGATGTCAGCTGACGCGCAGGCCGCCGCAGTGCCCGGCCCGGCGGCCGAGGGCGGTGTCATCCACAACATCGGGTACCGCAAGTACGAGGCACAGCGGCTTGGCAGGCCGCAGATCGTGCGGGCACTGGTGTGGCACAGCCTGCGGGCCGCGTTCGGGATGGGCCGCGGCGCGAAGGCCAAGATCTTCCCGGTGCTGCTGTTCGTCATCATGTGCCTGCCCGCCGCGGTCAACGCGGTGGCGCTGGCCAACAACCGGAGCGGCGGACCGATTATCAGCTACGACAGCTACGTCCCGTCGCTGCGGACCGTGGCGATGCTGATCTTCGTGGCTCTCGAGGCACCCAACCTGGTCTCGACCGACCTGCGCAATCACACGCTGCCGCTGTACTTCGCGCGGCCGATCCACCGGATCGACTACCCGCTGGCCAAGCTCAGCGCGTTCGTGCTTGCCTGCCTCGCCATGATCGAGGTCCCGCTGGTGCTGCTGTACATCGGCAACGCGACGCAGGCACACGGCGCCCATCAGGTCTGGGTGCAGACGCTCCGGCTCGGGCCCGGCCTGCTGTTCGGCGCGGCCTGGGCGGTGCTGCTCGCCAGCATCGGCCTGCTGCTCGCCTCGGCCACCGGCAAGCGGGTATTCGCGATCTGCGCCATCGGCATTCCGCTGTTCCTGAGCTACATCGTGGCCGAGGTGCTCATGCACGTGGGCAGCCAGGCCTACGGTCCGGTCGCCGTCGGGCAGCCGTCCGCGCTGGCCAGCCTGGCCGGCCTGATCAGCCCGTTCACGCTGCTGGGCGGCGTGCTGCGGTGGCTCGAGGCAGCGCCACGGCCCGGTGCCGTACCCCAGTTCCAGCAGACCGTCATCGGGCACTACGGCGCGCTCTACGGTGTCCTGTTCGCTCTGCTCACCATCGCCGCGGCTGGCGGCCTGCTACTCCGGTACCGGAAGGTGGGTGTCGGGTGACCACGATCGAGCTGCGCGGCGTCTCCCGCTGGTACGGGAACGTGGTCGCCGTCAACGACATCACGACAACGATCGGCCCCGGCGTGACCGGGCTGCTCGGCCCCAACGGCGCAGGCAAGACAACGATCCTGCACATGATCGCCGGGTTCCTCATGCCGTCGCGCGGGGAGATCACCGTGGCCGGACGCAGCAGCTGGCGCAACCCGGCCATGTTCCGGCGGGTCGGCGTCGTGCCCGAGCGGGACTCCGTATACGCCTTCCTGACCGGGGCCGAGTTCGTCACCGCGACCGCCAAGCTGCACGGACTGCCGGATCCGCACGCGGCCGCCCGGCGGGCGATCGGCTTGCTGGGGATGACCGAGGCGCAGGACCGGAAGATCGCGACCTACTCCAAGGGCATGCGGCAGCGGATCAAGGTGGCGGCCGCGCTCGTGCACGACCCCGAGATCGTGCTGCTGGACGAGCCGTTCAACGGCATGGACCCGCGTCAGCGGCTGCACATGATGGATCTGCTGCAGGCGCAAGGGGAGCAAGGGCGGGTCATCGTGTTCAGCTCACACATCCTCGAGGAAGTGGAGCGGGTGGCCGGCATCATCCAGGTCATCGTCGGTGGCAGGCTCGCCGCCGCCGGCGACTTCCGGGCCATCCGCCGCCTCATGACGAACCGGCCGCACGTGTTCCTGGTCCGGTCCGCCGACGATCGGGCGCTCGGCGCGGCACTGATCGGCCGGCCGTCGGTCAGCGCGGTCGAGCTGACGACGCACGGCCTGCAGGTCCGGTCGTCCGACTACGGCACCTTCACCAGGGAGATCGCCGGGATCAGCCGGGACCACGGCATCCGTCTGACCCAGGTGCTGCCCGCCGACGAGTCGCTGGAGAGCGTCTTCACCTACCTGCTGGCGTCGTGATTATGGCTGACAGCGGAAACCATGAAGGGGCACAGCCGATGCCGGGGGTATTCAACGGCGTGGTCATGCGGCTGACCCTGCGAGGAGCGATGGGCCGGCGGCGGGCACTGCTGTTCGCGCTTCCTGCTGTCTTGCTGATCGGCATCTCGGCGCTGCTCAAGGCGACTGCCCACAGCTCTGCCTGGCCGCCGGAGGTGCTCGGCACCGTCGGCTACCTCATCCTGGCGCTGACGGCCCTGATCGTCGGCGGCAGCGTGCTCGGCGCGGAGATCGATGACGGGAGCATCCTGCACCTGCTGGCAACGCCGGTGCGCCGGCGGACCATCGTGCTCAGCAAGTACCTGATCGCGGTCGCGCTGACGGTAGCCTTCGCCGCGGTTCCCGAGTACCTAGCCGGGGCCATCGCCACCGGTGCGGCGAGCAAGCTCGCCGTCGGGCTGCTGATCGGGGCCCTGGCCGGGTCGGTGATCTATAACGCGATCTTCCTGATGCTCACGGCGGTCCTCAGCCCCGGCCCGGCGCTGGCCATCGGGCTGCTGTACATCCTGCTCTGGGAAGGGCTGCTGGCCAGCCTGGTGCCCGGCGTCGGGCTGCTGTCGGCCGAGCACTACAGCCTGGCCATCTCGAACTCGGTGGCACACAGCAGCGCGCTGCACGCGAATCTGAATCTGGGCACCGCGATCGGCATGGGGATCGTCGTCACCGCGGCCTGCCTGGCGCTCGCGACGATCTGTCTGTCCGGGTTCAACGTCAAGGGCGACGTCGCCTGACCCGGCCCGCGATAGCAGCGGTGGCTACCGGTTAGCGGGCCGTGCTGTCGTCCGGCACGAACGCCGGGCCGTGACCGGGAATGATCACGGTGGCCACGGCCAGGATTCGCGCGCGGCTAGCCGCCAGCACCGCCGGATCCGGGGCGAAGGGGTCGTCAGCCGGGCCGTCGGATGCCCACCACGCGTGCGTGCACGCGTGCACGCCCGCCGGCGTGGCGGCTAGCGTGGTGATGTCCTCCGGTGTATGGCCAGGGGTCGCCAGCAGCCGGACCGACGGGCTGACCGCGTACCCGTCCGCCGGCCGGCTGATCCACTCGTCGCCCGCGTAGATCGCCCAGTGATCGTGAATCCTGGCCGCGGGGAACAGCGCCGCGTTCACCGTGTGGTCGGGGTGATGGTGGCTGAACACGACATCCGTGACGAACTCGGGCTGCACGCCGTGGCTGGCCAGGGCCGCCAGCAGGGCGGAGCGCGACGGGACCATGCCGGGATCCACGACGATGGCCGCGTTCCCATCCTTGATGAGGGTGACGGTGCTCGCCACCCGCTCGGTTTCGCCCTGCTCGCGCGCGTAGCCGGCCTGCAGGACGTACACCTCCGCGGCACCGGTGGGTGACAGGTCCATCGCGCTAGGATGCCACGGCCCTGGCCGCGGCTTTGAGGTCCTTCTTGTAGGCGCGCACCGCGGCCAGCGAGTCGGCGTCGACGATGTCGGCCACCGAGTAGTGCGAGCCGTCGGCGCCGAAGCGCCCGGCCGCCTCCCGCCAGCCGGGTGGCTGGACGCCCAGCTGCTTGCCGAGCAGGGCCGCGAAAATCTGCGCCTTGGCGCCGCCGAAACCGGGCAGGCTGGCGAGCCTGGCCAGCAGCTCGGCACCCGAGGCCGCGGTGGTCCAGACCGCGGCCGGATCGCCGTCGTACTCCTCGACGATGAGCCGGGCGAGGTCCTGGGTTCGCGCCGCCATCGCCTTCGGGAATCGGTGCAAGGCTGGCCGCTCGGCGAAGACCGCCGCCAGCGCATCCGGGTCAAAGCTGGCGAGCTCGAGCACCGTAGGCTCGTGCCCGAGCCGGCGGACCAGCTCGTACGGCGAGCTGAATGCCTTCTCGAGCGGTACCTGCTGGTCGAGCACCATGCCGATCAGCAGCGCCATGGGGTTTCGGGTCAGCAGCTCGTTGGCCTCGGCCGATACCGGCAGGGACAGCGTCATGGGGGAGCCTCCGTTGGTCGCGCTCCCCATCATCCACCATCTGCCGGCTGCCGCAGGGAACACGGGCTGCTGTGGGATAGTTGACACATATGGGGAGCGGAGCGACGGCGCCCAGGAGGAGATGGTCATGACGCCGCATATGAAGTGGGGAATCGCCGGTGTCATCATCGCGCTGATCCTGTTCGGGTTCATCCCGTGGTACATCCCGGTGATCTTGCTAGTCATCGCCATCGCGGTGCCGGCTATCGCGTATCGCATGCTGTCCCCGGAGCAGCGGCGGCGGCTCCGCCGCGTGCGGCAGCGCAAGCAGCTAGGCAACTAGCGTAAATAGGGCGAAGGCCCCGGAATGGCGCTGATCTTTGGGCGTCTCAGGGCGTTGCGGGCTGCCAGAATCCCGGTAGCTCGCGCGGTGCCTCGGGACCGTCGTAGTGCGCCAGCGGCCGGTAGATCCGGTTGTCGGCGATCTGCTCCAGCACGTTGGCCATCCAGCCGATGATGCGGCTGCAGGCGAAGGTCGACGTGAACATCTCCCGCGGCAGGCCGGCCGCCTCGAGCACCACGCCCGCGTAGAACTCCACGTTTGCGTACAGGTCGCGGCCCGGCTTCAGCTCCGCCAGCAGCTCGACCGCGGTCTTCTCCACGACTTCGGCCAGCTCCACGCGCTCGCTGTGCAGCTCCCTCGCGACCTCGTGCAAGAGCTGTGACCGCGGGTCGATTGTCTTGTAGATCCGGTGACCGAAGCCCATCAGCACGCGGCCGCTCTCGATCTCGTGGCGCAGCCACGGCTCCGCGTTCTCCCTGGTACCGATCGCATCCAGCATGTCGAACACCCGGGCTGGGGCCCCGCCGTGGAAGGGACCAGACAGCGCGCCGAGCGCACCGGCGGTGATCGCGCCCAGGTCGGCGCCGGACGAGGCGATCACCCGGGCGGTGAACGTGGAGTTGTTGAAGCCGTGGTCGATGGTCAGCATCAGGTACCGCTCGAGTGCGTACCTCGCACGGTCATCGGGGATCCTGCCAGTGATCATGTACAGGTAGTTGTCGCTGTATCCGAGGTCGGGCCGGGGCTGCACCGGCTCCTGGCCGCTGGCGAGCCGGAACAGCTGGGCCGCGAGCACCGGCATCATCGCCGACAGCCGGGCGGCCTGCTCTGTCGTCTCCGCGTCGGTCTGGTCGGTCCACGGCCTGCACCCGATGGCCTGCGCCGCAGCCGATACGGCGGTGCGCAGCGACGCCAGCGAGCCGGGTGGGCTCAGCCGGGCGATGGCGGGCAGCAGGTCGCCCACGCCGGCCGGCAGCGCTCGCCACGCCGCGGTCGCGGCCGCGAACTCGGCTCGCTGGCGGGGGGTCGGCAGCTCGCCGTGCAGTAGCAGGTGCCAGGCGTCCTCAACCCGGCCGCGGCGGGCGATGTCGACCGCGTTGTACCCGCGGTAGTGGTAGAAGCCCTTTCGGCCGAGCACATCGGAAACCTTCGTCCGGGCGACGGATACGCCCGCCAGCCCCGCGGGTGCCTCGTACGGCGCGCTGGCGTCTTCGGCGGCGGTCATGGTGAACTCCCTGGCTAGGAACCCGCAAACAGGCACCATTATTGATCACGGCCGCACTGACGTGTCAATATTGACTATAGTCAACCTAAGGCTCACCACCGTAGGTGGTGGTCCTGGGTCGGGCCGCGGCGCGGCCCGGCGGGAGGCGCGCGTGACTGAATGGATTGGTGCGGCCGAAGCCGCCGAGCGGCTCGGCATCAAGCAGGCCAGCCTTTATGCCTACGTCAGCCGTGGTGTGCTGACCCGGCGCCGGGAACCCGACGGCCGGGCCAGCATGTTCGACGCCGATGAGGTCGCGCTGCTGGCCCGGCGGGGACGGCCGCGCCGCGCCACGGCCGCCGCCGAGCTCGTCATCGAGTCGGAGCTGACCGAGATCACCAGCAAGACCCAGCGATACCGCGGCTACGACGCGACGGAACTGGCGCTGCGGTGCACCTTTCAGGACGTCGCGATGCTGCTCTGGACCGGCGTGCTGCCGGGGTCGCGTCCGGTCGCGGCCGGTTCTGGGCGCGCGGCGGAGGACTTCGAGCTGGCCGCGGGCAGCCGCTGGTCAGCGACCCCGGCGGCGCTGGCGGCAGCCCGTGCCGCGCAGGCGGCGCTGCCGGCTGGCACCTTGCCGCTCGAGCGCATCCAGGTGATCGTGCCGGCCCTCGCCGTCACCGACCCATTCCGGCTGCACCTGGACCGGCCCGCGGTTGTCGCGGCCGGCATGTCGCTGGTCGCTGGCATGACGGATGCCCTGCCGCCGGCGAGAGCAGCGGACCCGGCCGACGACCCTGGCTGGCCGCAGGCCGAGGCCGCGCTGCGGGACCGTATCGCCGCCCGGCTTGCCACCCGGCTGTGCCCCGATCCGGCCCCGGCCGACCTGATCCGGGTGATCAGCGCGGCGCTGATCCTGGTGGCCGATCACGAGCTTGCCGCCTCGACGCTCGCGGCGCGGGTGGCCGCGTCGATGCGGGCCGACCCGTACGCCGTGGTGTCCACCGGGCTCGGCGCGATGACCGGCGCGCTGCACGGAGGCGCCGCGCTCGGCGCGGAGCTGATGCTGGGGTCGGCCGAGTCCCCGGCCGACGCGCCGCGGGTCGTCGGCGACGTGCTCCGCCGCGGCGAGAAGCTGCCCGGCTTCGGCCACTTCGTCTACCGCGACGGCGACCCGCGGGCGAACCTGCTGCTGCGGCTCGTCGCGGAGTACGCGCCCGAGTCTGAGCGGCTCGCGGTCGCCTCTGCCGTTACCGCTGAGGCCCGGCGCCGCGCGCTGCCCGCCCCCAACATCGAGTTCGCGCTCGCGGTGCTGGCCGGTGTGGCCGGGATGATCCGCGGCGCGGGTGAGGCGATATTCGCGGTCGGCCGGACGGCTGGCTGGCTGGCGCATGCGCTGGAGGAGTACGAGCGGAACGTCCCCATCCGGCCGCGGTGCATCTACACCGGCCCGGTGGCGGTGAGCGAGCGGGCCGCGGGGCAGTGACCTGCGGCACGTGCCCTGGCCGGCGTCGCGGCGGGAATGCGCCGCGCGGGCAGCGCCTTATGTTGCGCAGAGGGAAGAGGAGTGAGCACGATGGCCGTACGTCGCCTGAACCACGCGGTGCTGTACGTCAGAGACCTGGCAGCGAGCGTCGATTTCTACACCGCCGTGCTCGGCTTCGAGGTGCGGATGCAGGTACCGGGCCGGGCCGCGTTCCTGCGCGCTCCTGGCAGCGCGAACGACCATGACCTCGGCATGTTCGAGGTGTCGCACGCCCAGCTGCCGCCCGACCCGTACCTCGGCCTGTATCACCTGGCCTGGGAGGTCGGCACCCTCGCCGAGCTCGCCGCGACCAGGGAGCGGCTCGCGCGCCGCGGGGCGCTGGTCGGAGCCAGCGATCACAAGGTTTCCAAGTCGCTGTACGCCAAGGATCCGAGCGGCATCGAGTTCGAGGTCATGTGGCGGGTGCCGGCCGAGGCCTGGGAGCAGGAGCTGGCGAGCGGCGAGCTGATCGCCCCGCTCGACCTCGAGGGCGAGCTCGCCCGCTGGGGCGACCGCGTCACCGGCGCGGCGGCGGGCTCGATCACCTGACGTACGTGGCGGCCGCCGCCGCCGCGGCTAGCGCAGCGCCTGCGCGCCGCGCTGGCCCAGCTCCCGCGGCCGGGTGCTGACCTCGATGGTGCCCTTGTAGCCGACGCCGCGGACGTGCAGAACCGGCGCGTCGGCGGGCAGGTGGCGCTCCAGGTCCTCACCCGCCGACCAGCCCTTGCTGACGCCGAAGCCAGCCAGCTCCAGCCGCACGCCGAGCGGCACGAGCACATCGACCCTGGACTTGTAGGCAACGACGGAGAGCGTGGTCACCGGCGCGGTGAGCTCCGCCGCGCGCAGGTCGAGGTGGCCGCTGCCCTTGTAGACGATGGCGCGGAACCGCTCAGGCACCCGCCACCGTCCGCCGCGCCGGATGGCGCTCTTGTAGGCGACGGCGAGGCTGCCCGGCGCACGCCCGGCCGGTGCACCGGTGGTTGCCGGCGGGGGCGATGCCGCCAGCTCCGGTAGATCCCGCGTCAGCGCGGTCAGCTCGCTGTCCAGCCGAGCGGTCAGCGCCGCCCTGGTGCGGTGATCGAACTCCGCGTCGTCCAGGCGGCCCTCGGCGAACGCCTGCTGCAGCTGCTGGACGACGGCATCCCGGTCGCGGTCGCCGACCCGGAGCGCCTGCTCCTGGCCCGTGAGGTCACTCGGCACGACTCCTCCGAAGTTCAAGATGTATCGCGAACTCTGTGGCCGCCACGTTACCGTCCGGCGAGCTCCGCGTACAGGTCCGCGGTTTGCGCCGCGATAGTCGCCCAGCTGAATTCCGCCACGGCCCGCTCGCGGCCACGCGCGCCGAGCCGGGCTGCCAGGCCGGGATCCCGGATCAGCCCGTTGATCGCCGTGGCGAGCGCGGCCTCGTCACCCGGCGGCACGAGCAGGCCGGTGACACCGTCCGCGACGACCTCGGGGATGCCGCCCACGGCCGAGGCGACGACCGCGCACCCGCACGCCATCGCCTCCAGGTTGACGATGCCGAGCGGCTCGTACAGCGAGGGGCACGCAAACACCGTGGCGTGGCTGAGAATCTGGACCACGTCCGATTTGGGTAGCATGCCCGGAATCCAGATCACGCCGCTGCGGCTCGACCGCAGCCCGTCGACCAGCTCGGTCACCTCCGCCTGCAGTTCCGCGGTGTCGGGCTGGCCGGCGCACAGCACGAGCTGGGCACCCGGGTCCAGCCGCGCGGCGGCGCGCAGCAGCACCGGCAGACCCTTCTGCCTGGTGACCCGGCCGACGAAGACGACCGACGGCACGGCCGGATCGATGCCGTGGCGGTCTAGCACGTCCGTGGCCGGGTCGGGATGGTAGACGCCCGCGTCGATCCCGTTGTAGATCACATGCACCCGGTCCGGGTGCACCTCCGGGTAGCACGCGAGGATGTCTGTCTTCATCCCGTTGGACACCGCGATAATCGCCGAGGCCGCCAGCATCGCGGTGCGCTCGCACCAGCTCGACAGCGCGTAACCACCTCCGAGCTGCTCGGCCTTCCACGGCCGCAGCGGCTCGAGCGAGTGCGCGGTCAGCACGTGCGGGATGCCGTACAGCAAGGAGCTGAGGTGACCAGCCAGATTGGCATACCAGGTGTGCGAGTGCACGAGCTGCGCGCCGCCGACCGCCTGGGTCATGGACAGGTCGGTCGAGATGACCTGCACGGCTTCGTTGGCGCCTGCCAGCAGCTCCCACGGCCGGTGCGCCAGCACGCGCGGATCCTGGCGTGCTGTCCGCTGCGCCACCGCAGCCGGCAGCTCGGGGGAGTGAGCCGGGTCCGCTCGCTGACAGTGCACGGTCAGGTCGACCAGGCTAGCCAGGGAGCGAGCCAGGTACTCGACGTGCACGCCGGCCCCGCCGTAGACCTCCGGTGGATACTCGCGGGTCAGCAGCGCCACCCGCAGCCGGCCGGGGGGCGCATCGCCCGGCGGGGTCACGCCACCACTTTCTGGCCCTTGCCCACGACCGTGACGCCACCCTCGGAGACCACGAAGCCGCGGGCGCGGTCGTGGTCCTTGTCCGCGCCGATCACCACGCCCTCAGGGACGTCGACATTCTTGTCGAGGATCGCGTTCTCGACCACCGCGTACCGCCCGACCCGGGTGTTGTGCATGAGGACGGAGCGCTCGACCCTGGACCAGCTGTTGACCCGGACTCCCGGTGACAGCACCGAGTTGCGGACCAGGCCGCCCGACACGATGACCCCGTTGCTCACGACGCTGTTGATGGCGCGGCCGACCCGATCGCCGGCGTCGTGCACGAACTTGGCTGGCGGCTGGCTGGGAACGTGGGTCAGGATCGGCCACTTGTCGTTGTAGAGGTTGAACACCGGATGCACAGCGCACAGGTCCATGTGCGCGTCGAAGTAGGCGTCGAGCGTGCCGACGTCCCGCCAGTAGCCTGCGTCCCGGGGATCCGCGCCGGGGACGCTGTTGTCGAGAAAGTCATAGACCTGCGCTCCGCCCTGCCGGACCAGCATCGGCACGATGTCGCCGCCCATGTCGTGTCGGCTGGAGTCGTCGGCGGCGTCCTCGCGCAGCGCGTCGACGAGCACGTCCGTGCTGAAGACGTAGATGCCCATGGAGGCAAAGGCCAGCTCTGGCTGGCCAGGCATGGCCGGCGGGTCGGCGGGCTTCTCCCGGAATTCGGTGATGGTGCGTGCGTCACTCGCGACGCCGATGACGCCGAATGCCCGTGCTTCCGCCCTCGGCACCGGGATGGCGGCGACGGTGACGCCGGCGCCGTGTGCGACGTGGTGGTCGATCATTTGTAGCGGGTCCATCCGGAACACGTGGTCGGCGCCCAGTACTGCGACGATGTCTGGCTGGTCGTCGAAGATGAGGTTGAGCGACTGGTAGATGGCGTCGGCCGACCCGGTGTACCAGTGCGGGCCCAGTCGCTGCTGGGCCGGGACCGGTGTCACGTAGTTGCCGAGCAGGCTGGACAACCGCCAGGTTGTCGTGATGTGCCGGTCCAGGCTGTGGCTCTTGTACTGGGTCAGCACGCAGATCCGCCGCATCCCGGCGTTGACCAGGTTGGACAGCGCGAAGTCGACGAGGCGATACAGACCGCCGAACGGGACAGCCGGCTTGGCCCGGTCCGCGGTGAGCGGCGCGAGTCGCTTGCCCGCGCCGCCGGCCAGGACCATCGCCAGCACCCTCGGCTCCGCGGCCACGCTCACCTCCCGTGCTGACACCCTGTTCCCCTTGCTATCAGTGTGGTGCGCTGCTAGGACGGACCGCTAGGCCTGACGGGTTACCCGGATCCTGGACTGCTGGTGCCCGGTCTGCTCCCAGTCAGGCAGGAACCGCGCGGTGAGCCCGTACCGCTCGGCCAGGCCGGTGAGCGTCTCGGTCCGGTAGTAGAAGTCCTCGCGCAGCACCTGGTGCTCGGCGCCCTCGGTGCGGTCGAAGGTGAAGTCAAAGAAGGCGCCCGGTGCCATGACGCGCCCGACGTGCGACAGGCACTCCTCGATCACCGGCAGCGGCGAGTGCGAGAAGACACTGTGCGCGTGCACGACGTCGAAGTACCGGTCGGGCAGGAACTCCAGCCGCAGGTCGCTGACCAGGGTGAGGTACGGCAGCTTGGGCTGGAGGCCGAATTCCGCGATCGTCTGCTGGGCCGCGATGAGGATGTCGGGCGAGATGTCGGTGCCGTAGTAGTGGCCAGCCTCCAGGTAGTCAATGAACAGGCGGCCGGCCCGCAGGTTCCCGCAGCCGATCTCGAGCATCCGCATGCCCGGCGCGAGGCCGTGGCGGATCAGGTAGTCGAACTGGAGCTGGCCGATGCGCAGCCACGACTCGCGGGACCGGCTGCCGACCGCCGCGTCGCTGCTGACGCTCGTGTCCGAGCGCATCACCGCGCGGTAGTAGCGGACGTGGTCGCGGGCGCCGAGCCAGAGCAGCGTGTCCCGGCCGCGACGGCGCGCGTACCCGGCGATCCGGTCCGGGTTGCGCAGAGCGTAGACGATCTTGTAGCCGATCTGGGAGCGGTTCTTCCCGTGCACTGCATCAGGCTAGGACTACGGAAAGTGAGCGTGCGCTCCGGGCTGGTTACTCTCCGTCCCCGGCCGCGGTGCGCCGCGTGGTGGCCCTGGTCGCGAGCAGCCGCGCTGCGGCCACCGCTGCGCCGAGCACCACGCCCCAGATCAGCGCCTCGCCGAGGGCTACCTGCGGGTCCTCCGGATGCTCCGGGGGCTCCTTACCTGTCACTGTCTTCCAGCCAAAGATCAGCAGCTTGCGAGCCGCGAAGGCGGCCCCGGCGCCGACCAGTGCGCTCACCGCGCGGCTGGCCGCGCTGCCCCGCTGCTTGCCTGACATGTGCCTGTCCTTCCCCGCGCCACCCCGGAGCCGGGTTTGACGTTCCCTACCCGTTCATCGTGATCATGTCATGGCCGCGGCCCGGAGCTGACCACGGGGCGTGCACTCTCGATCGCGGCCGCGAGCTCCGTCGGCCGCCTGGTGGCGAGCAGCCAGTACGGACAGTCCGCGGTCGGCCCGGTGACCTCGATGTAGACCGCGTACCGCAGGTACGGTCTGATCACTATGTATGCCCGTGGGTCGGCACGGGGCCCGCGCAGGGCGCGCGCCTGCGCCTCGGTCAGCGGTTGTACCTCGCCGACGTCGGTCAGCGCGAGCCGATCCGACCCCACCCGGACCTCGCCGCCCCCGACCTCGATGGTGACCCGGCCCCAGTTGATCAGGAACGCGGCGGTCACGATGATCAAGGTCGCGAATACCGCTACGGTGATGCCCAGATCGAAGCCGGTCCAGACGATTGCCCCGAACGTGAGCATCGTGAGCATTCCGGTCGCCCACCACAAGGGCGGGGCGAACAGACGCTCTCGGTAAGAGTGCATGGCCCTACGGTAGTTGGTTACATATACCCCATGACCGGCCCATCGGCGGAAGACCGCCCCGCCGACCCGGCGGGCACCGGGAAGGAGCCGTCGGCTGGCGTGCGGGCTGGCCTTCGCCGGCTGTGGCGGACGGGTGCGGTGGCAAGCCCTGCGGCCGACGGCGGTGACGCGCCGCCAGGCGGCGCCGGCGCGACCGCGATCTCGCCGCCCGGCGCTGCCGAGGCGCAGCCGAGGAAGCCGGACCAGCCAGAGCTGCTGGCGCAGGTGCCGCGGCTGCTCCAGCTGGCCGCCGCGTGGTCGTGGCGGCTGCTACTCACCGGCCTGGTGATCTACCTGGCCTTCCGGTTCGCCGTCTACCTGCGGCTCGTCGTCATCCCCGTCATCGCTGCGATGCTGCTGACCGCGCTGCTGCAGCCGGTCGCGAGCCGGCTGCGCCAGCGCGGCTTCCCGCCGGTGCTCGCGACCTGGTGCGTGCTGCTGATCGCGCTGGTGGTGATCGCCGGGGCGATGACGCTGATAGTGAACCAGATCGCCGATCAGTACCAGACGCTGTTCAACGAGGTGCAGCGGACCATCGGCCACCTGGAACACTCGCTGGCCAGGGCGCCGTTTCACCTCAACCCCGCCCGGTTGCAGGCCCTGAGCAAGAGCATGCTCAAGTACATTTCCCAGCACAAGTCCGTGGTCGCCGGGACCGTGCTGACCGGCGGGAAGTACCTCACCGAGTTCCTGGCCGACGTGATCCTGACCCTCTTCATCGCGTTCTTCCTGCTCAAGGACGGAGCACAGATCTGGGCCTGGCTGATTCACCCGATGAGCTCCCGGTCACAGTGGCGCGCGGACCAGGCTGGCAATCAGGCGTGGCGAGCCCTGGTCTACTACATGCGCGGCGCGACGGTGGTCGCCGCCATCCACGCCGTGCTGCTTGGCCTCGCGCTGTGGCTGCTTGGGGTGCCCTTGCTGGTGCCGCTGGTCGTGCTCATCTTCCTGGCGGCCTACGTGCCGCTGGTCGGCATCCTGGTCGCCGGTGGCCTGGCGGTGCTCGTGGCGCTTGCCACCAAGGGCTGGGTCGCCGCGGTCATCCTGCTCGGCGTGCTCGTCGTGGAGAACCAGATCGAGGATCACCTGCTGCAGCCCCTGGTGATCGGGCGCATCATCAAGCTGCACCCGCTGGCGATCATCCTGGCCCTGGCGGTGGGTGGCATCATCGCCGGCATCGCCGGCGCGATCATCGCGGTGCCGGTCGCTGCTGTGATCACCTACGCCTGGCCGGCCCTGCGCGAGGACCCGCCCGACGGCTAGCCTGGCGCGAGGCGTGCGATAACCCGCCGGGTGCGCCAGACTTGCCGGTTCGGAGGAAGACGCCATGACGTACGCGGGCAACGAGGCAGGAATGGTGGAGATCCTGATCATGCGCCTGGACAAGGATCTCCCGCTGCCGCGCCCGGCCCACCCCGGCGACGCCGGCTGCGATTTGTTCGTCACCGCAGACGTCGATATCGGACCTGGTCAGCGAGTAGTTGTCGGCACCGGGGTGTGCATCGCGCTGCCCGATGGGTACGCCGGTTTCGTGCATCCCCGGTCGGGGCTGGCGGCGACGCACGGCGTGACGATCGTCAACGCGCCCGGCACCGTGGACGCCGGGTACCGTGGCGAGATCAAGGTGATTCTGCTGAACACCGACATCGATCGCACGGTGCGGTTCCGGCGTGGTGACCGGATTGCGCAGCTTGTGATTCAGAGGGTAGAGCGCCCGGTTTTCATCGAGGTGGCATCCTTGCCGGGTTCACAACGGGGCGCGGGCGGCCACGGCTCGACCGGTGGTCACGCCCTTGCAGCCGAATATCCGGGGGACGACGAGATCCCGGCCGCGACGCGCTAGGCCGGGAGGTAAGGAGCGTGCGGGGTGTTCCGACGACGGCGCCGGGAGGACAGCGGCAGCGCATCGCAGCCACCCGACGAAACCTACCAAGCGTCCGATTCGGAGGAGGGCACGGCCGACGTCGCCGACGCGGTGGACTACGACGGCTACGGCGCGGATGACAGCGACACCGATTACGGTGCCCCGCGGCACGGGGCCAGCGCGATTGGCGCGCGGCAGGACGATGACGCCGCCGGCTACCGCGAGTCCGGTTACGCCGATCAGCCCGGTGACGTCGGGTACGCCGACGACCGTGCCGATGAAGACCAGGGTGCAGACGAGGCCGCCGACGAGTCGGCGGCGGCCCGCGCCGAGCGCGCGGACCTGAGCGACCCGGCGACCTGGACCCGGCTGCGCGACCAGCAGACGGCCGTTCCGGCCATGGCGCGGAGCGCCGGACCCTGGGACAGCGCCGGGGGGTATCCGGACCAGCCCCGAATCGACTTCGGCAGCCTGCTCGTACCGGTCAGGGACGGCTACGACATTCAGGTGATGATGTCGGAGGAAGAGGGCATCTCGGTCGCGGTGGTGCGCGGGGACAGCGGGCTTCAGCTGCAGCCGTTCGCGGCACCGCGCAGCTCGGGGCTATGGCACGAGGTACTGCCCGAGATCGCCCAGGAGGTCGCCAAGGTCGGCGGCCAGAGCGCGGAACAGGACGGGCCGTTCGGTCCGGAACTGCTCGCCAGGGTGGTCCCGCAGGGCCCTGGCACCCATCAGGTCCCCCCGCAGCCGCTCCGGTTCATCGGCGTTGACGGTCCGCGGTGGTTCCTGCGCGGACTCATCAGCGGTCCGGCCGCGATCGACGACGAGGAGGCACAGCAGTTCCGGGACATCCTCGCCGACGTCGTGGTAGTGCGCGGCGACCAGGCGCAGCCGCCACGCCAGGCCCTGCAGATCCAGCTGCCGGAGGAGGCCCGCCAGGTTCTCGAGGATCAGGCCGACGAGCAGCCAAACCCACTCGACCCATTCCGGCGGGGACCAGAGATCACCGAGACGCGCTAGCGGAGGGCTCCGGCGCGGCCGTGCAGCCGAGCAGCCTGGCAAGCTCGCGCTCGACGTTCTGACTGGTCACGAACAGCAGCTCGTCGCCCGCCTCGAGCGGGTCGTCCGGGCTTGGCACGATCACACGGCCGTCGCGCAGGATCGCGACCAGTGCGGTGTCGGTCGGCCATTCGATGCTGCCGACGCGGTGGCCGGCGAGCGGGGCGTCGGCGGGCATGGTCAGCTCCACGAGGTTCGCCTCGCTCTGCCGGAAGGTCATGAGCCGGACCAGGTCGCCGACGCTCACGGCCTCCTCGACCAGGGCAGACAGCAGGCGCGGCGTCGACACCGCGACGTCGATTCCCCAGGACTCGTTGAACAGCCACTCGTTGTTGGGGTTGTTGATCCGCGCGACGACGCGCGGTACCCCGTACTCGGTCTTCGCCAGCAGCGACACGACGAGGTTGACCTTGTCATCGCCGGTCGCGGCGATGACCGCGTTGCAGTGCTCGAGCCCGGCGTCGTCGAGCGCGCTGATTTCGCACGCGTCCGACAGCAGCCACTCCGCCCGCGGCACACTGTGCACCTTGATCGATGCGGGGTCCCTGTCGATCAGCAGCACTTCGTGCCCATTGTCCAGCAGCTCCTTGGCGATCGAGCGGCCGACGGCCCCCGCGCCCGCTATCGCGACGCGCATCAGTACCCAGCCTTTCCTGGCTCTTTGCTCGCGAAGACGCTGGCGACCTTGCTGATCTCCGACGCCTCCGCGATCACGTGCACGACGTCACCCTCCTGCAGCACCAGGCTCGGTCCTGGGATGACCGCCTCGCCGAGCCGGGAGATGAACGCGACGCGCGCGCGTGCGGCCTGCTCCAGGTCGTATACCTTCTGGCCGAGCCAGGCATCTGAGTACGCAACCTCGGCCAGCACGACCGCGCCGGTCGGGTCGCGCCACAGCGACTCGGCCCCCTCAGGTATTAGCCTGCGCAGCATCTGGTCCGCTGTCCAGGCCACGGTGGCCACGGTGGGGATGCCGAGCCGCTGGTACACCGAGGCGCGACGCGGGTCATAGATGCGGGCCACGACCCGCTGGATGCCGAACGACTCCCTGGCCACCCTCGCCGCGATCACATTGGAGTTGTCGCCGCTGCTCACGGCCGCGAACGCGTCTGCCCGGTGGATCCCGGCCTCGGTCAGCACGTCCCGGTCAAAGCCGACGCCGGTCACCTTCGTGCCCTTGAAACCGGACCGGAGCTTGCGGAAGGCCTCGGGATCCTGGTCGATGATGGCGACCGAGTGCCCCTGGTCCTCCAGCGAGTGGGCGATGCTGGACCCGACCCGCCCGCATCCCATGATCACGATATGCACGAGCTTCCTTCCGGCCAGGACGGTGCTCTCACGGTACCCACACCCGCCAGGGGCAGGGCCCTGGACGAGTCTTCGGCCGGGACGGCAGACCGCCCTGCCGGGCACCCGGGGGGCGGCGAGGGGCACCGCCGGGGCACGATGTTGCCCGTGACTCCCACGGCTACCTCCGCTCCGCGGGCCGGTGACGTGCTAGAACTCACCGTCGGCGAGGCCGTGCACGGCGGCTGGTGCGTATCCAGGCAGGATGATACGGGCCAGGCGGTGTTCGTGCGGCACGCCCTGCCGGGTGAGCGCGTGCGCGCCACGGTGACCCAGACCACTGCCAGGTTCGCGAGGGCGGACGCCACCGAGATCCTCCAGGCCTCGGCCGACCGGGTAGTCCCGCCGTGCCGGTTCGCCCGCCCGGGCGGCTGCGGCGGCTGTGACTGGCAGCACGCCAGCGTGCTGGCGCAGCGGCGGCTGAAGGCCGCCGTCATCCGTCAGCAGCTCCGGCGGATCGCGGGCCTCGACCGCGAGGTCGTCGTGGCGGCGATCGCCGGCGACGACGGTGGCCTCCGCTGGCGGACCGTGGTCTCGTTCGCCGTCGATCAGGACGGGACCGCGGGTCTGCGCAGGCATCGCTCGCACGAGGTTGTCGCGATCGACCGGTGCCTGATCGCGCACGAGCTGGTCACCGCCGCGGACGTCACCGGCTTGCGGTGGCCGGGCGCTACCAGCGTCGAGGTGGCGGTCACGCCGCAGACCGGCGAGCGCGGCGTCCTCATCACCGGGCGGGACGTCCGGCCGAGCAGCCTGCCGGCCATATCGGCTGACTCGGTGCAGATTGCGACCAGACCGGGGGTACGCACGCCGGTGCGCGGTCGCAGCTTCGTGACCAGGCGTGCGGTCGGCCGGGACTGGCGGGTGAGCCACGGCGGCTTCTGGCAGGTTCATCCGGGCGCGGCCGACACGCTCGCGCACGCGGTGCTGGCCGAGCTTGACCCCCGGCCCGGTGCGGCGGCCCTGGACCTGTACTGCGGTGCCGGCCTGTTCGCCGGCGTGCTGGCCGAGGCGGTCGGGCCCGGTGGCCACGTGCTGGCCGTCGAGCAGGACCCTGCCGCCGTCCGCGACGCGCGGCACAACCTGCGCGACTGGCCGTGGGCGCGGGTGCACCGCGGCGACGTCGCGCACGTCTTGCGGCGGACCGGCGAGGGCGGGGCGTCCATCGGTGTCCTCGACCCGCCGCGCACCGGCGTGGCCGGGCCGGTGATCGACGTGCTCTGCGACCGGAATGGCTCGTTGCGGCGCCTGGCCTACGTGTCGTGCGATCCGGCGACGCTGGCCAGAGACCTGCGGCTGCTGCTGGCTGGCGGCTGGGAGCTGGCCGGGCTTCTGGGGTACGACGCGTTTCCCATGACGCACCATGTGGAGTGCCTGGCTACGCTCGTCCGGTCGTAGCCTCCCCGCCGCTGTAACCATCGGGGCGGCTGCGACGTCATTGTGGTGTGACGGCGGACGCGCCCACCGGCGCTGGTCAGCGGGCGACCACGCCTGACATCGCGACCGCGAGCTTCGACGACTTCTACGACGCGACGGCTATGCGGGTAGTCCGGTATACGTACGCGCTGACCGGCAACGTGCCCGACGCGCAGGACATCGCCCAGGAAGCATTTGCCCGGGCGTGGCAGCGCTGGGACTCGATTCGCGGCTACGACTCGCCCGAAGCGTGGGTGCGGCGGGTAGCCACGAACCTCGCGACAAGCCGGTTCCGGCGGGATCGCCGGGCGCGCGCTGCCGCGCACAAGCTGCTAGCCAGCGACGTGCCCGAGATCAGCCCGGACGCGGTGGCGCTCATCGCGGCGCTGCGGACGCTCCCGGAGCGCCAGCGCGTCGTGCTGGTCCTGCACTACGTGGCAGACCTGCCGGTCAGCCAGATCGCCGCCGAGCTTCGCTGCCCGGTCGGCAGCGTCAAGGCCTGGCTGTCGCGCGGCCGCGACGCCCTCGCGGTCGCTCTCGGCGAGAGCGGCGGCAACCGAGGCCGCGGCCCGGCGCGGCGGCCGAGTTCCGAGGTGACCGATGGCTAAGGATGTGCTTGACCGGCTGTTCGGCGAGCTGGCGACGACGCAGCTGCCCGTACCGAGTAACGCGGGTGTGATCGCCCGCGGGCGGCAGCGACGGCGCCGCGGCCGCGGCGCCGCGATCCTTGCCGTGCTGGCGGTGGCGGCGCTCG
>JASHPF010000296.1 GCA_030038295.1 Streptosporangiaceae bacterium
GCTCGCTGGCAGCTGACCGGCCCCGTCAGGCGGGCCGCACCGGGCGGTAGACGGGCTGCCACATCCGCGCGCGGACCTGCCCCGCGAGGTCGGCGGCGAGCGTCGCGCGCGCCACGCCATCATCGACCGCGGCCTGCGCGACTGCCACCGCGACGGCGAGTGAGGTCTCCCGCAGCGCGGCGACCTCAGGCAGCAGCGGAGCGCCGGGAGCGCTCGCGTCGACCAGCGCGGCCACCGCGTGGGCCGCGGCGCTGAGCATGCCATCGGTGATCCGGCTGGCCCTGGCGACGATGGCGCCCAGGCCGAGGCCGGGGAACACCAGCGCGTTGTTGGCCTGGCCGATCACGTACCGGATGCTGCGGTAGTCCACCGGCGGGAACGGGCTGCCGGTCGCGACGAGCGCCCGGCCACCGGTCCACTCGATAAGGCTGGCGGGCCTGGCCTCGGCCAGCTCCGTCGGGTTGGACATGGGCAGGATTACCGGCCGCTCGATGTGGGCGGCCATGTCCTTCACGATTTCCTCGGTGAACGCCCCGCCGCGCGCAGACGTGCCGATCAGCACGGTGGGGTGCACCCGCCGGACCACCTCGGCGAGGCCGATGCCGCCGAGCGCTGGATCGCGCTGCCAGCCCGCCACCTCGTCCTGGCTGCGCCCGTACCTGAGTTGGTCGGCAGACATGCGATCGTCGCCGGCCTCGATGAGGCCGTACCGGTCGATCGCCCAGAACAACGATCGAGCCCCGTCCGCCGGCAGACCACCCGCCGCCAGCGCCGCGGTCAGCTGGTCGGCGATGCCGGTGCCGGCCGTGCCGGCCCCGAAGATCACGATGCGGTGCTCGGCCAGATTGATGCCGGTCGCCTTGACGGCCGCGAGCACGGCGGCCAGGTTTACCGCGCCGGTGCCCTGGATGTCGTCGTTGAAACTCGGCAGCTGGTCCCGGTACCGGATGAGCAGCCGCCGCGCATGGGCCGGATCCATGTCCTCCCAGTGCAGCAGCGCGCGCGGAAAGAGCCTCGCGACCGCGGCCACGAACGCGGCCAGGAACTCGTCGTACTGGTCCGCGGATACCCGCGGGTGCCGGTTGCCGATGTACAACGGGTCGTCGAGCAGGCTCTGCCGGTCGGTGCCCACGTCCAGCATCACCGGCACCGCCCGGCCCGGGTAGATGCCGGCAGCCGCCGTGTAGACGGCAAGCTTGCCGACGGCGATGCCCATGCCGCCGACGCCCCAGTCTCCGATGCCGAGGATGGCGCCTGCGTCGGTGGCGACAACCAGGTCCACGTCGTCGGCGCCCAGCCCGAGCGCGCTCAGCGACTGCTCGATCAGCTCGGGTTGATCCACCGACAGGTAGACCCCCCGAGGCCGCCGGTACTCGTGGCTGTAGTTCTCGATCGCCTCGCCAACGGTCGGGGTGTAGATCACCGGGAGCATCTCACTCAGGTGGTCGACGAGCAGCCGGTAGTACAGCACCTGGTTCCGATCGTGCAGCTCGTTGAGTAGCACGTTGCGGGCAAGGTTGCTCGACTGCCGAAGGTACTGCGCGTAGACGCGGCCGGCTTGCTGGGCCAGCGTGAGATGGCCGGCCGGGATCAGCCCGATCAGGCCGAGGCTGGCTCGCTCTTCGTCGGTGAACGCGGTGCCCTTGTTGATCCTCGGATCGGTCAGGACCTGTCGCCCGCGCAGCGTCGTCCGCCAGGCACCGTCCTCGTCGAGCCAGAGCGTGCGCACCGCTGGTCCCCTCCGTGCCTGATCCTGGCCGGCCGGCAGATCCGGGGTTGGCCGTAGCTCATTCTGCACCGGACTGGCCGGGCTGATCCGGCCCGTCTAGCGCGTTCCCGGACCACAGGGCCCGGATGGCGTCGATAGTGTCGGCTTCGGCCGGGCTCTTGTCCGGCCGGTACCGCAGCACCCGTGCGAACCTGAGCGTCACGCCGCCCGGGTAGCGGGTACTGGCCTGGACGCCGTCGAACGCGATCTCGACGACCAGCTCCGGCCGGACCCGCACCACGCCGCGGCGGGCCGGGCCTGGCCGGCCCGCTGGCGGATCGGCCAGCTCGAGGAGCCGCTCCGTCTGCCAGCGGAGCAACTCATCGGTCAGCCCCTTGAACGTCTTGCCCAGCATGACCGCGCCGCCGGTGACCGGATCGCGAGCACCGAGGTGCAGGTTCGACAGCCAGCCCTGGCGACGGCCGTGGCCCCATTCGGCGCCCAGGACCAGCAGATCAAGGGTGTGCCGGGGCTTGACCTTGATCCACTCGCTGCCTCGTCTGCCGACGCCGTACGGAGCCTCGAGCGACTTGATCACCACGCCCTCGTGGCCGCGCTCGATCGCGGCGGCGAAGAAGGCCTGGGCCGCGGTCGTGTCCGCGGTCACCAGTCGGGGGATCACGAGTGCCGCAGGAGCCACCGCGGCCAGCCGGGTGAACCGCTCGCTGGCGGGCGCGTCGATGAGATCATCGCCGTCGAGCTGGAGCAGGTCGAACAGGAACAGGGTGAGGGATGCCGGATCCGCGGCACCGGACTGGCTGGCTGCGCGGGCGGAGGTTACCTGGAACGGCTCCGGGCGGCCGTCCGCCCGGAGCGCCACGGCCTCGCCGTCCACGACCGCGGTCGCGGCGTCCAGCGTGAGCGCGGCAGCCACCAGCTCAGGAACCCGATGGGTGATGTCATCGAGCGTCCGCGTGAAGACGCGAACATCCCGACCGGTCCGGTGCAGCTGAACCCGTACGCCGTCGATCTTCCACTCGACCGCTGCCGGAGAGATCCGCTCCATGGCCGCGCTGACGGTTGGCGCAGATGCAGCCAGCATTGGCCGGACCGGACGGCCGACGCGCAGCATCACCGCCGCGAGTGCGTCGGTCGCAGCCTGGCCCGCAGGCACGGCGAGGGCGGTCGCGGCGGCTGCCGCCAGCGAGCCGCTGAGCTGGTGG
>JASHPF010000297.1 GCA_030038295.1 Streptosporangiaceae bacterium
CAGGTCTGGCTCCTGGCGTTCGGGGCCGTGATGATGCTGTGGCTTGGATCGGGCGTCCAGAGTTTCATCCACCGCCACGACGAAAGGCTGGCCTCGTTGGCCAGTCTCATCTTCGGGCTCTTCGTGATGGCCGCCGGCCTGCTCGGTGCGTCGGCGGCCATCGAGGGCGGCCTCGTGTACCGGGTGACCGGAGAAACCAGCCCGGCCACGGTGGTGCGCCTTGTGTACGACATCTTCTCGTTCCTAGGCAACGACAGCCTGGCGATGGTGACCATGCTGGGTGCGGCCGTCGTAGCGGTGGCTGCCCTGGCAGCGCACGCCATGTCCCGGGCTGTGGGCTACGTCTCGGTGGTCACGGCGGCCGTGAACCTGGCGACCAGTCTGACAGTGTTCACAACCAAGGGATCCTTCTCACTCGAAGGCTCGTTCACTGACATCGGGCAGATCGTCACGATGGTGTGGTTGTTGGCCTTGTCAGTGGACCTGATCCGGCCGACGAAGACGCCAGCGGTCGCGCCCATAGTGTCGACCCCTGACGCCGCCCTCCGGGATCGTCGTCACGCTGTGTAAGGCATCAGCGGGCTGGCGGCAGTGCAGTCGGGCAGGACCATCTCAATCACCGGCTCAACGGGGCGCGAAGGTTGGTACAAGCGCGAGCTATCAGATCGGCGCCATGTCCACGAAGCGGCTGTAGTGGCCCTGGAATGCCACGGTCACGGTGGCGGTCGGCCCGTTACGGTGCTTAGCCACGATCAGGTCGGCCTCCCCGGCCCGCGGTGACTCCGGCTCGTAAGCGTCCTCCCGGTGCAACAGGATGACAAGGTCCGAGTCCTGCTCGATTGATCCGCTTTCGCGAAGATCAGCCAGCAAGGGGCGCTTATCAGTTCTGAGCTCCGGGCCCCGGTTGAGCTGAGCGAGCGCGACTACTGGCACGTTGAGCTCCTTTGCCAGCAGCTTCAGGGATCGCGACAGCTCGGAGACCTCCTGCTGCCGGTTCTCCACCCGCCGTGGTGAGCTCATGAGCTGCAGATAGTCGACGACGACCAGCCGGAGGTCGTTGCGCTGCTTCAGCCGCCGGCACTTGGACCTGATCTCCATCATCGACATGTTCGGCGAGTCGTCGATGAACAGCGGGGAGTCCACGACCTCGCTCATCCGGCGCGCCAGCCTGGTCCAGTCGTCCTCGCCGAGCTGCCCGGTGCGCATCGCGTGCAGCGCCACCCGCGCTTCGGCGGAGAGCAGCCGCATGGTGATCTCATTGCGGCTCATCTCCAGGCTGAACAGCACCGTCGTGAGCCCGGCCTTGACCGCGGCCGCCCTGGCGATGTCTAGCGCCAGCGCGGAGTTGTGCGTCGGAATCATCGACCGGCTCGCGAGATACAGGCTGTCCGGCGCGTCGACCTGTACGCAGCGGACCGGAACGCTCGGTACCTGCCGGGCTGCCACGATCATTCGCTGCCGCCGACCGCCGTCCGGCCCCAGCTGCCGGCACCGGCGATGCGCCAGCCGCTTGCGGGTGAGCCGGAACACGTCGTCGGTGCCGGGGAACGTGACGATGTAGCCGATCGATGCCGCCATCGAGCGGCCGGATATCGCGGCGCGCTCCAGCTCGCACGGGTAGCCGAGGCTGACGATCAGCTCGCGAACGCCAGCCGCCAGCCGACCCGAGGTGCAGGCGAACTCCACCCAGCCGGCCGCGGCCGCGGCGCCACCGGTATCCAGCAGCCCCGCGAGCAGATCGCGCCGTTGCCGGCGGCCGGCGCGCAGATACAGATCAGGGATGGTGTCGCGGCCGAGCAGGGTGGTTCCGCCCGGCGGGCGCTTCCCGGCATCCTGGAGCGCAAGGCACTGTCCGAGCAGATAAGCCGGCACCGGCAGGTCGGCGTCCGGCAGGTCGAGCGGTTCAGCGACCGGCACGGCGTGGTTGAATCCGAGGTCGCAGGTCAGCGAGTCCGCGATCGCCGCGGTCGTGCGGACGGACGCCGGGTAGAGCAGCTGGCTGCGGACCAGGATTCCGGCTTCAGGACCCGGCCTGCCGTGACGTTCGGTCGCGCCGGTCGCCGCCTGAGCGACTCGGCGTTCTTCGCTCGTCGTCGTCACCCACTGATGGTCTGCGTCGGCGACGATCCGCGTCTGGTCGTCGAAGACGACCTCGTAGCAGGGCCGACCCGCCAGCACCTCGGTGGCGGCGGTGACGATCACCGGGCGCCCGTCCGCGCCGAGCAGCCGGTCGCCGACCTGGACATCGCCCATGGTGGTCCAGCCGGACGGCGTCGGCAGCGGCGTATCGAGAGCGAGCGCCTTGCCCATGGCCGGGCGGGCGGCGATGACGATCATCTGACCGGGGTGCAGCCCGTTGGTCAGCGCGTCGAGGTCGGCGAACCCGGTCGGCACGCCCGACAGTGACCCACCCCGGCTGCCGATGGCCTCGATCTCGTCGAGGGCGCCCGGCATGATCTCCGCGAGCGGCAGGTAGTCCTCGCTGATCCGCCTGTCGGTGACGCCGTAGATCTCCGCCTCCGCGCGGTCGACGAGCTCGTCCGCATCGCCGTCGCCCGCGTAGCCGAGCTGCGCGATGCGCGTACCGACCTCGACCAGCCGACGCAGGATTGCGCGCTCGCGCACGATCCGGGCGTAGTAACCGGCGTTCGCCGCGGTTGGCACCGACGCGATGAGGGTGTGCAGGTACGGCGCGCCGCCGACCCGGCCGATGTCGCCGCGTCTGGTCAGCTCCGCCGCGACCGTTACCGCGTCGACCGGCTCCCCGCGGCCGAAGAGATCGAGGATGACCTCGTGCACGATCTGGTGCGCCGGCCGGTAGTAGTCACGGGACTTGATGACGTCGAGCACGTCCGAGATCGCGTCCTTGGACAGCATCATGCCGCCCAGCACGCACTGCTCGGCGGCCAGATCGTGCGGTGGCGTCGGCCCGAACTGCTCACCGCGAGGCACGATCTCCGCGACGCTCACCGCGCTCCTCCCCCTGGCGCTCCGAACGCAACCGGCCGGCACGCCCGCCCGCTGGCCCTGGCTCAGGAAGTCAGGCAGCCGGCGCACCTGCCGCCAATCTGCGGGCGGCAGCGCCGCCGTCACGGCCTGTTCTATCGAACGGTTCTGACAGTCGCCAGCGTGTCGCCGCAACCGTCGAATTGTGCTGTGCACAGGCTTGTGGACAGGCTGTGCAGACACGCCGGAGCGGCTGTGCGCGCCCTGCGGACGGGTTTGTGGAAAGGCCTCTGGATAATTCCGCACAGGGCATGCTGCCTGCTTAAACGTTCTGCTCAGGGTGTGTACAAAAATTTCTCAGCGGCCCAGAGAACGCCACCGGTGATCGCGAGTTATCCACATTTAGATTTGACGTTCAACGTTAGTCAGCACTTCTGAGAGGCGTTCGCGCAGTCACCCGAACAACTGTCGAAATTGACCGGGCGCGCCGAACCCGGAACGGCTACAGTTCGAGTATGTGTTCGAATGCCCGGGTGCCCTCTGAAGCCAGCCTGGCGGAGCGGCTTGCGGCCGCCATCGAGGACTGCGCGGCGGCGGTCCGCAGCCAGGATGGCGAGGCAGCAGGCGAGCTGGCCGGCCGGCTGGCTGCGGCGTGGGCGATGCTCACCCGCGCCGATCCCGAGGTGGCCGCGCGGATGGCCAGGTACTCCGACGAATAAACAAAAAGAGGAACGGGCTCGACGGGCGTGTGCTCGTGGGCTCGGATAGCCGCCGCCAGGACGGGCGGGCAGGACGACGGCAGCGCCTGACGACTCGGTTCCCCTGCTGCCAGGCAAGGGTCTGCAGTCAGCTGGCGGCAACCTCGATCTCGAGCGTCGCGCTGACCTCGGGGTGCAGCCGGACCGAAACCTGGTGCGAGCCGATCGTCTTGATCGGGTTCGTGACCTCGATCTTCCGTCGGTCCAGCTCAGGTCCGCCCGCGCGCTGGACCGCGGCCGCGATGTCGGACGTCGAGACCGAGCCGAAGAGCCTGCCACCCTGGCCGGCCCTGGTCTGCAGCCGGATCCGGAGGCCGGCCAGTCGGCTCGCGGCTTCCCTGGCGTCGTCGAGACTGCGGATCTCGCGTGCCGCCCTGGCGCGCTTGATCGTGTCGATCTGCTGTTCCGACCCGCGCGTCCACACCATCGCGAGCCTGCGCGGCACGAGGTAGTTGCGGCCGTACCCGGCCTTGACCTCGACCACGTCGCCAGGCGCCCCGAGGCCGGTGACCTCCTGGGTCAGGATGAGCTTCATCGGCTTGCCGCTCATGGCTGTCGGTCCTCCCTCGGCCTAGCGGGCCGTGCTCGTGTACGGCAGCAGCGCCATCTCGCGCGCGTTCTTGATCGCCGTGGCGACGTCGCGCTGATGCTGCGTGCAGTTGCCGGACACCCGGCGGGCGCGAATCTTGCCGCGGTCGGAGATGAACTTCCGCAGTAGCCCGGTGTCCTTGTAGTCCACCCTGGTCACCTTTTCCTGGCAGAACAGGCAGACCTTCTTCTTCGGCTTGCGGATCGGTGGCTTGGCCATCGTGGTGCTCCTTCGCATTCCCAGCCGGCTGGCCGGGATGGTGGACAGAGCCCCGCCTGGGCGGGGATGGTCGGTTTTCTGATATGTGGGCCGGCCGGGCGGCCGGAAGTGTGCTGGTTAGAAGGGAGGCTCGTCGGAGAATCCGCTGTCGCCGGGCTCGGCGGCCCACGGGTCGTCGCTGGCGCGTGCTCCGGCGCCCCCACCATACCCGCCCTGACCACCGGCCCCTGACTGCCCGCCACCGAAGCCGGCGGTGGACCGGTTCGACCTGTTCACCTTGGCAGCGGCCGACCGCAGCGACGGGCCGACCTCGTCGGCCTCGATCTCATAGACGGTCCGCTTCTCGCCCTCCCTGGTCTCGTAGGAGCGCTGCTTGAGCCGTCCGACGACGATCACGCGCATGCCGCGCTGCAGACTCTCCGCGACGTTCTCGGCAGCCTGTCGCCACACGTTGCAGGACAGGAACAGCGACTCCCCGTCCTTCCACTCGTTCGTGTTCCGGTCCATGTACCGGGGCGTCGAGGCGACGCGGAAGGTGGCGACCGCCTGGCCGGTCGGGGTGTAACGAAGCTCGGGATCATTGACGAGGTTGCCGATGATCGTGATGGTGGTATCGCCTGCTGCCATCGGGGGACTCCCGCGCGATCGGTTGGGTATGACGTCGAGCTCGTGCTGCCGGGCTGGTGGGTGCGGTGGGTGACCGGGGCGTTCAGTGCAGGTCGGGCCGGACGACCTTGGTGCGCAGCACCGCCTCGTTGAGATTCAGCTGCCGGTCGAGTTCCTTGACAGTGTCCGGCTCTGCGTTCAGCTCGATGACGGTGTAGATGCCCTCAGACTTGTGGTCGATCTCGTAGGCGAGCCGCCGTCGGCCCCAGACGTCGACCTTGTCCACGGTCCCGCCGGCTGAGGTTACGACCCTCAGAAACTGCTCCAGGGACGGCTGCACCGTCCGCTCTTCCAGGGCCGGATCCAGGATGATCATCATCTCGTACTGGCGCATGGCCGAATATGCCTCCCTCGGACTCAGACGGTCACGGTCTCTCCGTGACAGGAGGAGCCGCCTGCTGGTCGATGCCCGCTTGCGGCTGCGCCAGCTTACCAGCCCGGTCCGACAGGACGGGTCGTCTCCGGTCCCGGCGGAGTGGGCGGACCGGGGCGCGCCGGGCGCGCCGAACACCGCGGCAGGTTCCATTCTCGGCCAGACGGGAACACACTGGTAGCCAGGAGCCCTGCACAGCGATCCTGATCACGTCGTTGGGAGTAGCGATGCGCCAGGCAGTCAGCACCGGGCCGACCCGCGCTCACGTACCATGGCTCACCTTGAACAGCGACGGCCGGCGGCACCCGCTGCTGAACGTCGCCGCCGTGTTGATACTTTTCGCCGGAATAGCGGCGTTCGCGCTCGGATTGGTCGTCCGCGTCCACCTTGCCGCCACCATCCTCGGCCTGGTCACCTTCGTGGGCGGCCTGTACGCGCAGCTCGTGTCGGCGACCAGGGAGGAGCGCATCCTGATCGTGACCGGGCTCGTCGGGGCCTTCGTCGGCCTCGGTCTCGGCATCGCGCACGGCGGCTTCGGCTAGCCATCCCGGCGAGTTCCGTCCGCGGCGGCCGCTGATGGGCGGCACCGGCAGGCCGGTGGGCTGGCCGGCCGCCATCTCGCCCGCTCTCGGTAAGCTCGGCTGGTGATCCGTACCGGTGTACACGTGCACGAGGGTGACCCGCTGGAGCAGGCACGTGCCGCCGGAGCCGACGCCGTGCAGTTCTTTCTCGGTGACCCGCAGGGCTGGAAGGCGCCGACGTTTCCGCGCGAGCCCGGCGAACTACGGGCCGCGTTCGCGGCCGCGGGCGTGGACGGATATGTGCACGCGTACTACACGATCAACGTCGCGTCGCCCAACAACCGCATCCGCATCCCCAGCCGCAAGCTGCTCGAGCAGCAGCTCCGCGCCGCCGCCGCGATCGGCGCCAAGGGCCTCATCGTGCACGGCGGACACGTCACCGCCGGCGCGGATCCGGGCGAGGGCTACGACAGCTGGCGGAAGGCGATCGAGCGGATCGAGCGGCCGCTGCCCATGCTGATCGAGAACACCGCCGGCGGAGACGGGGCCATGGCGCGCGGCCTGGACGCGCTCGCGCGGCTCTGGGAGGTCGTCGGGGACGCCACCGATGACGGCGGTGGCGAGGTTGGCTTCTGCCTCGATACCTGCCACGCGTTCTCCTCCGGCGAGGACCTGGCGACGATCGTGCCGCGCGTCAGGGCGGTCACTGGCCGGATCGACCTGGTGCACTGCAACAACTCACGGGACGAGTTCGGCTCGGGCCGAGACCGGCATGCTGACCTGGAGTCCGGTCAGATCGACCCGGCCCTGCTGATCGACGTGGTGCGCGCCGCCGGGGCGACCGCGATCTGCGAGACGCCCGACGCCGCGGCCGACATGCGCTGGCTGCGCGCCAAGCTCGGCTAGGCCGCGCAGAGCGCCGCATCAGCCCAGCGCTAGGTCGCGACGATGGCTCTGGCCGCGGTCAGCCGGAACGTGGTCGCTTCGTCGGCAGTGAGCAACGGGGTGCCGCCGGTGCCGGAGCCGGCCGAGGCCAGCGACCCACTACCGCCGATGATGATGCTCGTCGTGTCCGTGTCGCCGGGGGTCGGCGGGCACCCGCCGAAGAAGCCCCCGGTGGTGCAGCTCGGCGTCGGCGTCGGCGTCGGCGACGGGCCGTTCCCGTTGCCATTGCCGTTGCCGTTCCCGTTGCCGTTGCAGAAGAACGCGCCGGCCGGGCACGTGCACTGCTGGGTCTGGCCCTGCTGAGACTGCTGCAGCGACTGCATGAACTGCTGGCGGTTGGCACACGTCGACGGCTTCTTCACCGTGGCCTGGATCCACGTCACGAACGGGGGGCCGTCGGTGGTCGGGAACAGCGGGACCGCCGCCTCGTTGGAGAACTCGTCGGTCATGAAGTCGTTCCAGATCGTGGCCGGCCAGCCACCGCCCTGCGAGCCCGCCGTCCCGCCCGCGTACGGCAGGTTGTCCAGGTTCTCGGTGCCAGGGTCGTTGGTGAACAGCGCCACCGACAGCGCGTCCTGGTCGGGGGTCGCGCCGTTGAACCAGGCCTGCGACGCGACGCTGCCAATACCCAGCGTTCCGGTCTTGCCGATGACGTCGCCGCGCCGGAACGGGACGTTCCCGTAAGCGGTGCCGTCCGCCATCTGGTTGTCGAAGGACAGCGCCCAGTCGACGTCGGCGGCCGCCGCCGGGCTCAGCACCTGCGCGGTGGTGATGTGGCTCGGCACGGTGACGTTGTTCTGCTGCAGCTGCGCGATGACGTGCGGTGTGTGGTACAGGCCGTCGTCGGCGAGCGTAGCGAACGTGGTGGCCTGCTCCACCGGCGTCAGCGGGTTCTCACCGAGCGCGATGGCCGGCGACCCGGCCGTGTCTTTGGTCGAGTTCTCGCCGAAGTTCCCCATGAGCCCGTTGACGGGCCCGGTCATGTCGTTGCAGTCGGCGATGATCTGCGCCTGGGTCGCCGTGGGCGACTGGCTGGCCGCGACCGAGCACGGCTGCACGAACGGGCTCTGGCCAACCCCGAACGCCTCCGCCATGTTGATAACGCTCTGGATGCCGTCCCGGTGCGCCAGGTCCTCAAACGCGGGGTCGGACGAGATGGCCGCGGCGACGTTGACCGGCAGCGGCTTATTCGAGTTCTCCCCGGCCTCGTCGAACTTGAAGTAGTACAGGCCGCCCGAGTACCCGCCGTTCGCCTGCGCCGAGATCCCGGTCGGCGGGCTCGTGGGCGAGAGCGTGTCCTCGGTCTCCGCGGTGTTGGCAGGGCTGTCGGGGATCCAGATCGGCGAGTACCCGTTGAGCTGGCTGGTGAAGACGTTCATCCCCTCGTTCACGGCGGTCGACAGCACGTACGGCTTGAACGACGAACCCACCGGCTCGGGCGACTCGGCCATGTTGATCCAGCAGTCGTCGGTGCAGCCGCTCGAGTAGCCGGGTCCGCCGTACACCGCGAGGATCGCGCCGGTCTTCGGGTCTTCCAGGACCGCGCCGATCCGGTCGTAGGTCTGGAACGGCGCCGCGCCCTGTTCGGCCGCCTGCTGGCGGATCACGCTGATCTCGTAGTTGATCGAGCTCGCGAGCGCGTTAACCAGGGCCGGCCGGAACGTGGTCGTGATCTTGTAGCCGCCGGTGTTGATCTGCTTCCAGGTGAGCCCGTAGCCGCCGTCCGCCGTGGGGGCCTCCAGCTGCTGCTGGACCATCGCCATCAGGTAGCCGGTGGTCCCGCTCTCGCCATTCCCGGACGGCGGCTGGTTGAGCGGGGGGAACACCTGCTGGTTGGCCACCTTCTGGCTAATGTCGCCGTCACGGACCATGTTGGTGAGCACGTAGTGCCAGCGCGCGACCAGCGCCGTGTAGCCAGCTCCGCCCGATGGGTCGGGGTCGAAGAAGCCCGGCGAGTTGGGCATCGCCGCGAGCATCGCGGCCTGCGCGATCGTGAGCGTGCCGCCGTTGGTGAGGTTGACGTCGAAGTAGCTCTCGGCGGCCGCGCCCAGGCCCAGGTTGGTCCCGCCGAAGTCCACGGTGTTCAGGTAGTTCGTCATCAGCCACGACTTGGACCGCTCATGGCCCAGCTTCATCGCGATGATGATCTCCTTGAGCTTGGTGCTCAGGTTCTGGCCGGTATCAACGCCGCTGTAGTAGTTCTTGGCGTACTGCATGGTGATGGTCGAGCCGCCCTGCAGCGTGCCGTGGCCGAACAGGTCCTCGTACGCGGCCCGCGCGAGGCCACTGAGCGAGACGCCGCCCTCGGTGTAGAAGTGCCGGTCCTCGGCCGCCGTCATCGCCTGGGTCATGACCGTGGGTATCTCACTGCTGGTCAGCAGCAGACGGTCGACACTCATCCCGTCCTGGCTGCTGTCAAACGTGCCCATCTGCTGGCCGTTGGCGAAATAGACAATCGACGACTGCCAGTCGGCGGTGAGGTCGGTGGCCGAAGGGATCTTGGTGTTCGCGTACACGACGAAGAACGCCAGGACCAGCAGCAGGATGAACGCCGCCACGCAGGCACCGGCCAGGGCGAGGACCTTCTTCACGGTCCAGTGCCGCCACCACGTCCCCGAGCGCAGCCAGTGCCGGAACCGCTCTCCCCAGCTGCCCGGGCGGCGGCTATCCCCGCGACCGCCGCCGCGGCCACCAGGGCCGCCGCCTCGACCCGTGCCGCCAGGCCCGGACCCAGGCCGGATCGCGGTCCGCGAGCCCGCCGCGGCCGGACGCGTCCCGGTTGTCCAGTAGTCGTCCTGGTCCCGCAGGGCGGTGTTGGAGCCGCCTGACCTGTCGGCATAGGACCCGGACCGGTCACGCCAGTCGGCCCCGCCGCGGCCGGACGCGGAGCCACGCATCCCCAGCCGGTTTCTTAGCTCGTCAGCGGTCTGACTGAATCCGCCAGTCCAGTCTTGCCAGCGCGAGTCGCGGCGCTGGCGCTGGCCGCCGCGTGCCCGCCCGGAGATCATGCTTGTCCAGGTCGCCGCCTCGCGGCGGGAACCGCTGCCAGCCGCGTGTCCGTTCCCGTTCCCGTTGCCGTTTCCGGCCGGGCGCCCTGTGCCGTTGCCATTGCCGGCCGCGTGCCCGTTCCCGTTGCCATTGCCGGCCGGGTACCCGGTCCCGTTTCCGTTGCCGGTCAAGCGGCCGGCGCCGAATGGGCGGGCAGATCCGCGCGAGTGCCGGGCGGAGCCCCCTCCGTTCCCCCGCCGACCAGGCGACTGCCGATCCCGGCGGTCGCCACCACCCTCCTCGCGCCAGGCTTGCCCGGAGTCCCACGGCTCGTAACGGTCTCGGCTGGCCGACCGGGGCCGCCCGGCGCGGTAGCCTGCCTCGTCCGGCTCCTGCCAGTACGAGCCGGGCAAGTCTGGGTTACTCACGCGTCCTCGCTTGTCTCGGGGTCAGAGCTGTTGGTCGCGCGTGGTGGTACGTCAGGGAACACACGTTACCTGCCGATACCAACTATCCCGGCACTATTGCGACACACTCGCGCCTTGCCGTACCGCCCGGCGGCCTGCAGATCCGATCTGACCTGCCCGCTTACTCGCTGGCCCTGGCCCGTCGACTACGCCGGGGCGCCGGCTCGCCAGTGCCGAGTGTGTAGGACGACGCGAGGTGGTTCCAGGCACAACTCTGGCAGACCTCGACGACGTAGACCCGGAACTCCGCATATTCCGCGGCCATTTCGTCCAGTTCTGGGCCGCGTTTCACCCTGCCCTCGTAGCGGCCGAGCTCGTCGCCGTAGACGTAGGTGACGTGCGTCAGCTTCACCTTGCGGCATATCGGGCAGGTGACGTCCGTCGGCTCGCCATGGAACTTGGCAGCGCGCAGCAGGTACGGGTGCGCGTCACAGACGTCGGTCACGGTCGTGCGTCCAGCCAGCACGGCGGCGAGCGTGGCTCGCCGTGCCAGGCCGTAGTCGACGACCGATCGCCTCATGTGCGACAGGTTACGACGGATCCGGCCGCCGCCCTAGACCTGGCTGGTCATAGGGCCACGCCCGCCGTGGTCAGGGCCATGATCACGCCCAGCCGACGGCCGCTCCCAGATCTGATTACGCGCTCGAGAATCACGGCGGACTTGCGACCCGGCCGGGCACCGCATATCGTGGCGATGTATCAATTCGATACATCGGGCTGACAGTCTCGCGCATCCCCGGCAGACGATACGTAAGCCCAGATAGTAGCTAAGTTATGGATTGCGAGGTGCGGGCGGGTATGAGCGGCCAGCGTTCCGGCGTTCTCGAGCTCGCCATCCTCGGCATCCTGCATGAAACGCCGATGCACGGTTACGAGCTGCGGAAGCGGCTCAACTCGCTGCTCGGCGCCTTCCGGGCGTTCGGCTATGGCTCGCTGTACCCGGCGCTCAAGGACCTGCTCAGCAACGGGCTGATCGCGGCCGAGGACCCGGCCCCGGACACCGGCGGTGCCAGCCGGCCGGCGGACCGGCCGCGCCGGTCGCGGATCGTGTACCGGCTGACGGCCGAGGGCAAGGAGCGGCTCAACGACCTGCTCGGCCAGTCCGGGCCCGCCGCCTGGGAAGACGACGGGTTCGGGGTGCACTTCGCGTTCTTCGGCCTCACCCAGGCGGACATCAGGATGCGGATCCTCGAAGGCCGCCGCAGCCGGCTCGAGGAGCGGCTCGAGGCGTTCCGGGCGGCGGCCACCCGGACCAGGGAGCGCGTCGACAGCTACACGCTCGAGCTGCAGCGGCACGGCCTTGAGTCGGTGGAGCGAGAAGTCCGATGGCTCAACGAGCTGATCGCGTCGGAGCGACAGTCAGGCGAGCCAGCACAGACCACACCAGGCGGCGGAGCGACTGCCGTCAGCTGACTGCTGACGAGCGGCCGTCGCACAAGATAAGGAGCAATCCTCATGGGTTCGGTACGGGTAGCCATCGTGGGCGTCGGGAACTGCGCAAGTTCCCTCGTTCAGGGCGTGGAGTACTACAAGGACGCCGACCCGGCGGGCCGGGTACCGGGCCTGATGCACGTGCAGTTCGGCCCGTATCACGTGCGCGACATCGAGTTCGTGGCCGCCTTCGACGTCGACGCCAAGAAGGTGGGTCGTGACCTCGCCGAGGCCATCGTCGCCAGCGAGAACAACACCATCAAGATCTGCGACGTGCCGCCGACCGGCGTGACCGTGCAGCGTGGCCCGACGCTCGACGGGCTCGGCGAGTACTACCGGGAGATCATCAGCGAATCGGACGAGCAGCCGGTCGACGTGGTGCAGGCCCTTCGGCAGGCCCGCGCCGACGTGCTTGTGTCCTACCTGCCGGTCGGCTCGGACCAGGCTGACCGCTTCTACGCCCAGTGCGCGATCGACGCGCGCGTGGCCTTCGTCAACGCGCTGCCGGTCTTCATCGCTTCCGACCCGGTCTGGGCGGCAAAGTTCACCGAGGCCGGCCTGCCGATCATCGGCGACGACATCAAGTCCCAGGTCGGAGCCACCATCACGCACCGGGTGCTGGCCAAGCTGTTCGAGGACCGCGGCGTGGAGCTGCTGCGCACGTACCAGCTCAACTTCGGCGGGAACATGGACTTCATGAACATGCTGGAGCGCAAGCGCCTGCAGTCGAAGAAGATCTCCAAGACCCAGTCGGTGACCTCGCAGATCCCGCACGAGATGGCCAAGGCCGACGTGCACATCGGCCCGTCCGATCACGTTCCGTGGCTGGATGACCGCAAGTGGGCCTACGTCCGGCTTGAGGGCCGTTCGTTCGGTGACACGCCGCTGAACCTGGAATACAAGCTCGAGGTGTGGGACTCGCCCAACTCGGCCGGCATCATCATCGATGCGGTCCGCGCCGCGAAGATCGCCAAGGACCGCGGCATCGCCGGCCCGGTGCTGTCCCCTGCGTCCTACTTCATGAAGTCGCCGCCGGAGCAGTACAGCGATGACGACGCGCGCGAGGCGGTCGAGAAGTTCATCCGCGGCGAGGTCGACCGCTGAGCGACCACCTCTGCCAGCGGAACGGGCTGGTCGGGCGTTGACACCCGCCCGCCGGGCCGCACCGGGCACCCCGGCGGCGGTGGCCAGATCACCCCACCGGACGGCAGAAAGCCGCTCGCCTGCCGGTCGCGGAGCGACCTGGACAGCCCCGGAGCGGGTAGCCGTAGGCTGATGCCGTGTCCTGGCAGGAGCCCGTCTCTCCGGCACCCGCGGAGCCGCGCGACGCGGGCCGGCTACCCGCGGGGCCGCCTGGCCGGCGCAGCTCCTTCCTCGGCGACCTGCGCGTCGTGTGGGCCGAGCACGACTTCAGGAAGCTCTTCTCGACCCGGCTGATCTCGCAGACCGGAGACGGCCTCTTCACCGCGGGCCTCGGCGGTTATGTCTTCTTCAACTCGACGAACTTTCCGAACCCAGCCTCGGGCGCCGCGGCGTTCGCGGTCCTGTACCTGCCCTACTCGCTGATCGGGCCGTTCGCCGGGGTCTTCATCGACCGGTGGTCCCGACGACAGATCCTGGTCTGGGCGGCGCTGCTCAGGTCGGTGTTCGTGGCACTGACCGCGGGCCTGATGGCCTCCGGGCGGCTCGGCGTGCCCCTCTACATCGCGGTGCTCCTGGTGCTGGGGGTGAACAGGTTCTTCCTGTCCGCGCTCTCCGCCGCCCTCCCGCACGTCGTGGCCGAGCACAAGCTCGTGATGGCGAACTCGGTGTCGCCCACCGCAGGCGGCATCATGGCCGCGGTCGGCGGTCTGGCCGGGCTCGGCGTGCATATCGCCCTGCACGGCGGCCGCGGCGAGTACGCCGCCACGCTGCTGGTCGCGGGCTGCTGCTACGTGGCCGCCGGCCTGGTGAGCGCCACCATGCCGCGCGGCTTGCTCGGCCCGGGCGAGGCTGTCCGCGACCGGCAGCGCGGCATCGCCCGCGAACTCGTCGTCGTGGCCGTCGGCCTGGCCGCCGGGGCCAGGTACATCTTCAGCCGTCGTGGCCCGGCGGCCGCGCTCGCCGCGACCGGCGGCAACCGGATCTTCTACGGGATCTTGTTCCTCATGTCGATCCTGCTCTGGCGCAACTACTTCTACGCCGGTGAAAGCGCCAACAAGGCGCTGACGCACTACGCGGTCCTGACGCTGGTCGTGGCGGTCGGCTACGGGGCGTCCGCGTTCGTCACCCCGGTCGCGACGAGGTGGCTGACCAAGCGCGCCTGGATCGCCGTCCTGCTGCTGACCGGCGCGATAGTCGTGGGCGTGTTCGGGCCGCCGTTCAGCCAGCCGACGTTCCTGGTGCTGGGCTTCTTCCTGGGGCTAGCCGGTCAGGGCATTGCCATCTGCACGACGACGATCCTGCAGGAAGAGGTCGCCGACGACTACCGCGGCCGGGCGTTCTCGTTCTACGACATGTTCTTCAACGCGCTGTTCGTCGGCGGCGCGGGCGTCAGCGCGGCGTTCATGCCCACCACGGCCAAGTCCGAGCCGCTCATGCTCGCGATCGCCATCGGTTACGCGCTGACTGCCCTCGGCTACCTGGCGCTCAGCCGCCAGGCCTCTGCCCGGCGCTAGGTACTGCGGGATTCGCCGCCCTCGCCGTCTCTCGGTGGCACCTGCAACCCCTCGGCCGCGGCCCACCGCAGCAGTTCGGCCACCGCGACGTCGTGATCCAGCGGACCGCGTTCGATCCGCAGCTCCTTCAGGTACGCCCAGGCCTGGCCGACGAGCCGCCCGGGTGGGATGCCAAGGATGGCCATGATCTGGTCGCCGTTCAGGTCGGGCCGGATCCGGTCCAGCTCCTCCCGGGCGGCGAGCTCCGCGATGCGTGCCTCAAGGCTGTCGTAGGCCCGAGCCAGCCGCTCCGCCTTGGCCTTGTTCCGGGTCGTGCAGTCGGCCCTGGTGAGCGCGTGCAGCCTGGTCAGCAGCGGACCGGCGTCGGTGACGTACCTGCGTACGGCCGAGTCCGTCCACTCGCCCTCGCTGAAGCCGTGGAACCGCAGGTGCAGCTCGATGAGCCGGCTCACGTCATCGACGACGTCCTTGCCGTAACGCAGCTGCGACAGCCGCTTGCGCGCCAAGTTCGCGCCCACCACCTCGTGATGGTGAAACGCAACCCGGCCGTCGGGCAGCAGCGTCCGGGTCTTGGGCTTGCCGATATCGTGCAGCAGCGCGGCGAGCCGCAGCACCAGGTCCCGCTCGAGCCCGTACCTCGGTTCCAGCTCGATGGCCTGGGTGAGCACGGTCAGCGAGTGCTGGTACACGTCCTTGTGTCTCAAGTGCTCGTCCGCTTCCAGCTGGAGCGCCGGGATCTCGGGCAGCACCTCGTCGGCCACCCCGGTTTCCGTCAGCAGCGCGATGCCCGCAGCCGGGCCGCGGGTCAGCGACGACCGCAGCAGCTTGGTCAGCTCGCCCTCGATCCGCTCCGCGGAGATCCTGGGCGGCGCCAGCAGCCCGGCGAGCTCGGACATCGCCGCCCTGGCCTCTGGCGCAACCGTGAACCCCAGCTCGGCGGTGAACCTGGCCGCCCGCAGGATCCGTAGCGGGTCGTCACTGAACGAGTCGCGCGGTGGCCCGGGTGTGCGCAGCCGCCTCAGACGCAGGTCGGCCACTCCGCCGAAGGGGTCCACGAGCTGATAGCCCGGCAGTCGCGCGGCCATGGCGTTGACGGTGAAGTCGCGCCGCGACAGGTCGTCGGTCAGCGACCGGCCATAGGAGACGACCGGCTTGCGGGAGAGGCGGTCGTAGCTGTCGCTCCGGTAAGTAGTGATCTCGAAGCGTGAGTTGCCCTTGCGCAGGCCGATGGTGCCGAACTGGATGCCGACGGTCCACACCTGGTCGGCCCAGCCCTCGGCCAGCTCCTTGGTGCGCTCTGGCGGCGCGTCGGTGGTGAGGTCGAAGTCCATCGACCTGCGACCGAGGAAGGCGTCCCGTACCGGGCCGCCGACCAGAGCCAGGTCATAGCCGGCCGCGGCGAAGAGCTCACCGAGCTCGGTGATCCGCGGGGACAAGGCGGCCAGCACCGCGGTCGCTGCCTGCAGCTGACGCGTCGTCAGCGGATCTGATTCGGGCACGGGCATTGAGACTAGGTCCTGCGCGTAGCCTGTGGGAAACGGAAAGCAGTGAACCCCGGGGACTGCCCGCAGGATACTGCCCGGCATAACCAGCAGCGATCACCGTCCCGGGCCTTCCCCGGGTACTCGGCTCGCCGCAATAACATTCTCGGCATGGCTCCGCCGGGCTTGCGGGCACCCTGTCAAGCTCGCCGCGGGGGTCCAGAGGGGTCGTCCCAGGCCCGCAGCCGCGGGTCGGAGCGGCCTTGACAGCGACGCGACAGGCTGGTGGAGATGGCACGGCGGGCTTCCGGCGCCCTGGCGGCCATCCTTGCGCTGGCCCTGGTGGTCGGGCCAGCCGCGCTCATCGCCACGGCCGGGCCCGCCACCGCGGCGACCACCGCGGCCAGCCAGGCCCCGGCCACCGTCACCATCACCGGCCTCAGCCCGCAGTGGGCCGGTCCCGGCACGACGATCACCGTGACCGGGATCGTGACGAACACCGCGCCGGTTGCGCAGCAGCTGATAGTCCAGCTGCTTGACTCCAGTTCCCCCGTCAGCAGCGTTACCGAGCTGGAGCAGAGCGCGGCCGGGCTCTACGGGCTGGCCGGGCTGGTTCTGCCCACGGCCACGTGGGAGTCCGCCCTGCTCAAGCCAGGCGCGTCGGCGAGCTGGTCCATCCGGCTGACGGCCAGTGAGATGGCCATGACGGGCTTCGGCGTCTACCCGATCGCGGCCCAGGTCTCCAACGCCGCCGGCACGGCCCTCAACACCACCGAGACCTTCCTGCCGTACGTGCCCGCCAAGAAGGGGTCGTACGGCAGCACGCTGCCGACGGCGCAGAAGATCGCGTGGGTCTGGCCCCTCGTCGACCAGCCGCTGCTGGACGAGCCGTGGCAGCACGCGTGCACGGGCGCCCAAGCTGCGGCGCTCGCCCAGAGCCTGACCGGCAGCGGGCGGCTTGGCCAGCTGCTCGCCGCGGCCACGACGACAGCCAGCCCGCCCGTCACCACCACGGTGCAGGCCCAGTCGGCGCAGGGCGGCTCGGGCCACGCGGCGACGACCGACGGGGCAGCGACGCAGCCGCCGCAGAGTCTTGCCAGCACCGACGCAATAACCTGGGCGATCGACCCCGCCCTGGTCGCGAACGTGAGCGCCCTGGCCCAGTGCGGCGCGAAGCAACCACAGTGGGCCAGAGCGGCGTCGACGTGGCTCGGCCGGCTGAAGTCCGCCACCGCGGGCCAGCCAGTGTTTGTCACGCCGTACGGCGACCCCGACGTGGCGACGCTCATCGGCACCGGTCATGCCGCCGACGTCGAGCGCTCGTTCAGCTACGGGCGGTCGCGGGCCAGCCAGATCCTGGGCCGAAACCTGACTCCGGGCCCGCAGGGTGCCACAGCGGCGGGCCAGTCACCGGCTGCGGGCGTCGCCTGGTCGGCGGACGCCGCGGTCAGCTACGGCACGCTGGAGAACCTGGCGGCCGTCGACGACGTGGGCACCGTCTTGCTGAGCAGCTCGGCGTTCCCGGCCCAGCAGACCTCGGTACTTCGGACGCTGGCCGGCAACGGCAGCTATCTGAGCGTGCTGCTGGCCAGCGACTCGCTGGCCAGCCTGCTGGGCGCGGCGACGAATGCGCCCGGATCGGGATTCGCGACAGCCCAGGAGTTTCTCGCGGAGACGGCCCTGATGGCGCAGCAGGATCCCGGTGTCCCCATCATCGTCGCGCCGCCGCAGCGCTGGCAGCCGCCCGCGGGAATGGCCGCCGACCTGCTCGGTGCCACCTCCTCCGCACCCTGGCTGAGCCCGGCCAGCCTTGCGTCGCTGACCAGCGCGAAGAGTATCCCCACGGTCCAGGCGGCCAGCTCAGTTGGCGGGCCCACCCTCGGCGCGTACGAGCTCGACCGGCTGAACACGCTCGACCGCGACGTCACGCTGCTGCAGCAACTGCGGGCCCAGCCGGACCCAAGCCTCTACCTCGCGCTGTCGACCGTCGAGTCGTCCGCGTATGCGGGTCGGTTCCGGGCCACGGCCCTGGCCATGATCGCCACGCTGACCAGCTGGATCGCGCAGCAACAGCAAGGCGTGCACATCGTCGCCGAGAACCGGATTACCCTGGGCGGCCTGCGTGGGTCGGTGCCGGTGTCCGTCGACAACCGGCTCGGCTACGCCGTTCAGGTCGCTCTCCGGCTCAGCTACGCCGCGACCGGCGGCATGAAGGTGACCACCTCGCCGCCGGGGCTGGTCACCGTGCCTGCGCACACGTCGAAGACGGTCAAGCTGCAGGTCTCTGCGGCACAGACCGGCTCGACCACGATCAGCATGACGCTGGCCGACCGGGCCGGCCAGCAGCTGGATTCGCATCCGGTGCGGATGACGGTGCAGAGGACACAGGTCGGTCTCCTCGGGATGATCATTTTGGCCGCCGCGCTTGGGGTGTTCCTGCTCGCGTCAGCGGCGCGCGCGATCCGCCGCGGCGGACGGACGGGCGGACGGCGGACGGACGAGCCAGGTCCGAATGAGGACGATCAGTCCGGGCACAGTACCGAGGAGGCAGCGCCGGATACCGTCATACCCGAGCGCACTGAAGTGGGGACGGCTGGGACGCCCAGGCCGCGATAGAGGAGACCGATGACCACGCCCCCGTCCGAGCCTGACCCGTATGGCGGTACCGGCGGGTCGGACCAGGACGTCAGGGACTGGGCCGTCCAGCCCGGTGTGCCCGGCTGGACCGCCGGACAGCAGCTGTATACCGGGCCGGTATTCGAGGACACCGGCTGGCACATCGATCTGTCCGGCGTCGACTGGGGCCAGGAGCCTGAGGCCGACGACGAGGGCGAACCGATCCGGCCGGACCGGCGGCAGGGTCGCCGCCGCACGACGCTGCGATTCCGGAATCCCGGCCGACCGGCTGGGAACGGCTATGCGCCGCCAGGTCCGGCGGACGCCGCCGAGGGCTATGCGAGTCCCGCACCTCCGGCCGGCGCCGAGCCGGGTTACGGGGATTACGACCACCGTACCGACGCGCCGCCAGCGCGGCGCGCCCGCTCCAGCGGCCGGCACGCCCGCCCGCCGCAGCCCGACGGGCAGGC
>JASHPF010000298.1 GCA_030038295.1 Streptosporangiaceae bacterium
GCCCCGGCGCGGGTGCTCGGCATGATCGAGGAAGTCGAGAAGACCGGTGACGCCACCGCGTATGTCAAGCAGGCGCTGGACCGCGGGGACCGGCTCATGGGCTTCGGCCACCGGGTCTACCGGGCCGAGGACCCGCGGGCCAGGGTGCTGCGGCGTACCGCGAGGGAGCTCGGGGCGCCGCGGTACGAGGTCGCCGAGGCGCTGGAGAAGGCCGCGCTCGACGAGCTGCACGCGCGCCGCCCGGACCGGGTGCTGGCCACGAACGTGGAGTTCTGGGCGGCGATCATCCTGGACTTCGCCGAGGTTCCGGCCCACATGTTCACCTCGATGTTCACCTGCGCTCGGACGGCCGGGTGGGCGGCCCACATCCTCGAGCAGAAGCAGACCGGCAGGCTGGTCCGGCCGAGTGCCAGGTACGTCGGCCCGAAGTCCCGCTCTGTCCGCGAAGTTCCGGGTGCTGACGAGGTGTTTGATCAGGATGTCTGACCCGACCGCGATCGTCATCCCGGCCGACCTGCTGCCGTCTGACGGGCGGTTCGGCAGCGGCCCGACGAAGATCCGGGAAGCCCAGCTCGCGGCGCTGACCGCGGCCGGGCGGGACCTGCTCGGCACCTCGCACCGTCAGCCGCCAGTCCGCGGCCTCGTGCAGCACGTCCGGGAGGGCCTCGCGGCCCTTTTCGGGCTGCCCGAGGACTACCTGGTCGTGCTGGGGAACGGCGGTACCACGTCGTTCTGGGAGACGGCAGCGTTCGGGCTGATCACCAACCGATCCCAGCACCTCAGCTTCGGGGAGTTCTCGGCCAAGTTCGCCAAGGCGGTAGACGCCGCGCCGTGGCTGGCTGATCCCTCGGTGATCAAGTCGGAACCGGGAACGCACCCGTCTCCCGTGGCGGAAGCCGGTATCGATGCCTACGCGTTTACCCACAACGAGACCTCCACCGGCGTCGCGATGCCCATCAGGCGCGTCGCGGGCGCGGACGACGGGGCGCTCGTTCTCGTCGACGCGACCAGCGCCGCGGGCGGGATCACGGTCGATCCCGTGGAGTTCGACGCGTACTACTTCGCGCCGCAGAAGTGCTTCGGGTCGGACGGCGGCCTGTGGCTTGCGCTGCTGTCGCCAGCAGCGGTCGATCGCGCCGGTCGAATCGCGGGCAGCGGCCGCTACATCCCGGAGTTCTTGTCCCTGCAGATCGCTATCGACAACTCTCGGCTGCAGCAGACGTATAACACGCCGGCGCTGGCCACGCTGATCCTGCTGGCGGAGCAGATCGACTGGATGCTCGGCCAGGGCGGCATGAGCTGGACGACCGAGCGGACCGCGACGTCCTCGGAAATCCTGTACACCTGGGCAGACAAGTCGACGCTGGCTGCTCCGTTCGTCGCCGACCCGGTGGAGCGCTCCCCGGTGGTGGTCACCATCGACTTTGCCGACTCGGTCCAGGCGACCGCGATCTCGGCGGCCCTGCGGGCTAACGGCATCGTCGACACCGACTCCTACCGCAAGCTCGGCCGCAACCAGCTGCGGATCGGTACCTTCCCCTCGGTCGAGCCGGCCGATGTTGAGGCGCTCACGGCGTGCCTCGACTACGTGCTGGAGCGGCTCTGACCCGGCCGCGTCCGCAGCGGCCAGCAGGCCAGGTCCTCGTACCGCGGTGGCCCGGCTGAGGTGTAGCTGCGGATGAGGTGGATGGATTCCGCGGTCCACGCGGTACCGGCAAAGCCCGCCAGCACCTGGGTGAGGCCGGACACGTCGGCGGGCTCGCGACAGCGGGCCAGGGTCAGGTGGGCGCGGTACTTCCGGTGCTCGTCCGGTGGCGGCGCGCCCGCCCGCCGCGCGGCGGCGGCGACGGACGCGGCGAGGCTGCCGAGCGCCCTGGCGTCCGATTCGATGCCCGCCCACAGCACCTGGGCCCGCCGCGCGGACGGGAAAGCTCCGCCCCCGGCGATGGCGAGCCGCTGCGGCGGGTGCCGGTTCGCCGCGCGTTCCAGCCGGGCCGACAGGCCGGGCAGGACTGTGTCGTCCACCTCGCCGAGGAAGGCCAGCGTGAGGTGCCAGGAGGCGGTGCCCGTCCAGCGCAGCTCGGGCGCCGTGGCGCGCAGCGGCGCGACGGCGTCTTGGAGCTCCGCCAGGGCCGCGTCCGGTGGCTCCACCGCGACGAACAGCCTCATGCCGCCATTCGTATCAGCAGTTTCGGCCTGCAGCGCCGTGGCGGAGGACTTGGCGACGGTCGACCCGCCACACTGTGGTGGTTTCGGCGACGCAAATCATGTCATTCAGGGCCGGATAAGCGCCGCAAACTCCACAGCGTGGCCGGGCGCTGGGTGCGGCCGTCGGTCAGGCAGTGCCGCGGGCGAGCTCTACGGGCCGCAGGTAGGAGCGAAGCGAGACGCCGCGACGCCGGGCCACCATCACGGCGACGACCACCGCCGCCAGCGCCGAGATCACGCCACCGGCGATCACGCTCAGCCTGGCCCCGTAGGTCGCCGCGAGCCAGCCCGCGAGCGGTGAGCCGAGCGGCGTCCCGCCCAGGAACACGAGCATGTACAGGCCCATGACGCGGCCGCGCATGTCGGGTGCGGTGCCGAGCTGTGTGCTCGAGTTGGCGGCGGTGGTGAACGTCAGCACGGCGAGCCCGGTGGGCACGAGCGCGGCGAGGAACGTCAGGTAGTCGGGCGCGAGACCGGTCATGATCTCGAAGAGGCCGAACAACAGCGACGTGACCAGCAGTAGCCGAATCGTCGGCCGCTTGCGGCGCGCAGCCAGCAAGGCGCCGCCCAGCGCGCCCGCCGCGAACACCGCCGATGCGAGCCCGAACGCGCTCGCCCCCGTGTGGAACACCGTCCGCGACATGAGCGCGTTCGTTACCTGGAAGTTCATCCCGAACGTGGAGACGAAGAAGATCAGGATGAGCGGCATCCACAGTCCGGGCCGGGCCCGCACGTACGACAGCGCCTCGCGCAGCTGGCCGGGCCCGCGCTCCGCTCGCGGCGCGGGATGCAGCTCGGCCGGCCGCATCAGCTTGAGCCCGATCAGCACCGCGCCGTAGGACGCCGCGTTTACCAGAAAGGCGGCCGGGGTTCCCAGCACACCGATCACGACCCCGGCGACCGCCGGCCCCGCGATCCTGGCGAGGTTGAACACGGCGCTGTTGAGAGCGATGGCATTCGCCATCCCGTCCCGGCCGACCATCTCAACGGCGAAGGCCTGCCGGGTCGGGTTGTCGATGACCGTGACCAGGCCCAGCGCGAAGGCCAGCAGGTAGACGTGCCAGATCCGCACCGAGCCGGTCAGCGCGAGGAGGCCGAGGATGAGTGCGAGCGCGCCCATGGCCGACTGTGTCGCCATGAGGATGCGGCGCTTGGGATACCGGTCAGCGATGACGCCGCCCCAGAGGGAGAACAACAGCATCGGCAGGAACTGCAAGCCGGTCGTGATGCCGAGCGCCGTGCCGCTGTTATGGGTCAGCTCGAGGACTAGCCAGTCCTGCGCGACGCGCTGCATCCAGCTGCCGGTGTTGGACACAACCTGCCCAGCCGCGAACAGCCGGTAATTCCTGCTGCGCAGCGAGCCGAAGGTACTGCCGCCGGAGCCCAGGCGGCGCCTCAGGACTGGCTGAGTTTCTCCAGTATCGGCGCCGCCGCCCGCAGGATCGCCCGCTCCTCCGGCGTCAGCTCGTGCAGGCGTTTCGCCAGCCACGCTTCCCGCAGCCGCCGCGACTGCTGAACGACTGCCTGGCCGCTCCCGGTAACGGTCAGGACTACCTGCCGACGGTCTGTGGCGTGCGGTGCCCGGATGACCAGACCGCGTTCCTCCAGGACCGCGATCACCCTGGTCATGGACGGCGGCTGCACCTTCTCGTGGTCGGCGAGCTCGCCCGGCGTCATCTGCCCGTGCCGCTCGAGCGCCGCCAGCGCAGCCAGCTGCGTGTCGGATAGGCCCGGCTCCAGGCCCTTGGTGTACCGCTCGGCCCGGAGCCTGCGCGCGAGCCGGCTCACCGATATTCGCAAGGCGGTGGCGAGGCCCGCGTCGGACCTGGTCTGCTGTGGCGTCATCTTCATTAACCTGAGTCATTACTTTGGCTAACTAAGTGTGGCGGGCTGGTATTCCGCCACAGGTAGCTGGCGTGCGGAGGGCTGGAGCCAGCCTTCCGCCGCCGCCAGCCAATCCCGGCATCCGGAGTCGCGCGATCCCGGCAGCATCGTCGCACGAGCCAGAACGGCACGTCGGCGCGGTCGCCGCATAGCCGCGCTCCCTGCCGCTAGCAAGTTTGCACGAGACCGGGAAAAGGCTGCTGAACTGCCTGTCGTCGCGTTAAGCTACTAATCGTAACCCTGCGTGATATGAGGGTACGGTGTGTGGACGGCACGCGGCAGGCGCAATTCCGGGGCTTGCTTGCGCACGGGCCGTGGTCTGGGGGTAGCGCATGCGCACTCGACGGTGGCAAGGGGGAATCGGGGCTCTCGCGGCGGGCGTGGTATTAGCCGGTCCGGCCCTGGCCAGCGCGGCTAGCGCCAACGCCGCGGCCATCCGCAGCGTTGCGGATCGGACGTCGAGCCACGAACGCATGGCGACCGCAAGGCAAGCCTCCTCGGGGGTAGGGCACCAGCGAACGCTGCCGGATGCGGGGTTTGACGGTATGGCCGTGGCTGCTATCGGCACCGGCCTGACGGGAACGGGCTGGCTGCTCATGCTGCTCGGCAGTCGCCAGCTCCGACGGAAGTCTCGCTGACTGCCTCCGCCCACACCGCCGGCCGGCGCCCATGCCGGCCGACGGTTCTCGTGTTACAGGTGACCTGCGTTCATCAGGGCTACGACCCCGGAGCCGACGGCTACCAGGATCGCGATGGCGATCAGCGCCAGCACTAGGCGGAGGATGACCCGCCAGAAGGCGACGACGACGACCGCGAGGAAGAACAGGACTACCCGAGCCGCCTCCACGGCCTCGAGTGGTCCTTGGGCGATTGCGTGCATCTCCTGCTCCGTGACTGCGCGAGGAGTCCAGGCGGAACAGGCGGGGGTTGTACCGCTGGAAAACGGATGGTTGCATTCCGTCACCAGGTCGGTAGCATGATCCCTATCGCTGACCTGTCCTGTCCTGGACTGGGATTAGTGGTAGATGGCGCGGCCGATGCGGCAACATCGGCCGCGCCGTGTGTGTCAGGCCAGGTAGCCGACACGCTGAGTTGCGGGTTCTGCTGAGCAGCAGGGCGCGCTGGCTCTATCAGCGCTGGGATCACCGGATCGTCAGGACGCGCCTCCTC
>JASHPF010000299.1 GCA_030038295.1 Streptosporangiaceae bacterium
CGCCAGAAGCTCGCGACCGAGGTGCTGGACGGGTCCAAGGTCGAGATGGCGCGGATCGGGCTGTCGGTCGACTCGCTGCAGATTCAGTCGATCGACGACATGAACAGCGGCTACATCGACGCCATGGCGGCCCCGCACAACGCGGCCATCCAGCGCCAGGCGCAGATCGCCCAGGCGCAGGCCAACCAGGCCGCCGCGGAGGCGCAGCAGGAGTCGCAGCGCAAGCAGGCGGAGTACCAGCGCCAGACGATGGTCGTGCAGGCGCAGTACAAGGCCCAGGTCGACACGGCGCAGGCCGAGGCCGGGCAGGCTGGCCCGCTGGCGCAGGCGCAGGCGCAGCTGAAGGTCCTCGCGGCGCAGACTGACCTGGCCAACAGCCAAGCCGAGCTGCGGCAGCGCCAGCTCCTCGCGGAGGTCATCAAGCCGGCCGAGGCGGAAGCGGAGAAGGTCAAGGTGCTGGCCGAGGCGGACGCGGCGCGCACCAAGCTGCTGGCCGAGGCCGCGGCGTCACACGACCGGGTCGCGCTGGACCGGATGCTCATCGAGCAGTTGCCACAGATCGTGAAAGAGGCGGCCGCCGGCCTCGCCGCCGCCAACGTCAGCGTCCTCAACGGCGCGGACGGCCTGAGCGAGATCGCGGCCGGCCTGGTCGGCCAGGGCCTGACCATCCTGGAGTCGGTGAAGCGGAGCCTCGGCGGCCCGGTCGGCCCGGAGGTCAAGCTGTTCGACAACGGCACGGCGGCCGCGCCCGCGCTGCCCAGCACCGCCGACGGTCAGTCCAGCTAGCGAGCGGCCGGCTCCAGCCGGCCTCGGTGCGGTGCCGCACGGGCTGGCGCTGGTGGCAGCCGGGCTCCGTAGCCCGGCCCGCGGCGCGGCTTAGTGCGGCGGAGGCGGCCAGGGAACGAGGGGCTTGCCGACCTCCCAGTGGTGCCCGAAGGGGTCGGCAATCCGGCCGAGCCGCCAGCCGTGCGTGTTGGCGGCCGCGCGCACCAGGGTGGCGCCCGCCGCGACCGCGCGCGCGATCGCGGCATCCGGGTCGTCAACGATGAGGAGCAACCTGGTTGTGCCGCCACCCAGCGACTCCGGGCTGAAGTTGAGATGCTCCGGCGACTCGTCGGCGACCCAGAAGGTCGCCTCGTCCACCGAGAGCTGGGACACTAACGCCTCGTTCTCGGCCGCGCCGCCGACCCGGTAGTCCTCCGTCGCGCCGAACGCCCGCTGGTAGAACTCGACGGCCTCGCGCCCGCGGCGCACGGAGAGCTGAGCCATGATTGCGACCGGCCGACCGGATCGCTCGCTGCGCGCGTCGTCCATGGCCCGATCTTGCCAGCACGACGCCCCGGCTGTCCGGCCCGCCCGATCCGGTGCAGATGTGGCCCGAAACCACTTGCGCGACGGTTGTTGCGTGCCGTGCGTGCCGTCACGAGGTCGGCGCAATATGCTCTCCGCTGACCGTCGCCCCGTCATGGATGGATGTCACGCATGGGCGCCAGAGTGCTGCGGCCGGTTCTGCCCCGGCCGGTGCCGCCCGAGCCGGTCGAGTGGTAACGCATCAGGTGAGCGTCGACCAGGAGCAGCAGGTCGTCGTGAAGCGCTACCTGGACAGTCACCACGGGGAGCCGGCCAGGGAGTGGCGCGCGCTGCAGCTGCTCGCCGAGCACGCGCCGCGGCTGGCGCCCGCGCCGATCAGCGCCGACCTGGATGCCGACCCGCCGTGCATCGTGATGTCGCTGCTGCCCGGCGAGCCGCTCGGGAGCGGTTCGCTGACGCCGCCGCAGGAGCGCGCGCTCGCCATCGCGCTCGGCCAGCTCTGGCAGGCGGTGCCGGTCGGGCTCGTGACACCGCTCGAGGGCGAGCTCACCCGTAGCCACGAGTTCGTCCGCCTGGTCCGGGACTGGGCGGCCGCCCCGGCCGACCCGGGCCCCGACCCAGTGGTCAGGGAGGCGCTGGTCAGCGGTACGACCTGGCTCGTCCAGGCCGACTTCGCCCCGGCGGTGCCGGGATCCGCGGCGACGCCGCAGGTGCTCGGCCAGGGCGATGGGAACCTGAGCAACTTCATCTGGGACGGCGAGCTGGTCCGGATCGTGGACTTCGAGGACTCGGGTGTCAGCGACCGCGCGCTGGAGCTGGCCGACCTCGTCGAGCACGTGTCGACCTGGCGGGATGGCGGCCTTGACGCGGAGCGGTTCACCGCCGAGTTCGACCTGGCCCCCGCCGAGCGGGCCAGGCTGGCGGACTGGCGTCGGCTGGCCGCCCTCTCCTGGCTGCTCTACTTCCACCAGCGCGGGGATGTCGATTCGCTCCGGCCGCAGGCCGAGCGCATGCTGTCGCTGCTCTAGCGACGGCGAGGACCGCGACCGGCGTGCGGCCGGGTCGCCGTTAGCCCCCGTTCCCCGGCTGGACCGTGGTTACCATCAGCAGCTTCGCCGAGCCCTGGCACGCGATCGAGCTGTAGGAGATGTACAGCGGCACGGTCTGGTTGGGCGGGATGACCGCCAGCCACGTCGCCGGCTCCTGCGTGCAGGCCGAGGCAGGGTAGTTGCCGGCGTCGGAGATCTGCAGCGTCGCGTTGGCGTAGCCGCCGGGCGCCAGCGTCACCAGCTCACGCGCGGTCGTCGGGTTCTCCGACGACGGCTGGCCGATGTCGGTGACCGGCGTGCCAGCCGCCTGGGCCACGCCGGGGTAGCCGTACAGCGTGCACGGCACGTTGTCGAGGTTCTTGAAGACGATGGTGACGAGCACCGAGCCGGCGGTGCCCTGGGTCAGCCCGATCGAGCCGTTCAGGTAGCGGGTGATGCAGGCGGCCGCGGCCGCTGGCGGCGCCGTCGTGGCGGACTGGCTCGCGGCTGGCTGACTGGCAGCAGGGGAGGTCGGGGACGCGGTGACGGTGACGGTCCTGGTCGGCCTCGCGGCCGGGGTGCCGCCACCGCACGCGGCGACGGCGAGTCCGGCTGCGGCCAGGACAGCGGCGAACAACGGTCGTCTGGTCATCGGTCCCCCCAGGGCACGTGGCGCGAGCAAGAGTCACCAGCAACCCTGGGACTGACAGATAGTGTGCGGGAAACGTGCAGCCAGTCTGGGGAAATAGCCTATTTCGTTACCTGCGGGAAATGCCGTGGCCGGCCCGATCACCCGGCGACTAGCATCGGGGTCATGAAGGTCAGTCGCCGTTGCCGCGCCGCGCGAGCTAGCCGCCCGCCGGTTGCCGCTGCCTGACCTTCGTTACCCGCCGGCGACCGGGAACGGCCCGCCGGCGCTTCCGCTGTCCTGACTTCTCCGCCCGCACGGCGGCGCCCGCGGTGGCGATTCCTGGTGCCAGGACACCGAGAGGCACAGCCATGAATACCAGCCAGGCCATCGCGACGTTCGTCGCGTTCTTCACCGAGCGCGGGCACCGGCAGATCGAGAGCAGCTCGCTGGTGCCGCCACCCGGTGACCCGGTCCTGTTCACCACGTCGGGGATGCACCCGCTCACGCCCTACCTGGTCGGCAGGCCGCATCCACTGGGCCGGCGGCTGACCGGGGTGCAGCGCTGCGTGCGGACGACCGACCTCGGGGAGGTCGGCGACAGCACGCACCTGACCGCATTCCAGATGCTCGGCTCCTGGTCGCTGGGCGACTATGACGGGCCGCAGAGTCAGCGCTTCGGCCTGGAGCTCCTCTGCGATCACTTCGGCCTGCGGCCGGCGCTGCTGCACGCCACCGTGTTCGGCGGGAACGCGGACGTCGGCCCCGATACCTCGGCGGCCGACACCTGGGCGGAGCTCGGCCTGCCGGTCGAGCTGCTGGGCGAGGAGGACAACTGGTGGTCCAACGGGCCCACCGGTCCGTGCGGGCCGGACTCAGAGATCTTCGCGTGGACCGGATCGGGACCACCGGAGGGGACTCCCGGCACCGACGAGCGCTGGCTCGAGCTGTGGAATCACGTCACGCTGCGGTACGAGCGGCATCCCGACGGCAGGCTGACGCCGCTGCCGCAGCCGAGCGTCGACACCGGCATGGGCCTGGAGCGGCTGCTCATGGTCGCGGGCGGAGCGCGGTCGGTATACGAGACCGACGCGTTCGCGTCGTGGCTGTTGGTGCTGCCCGCACGGTGGCCGCTGGCGGCGGACCGCGACGAGCCGCGCACGCTCCGGATCGTCACCGACCACCTGCGGTCGGCGGTGGTCGTCATCGGCGATGGCGTCCGGCCGTCCCCTACCGGCCGCGGCTATGTGCTGCGCCGGCTGCTGCGCAGGGCGCTGACGGAGCTCTGGGGCGCCGACCCCGGCAGCCCGCTGACCCTCGGCGATCTGCCGCCCGAGCTGGTCCTGGACACCGCAGAGCAGTTCGGCCAGCCCGCCGACCCGGACCGGGTGCGGGCGATCCTGCTCGCGGAGGAGCGCCGGTTCCGGGAGCTGCTGACCCGCGGCCGGTCGCTGCTCGCGCGGCTGTACCCGTCCGGGTCGCTGACCGA
>JASHPF010000300.1 GCA_030038295.1 Streptosporangiaceae bacterium
TGGGACGCCAGCCGGCAGACCCTCGCGGACACGATCATGCGGACCATGGTCGTGCCGGCCTGGAGCGCGGCGACCGGTCGGCCAGCCGCGTCGCAGCACAGCCGGAATAACCTCGGCAGTTAGTTAGTTAGCAGCAAGCGAATACTTGTTTCTTGGGGCTGCGGACCGCTGGCCGCTCGGTGCTCGCGGCGCGCCCGGTCGAGGAGGTCGTTCATGCCGTCGGGCTTGCTGCGGACAGCTGCCAGGGAGCCGGCCGGACCCGCCGCTCCATCCGGCGGCGCGCTTGCTGGCGTGCACTACAAGTGGATCGCGCTGTCGAACACGACGCTCGGCATGCTCATGGCCACCATCAACAGCTCGGTGATGCTGATCGCGCTGCCGGACATCTTCCGCGGCATCGGAGTGAACCCGCTCCAGCCCGGCAACACCGGCCTGCTGCTCTGGCTGCTGATGGGCTACCTCGTCGTCACCGCCGTGCTCGTGGTGAGCTTCGGCCGGCTGGGCGACATGTTCGGCCGGGTCCGGATGTACAACCTCGGCTTCGCCGTGTTCGCGGCGTTCTCCATCCTGCTGTCGCTGACCTGGCTGCACGGCACCGCCGCCGCGTGGTGGCTCATCTGCATGCGCATCATGCAGGGCGTCGGCGGCGCGATGCTGATGGCGAACTCGAGCGCGATCCTCACCGACGCGTTCCCGCCGAGCGAGCGCGGCCTCGCCCTCGGGCTGAACCAGGTCGCCGGCATCGCCGGCTCGTTCATCGGGCTCGTGCTCGGCGGTCTGCTCGGCCCGCTGAGCTGGCGGTACGTCTTCCTGGTGTCGGTCCCGTTCGGCGTCATCGGCACCATCTGGTCGTACCGGAAGCTGGAGGAACGGGGCATCCGCAAGCCGGCCAGGCTGGACTGGGCGGGCAACCTCACCTTCGCGGCGGGCCTCATCGCCATCCTGGTCGGCATCACCTACGGCATCCAGCCCTACGGCGGGCACACCATGGGCTGGACCAGCCCCTTCGTGCTCAGCCTGATCCTCGGCGGACTGGCGGTCCTCGCGGTGTTCTGCGTTATCGAGACCCGGGTCGCCGAGCCGATGTTCCACCTGAGGCTGTTCCGGATCCGGCCGTTCACCGCGGGCAACATGGCCAGCCTGCTGTCGGGCCTCGGCCGCGGCGGGCTGATGTTCACCCTCATCATCTGGCTGCAGGGCATCTACCTGCCCATCCACGGCTACGGCTTCAGCCAGACGCCGCTGTGGGCCGGAATCGCCATGCTGCCGCTGACCGTCGGCTTCCTTGCGGCCGGGCCGGTGTCAGGCTGGCTGTCCGACCGGTTCGGCGCGCGGCCGTTCGCCACCGGCGGCATGGTGCTGGCGGCTGCGTCGTTCGTCCTGCTCGAGCTGCTGCCGATCGACTTCGCCTACTGGCAGTTCGCCCTCATCCTGCTGCTCAACGGCATCGGCATGGGGCTATTCGCGTCGCCCAACCGGGCCGGGATCATGAACAGCCTGCCGCCGGAACGCCGCGGCGTCGGGGCCGGGATGAGCGCCACGTTCCAGAACTCGGCCATGGTGCTGTCCATCGGCATTTTCTTCACACTGATCATCCTCGGCCTGGCCGCGTCGCTGCCGTCCGCGCTCAGTCACGGCCTGACCGCGCAGGGCCTGCCGAGCGCCGACGCGGCGCGCATCGCCGCGCTGCCGCCGGTGTCGATCATGTTCGCCGCCCTGCTCGGGTACAACCCGGTACGCACGCTGCTCGGGCCGGCGATCAGCAAGCTGCCCGCGAGCCACGCGGCCTACCTGACCGGGCACACGTTCTTCCCGTCCCTGATCGCCGCGCCGTTCGAGCACGGCCTGTCCATCGCCTTCGACTTCGCGATCGTGGCCTGCCTCGTGGCCGCCGCGGCGTCACTGCTGCGCGGTGGCAGGTACGTCCACGACATCCACGCGAAGACCGCGCACCGGCCGCACCGCGAGCCGCAGCCGGTCGGCGCGGGACGTGGCCTGCGGCCGTCCGATCCGGAGGCGTCTGAGGCGTGACAGCCGAGCCGCGGGCGATTCAGGCGGCCCGCAGCCCGGCCATCGGCGGCCGCTCCACGAGCTCCTCGGCATACTCGGTCAGCCGGAACCCGTCTGCGGTCATGGCCGAGTGCGAGTACACCGAGACCGCGTCGTCGATCGGGTCATGCTGACAGCAGCCCTCCGGGCACAGCCCGGGCCCGGCAGCCCGGTGCAGCACCGTCCGCAGCACCGCGTAGCTCATCCGGCCGAGATCGCCGAGGCTCTGATGCCGATTCACCCGGACGCCGACGTCGACCTGCGCCATCGCGGACAGGCCGACCAACCGGAGCGTGTCGATGAGCAGCCCCGTCTCGACCCCGTACCCGGTGAAGAACGGCACCGAGTACAGCAGGTCGCGGGTTCCGGCGAACTCCCCCGCCAGCGGCTGCGCGAAGCCCGCCAGCTCCGGAAAGAAGACGTTGAAGAGTGGCTTGGCCGTAAGCTCGGTCACCCGACCGCCGCCGTCGGCGGTGATGTCCTTGCTCTCGCCGGTGAACGGCCGGCGGAAGGCAGCCTTCGACAGCCAGATCTCCGGCTCAATGATCAGCGGCCCGATCGTTGCGGTCACGAAGTCCCGGTGAAAGTTCCGGGTGTCGGTGTCGGCGAACACGATGATGTCGCCGCCCGCCCTGGTCAGCGCCCGCCACATCGCGTCGCCCTTGCCGAGCGCCGGGCCGAAGTCCGGCAGCAGCGCGTCCTGCAGGTACACCTCAGCTCCGGCTCGGCGGGCGATGTCGACCGTGGTGTCGGTCGAGGCGCCGTCGACGACAATCACCTGGTCGACGAGCACGATGTCGCCCCGGCTGACTGCGGCGACCTCGGCGAGCACCTGCGGCAGCGTGTCGGCCACGTTCAGCGTCGGCAGGATCAGGCTGACCGTGAGGCCGCGGCGGCGCTTGCACGTCGCGAGCACGCGCAGGTCCGCGAACGACCGGGCGGGGAAGGACCTGCTGGCGAACCAGTCCCGAGGCACCTGGAGATGCTGGCGGCGGGGGGCACACGCGTGGGCTGTTACCTGCATTACTGCCTCCTGGACAGCACCGGCGCCCGACCGGAAGCCGGCACCGGAAGGCGGGGTGTCACATGGACGGGACAGGTCAGAGGTCAGTGAAGGCCGACGGGTGATCGCCGCCGCCGGACTCCGAGATCAGCAGGGCAGGCCCCTCGGCACCGCAGGCGACGATGCCCGGACACGGGACCCCCGTATTCCGTTGGCGCCGAGGTCGGTGACATCGATCGCCGCTCCCCGTCGATGCCACGCAAGGCGTGACTAATCATACCGAGATACCGCGCCGACACCACGTGTGTTGGCCATCGCCGGGACGGCATCGGCCGACCGTGCTGACCACGACCGAACGCCAGCGCGGCGACCGACCGGCCAGGGCCGGATGCGAAGATGGACACCGCCGGCCGGAACGATCGGCCCTGGCCGGGCGGCACCGCACCCCCCGTCGGATAGACCACTGATCGGCAACGAATGCGAGGCGGTCCATGACCGATCCAGCCAGCAGTCCCCCTCCCCACGTTGTGGTCGGCGTGGACGGCTCGGCGGAGTCCATCGAGGCCCTCCGCTGGGCGGCCGGCTATTCGGCCGCTACCGGGGCGACGATCAGCGCCGTGCACGCCTGGCACTACCCGGCGGCCGGGCCGGTCCCGGCCGGCCGCGCGCCGCTGCCGATCACCGATCAGGTGCGCGCGACGATGCAGGAAACCCTGGACGCCGCGCTGAGCCAGGTGTTCGGGACGACGACCCCGGGCCGGGTCAGCACCAAGGTGGCCTACGGCCATCCGGCCATGGCGCTGGTCACCGAGGCCGAGGGCGCCGACCTGCTGGTGGTCGGCAACCGGGGCCATGGCGCCTTCCACGGCATGCTGCTGGGCTCGGTGAGCATCCACTGCGTCACGACGGCCGCCTGCCCGGTCGTCGTCGTGCGCCACCGCCCGTCATGACGGCGATGACCGAGCCCCGCGCGCTGACCAGCGTGGAGGCCGACGTCCTTGACCGGTACTGGCGCGCGGCCAACTACCTGTCGGTGGGTCAGATCTATCTCATGGACAACCCGCTGCTGGCCGAGCCACTGCGGCCGGCCCACATCAAGCCGCGGCTGCTCGGCCACTGGGGTACCACGCCGGGGCTCAACTTCGTCTGGGCGCACCTGAACCGGGCGATCGCCGTGCACGGCACGCCGATGATGATCGTGATCGGCCCCGGCCACGGCGGTCCAGCCGCGCTGGCGAACAGCTGGCTGGAGGGCAGCTACAGCGACACCTACCCGGGCGTGCCGCGGAACGCAGCGGGCATGCACCAGCTCTTCCGCCAGTTCTCCTTCCCCGGCGGGGTGCCGAGTCACGTGGCGCCGGAAACCCCGGGCTCGATCCACGAGGGCGGCGAGCTCGGCTACTCGCTGTCGCACGCGCACGGCGCGGCGTTCGACAACCCCGGCCTGATCGTGGCGTGTGTGGTCGGCGACGGCGAGGCCGAGACCGGGCCGCTGGCGACGAGCTGGCACTCGCACCGGTTCCTTAACCCGGCGACCGACGGCGCCGTGCTGCCGATTCTGCACCTCAACGGCTGGAAGATCGCCAACCCAACGGTCCTGGCCCGGCTGCCGGATGACGAGCTGGACGCGCTGCTGCGCGGCTACGGCTACGAGCCGGTGTACGTGACCGGCACCCACGACTCCGTTCCCCACCGGGAGATGGCGGCGACGCTCGACGCCGCGATCGCCCGGATCCGGCGCATCCAGGAGCACGCGAAAAGCGGGCAGGGCACGCCCGGCACGGCCTGGCCGATGATCGTCATGCGGACCCCGAAGGGCTGGACCGGCCCGGTCGAGGTGGACGGCCTGCCGGTCGAGGGAACCTGGCGGGCACACCAGGTGCCGCTGGCGGAGGTGCGCACCAACGCCGAGCATCTGCGGCAACTCGAGGACTGGATGCGGTCGTACCGGCCGGCGGAGCTGTTCAGTGCCGACGGCAGCCCGGATGCCGACCTGCTCGGGTTCGTCCCGGCGGGCGACCTCCGGCTGGGCGCGACACCGCACGCTAACGGCGGCGTGCTGCTGCGGGACCTGATCCTGCCGGACTTCCGGGACTACGCGGTGCCCGTACCCGCGCCCGGCGGGCACGTCTCCGAGCCCACGAGGGTGCTCGGGTCGTTGCTGCGCGACGTCATGCGGCTCAACGCGAGCGAGCGGAACTTCCGGCTGTTCGGGCCCGACGAGACCGAGTCGAACCGGCTGAACGCGGTGCTCGAGGTGACCGGGAAGACCTGGGAGGAGGCGACCCTGCCGGTCGACGTCAGCCTCGCGACCGACGGCCGGGTGATGGAGATCCTGTCCGAGCACACCTGCCAGGGCTGGCTCGAGGGCTACCTGCTGACCGGCAGGCACGGGCTGTTCTCGTGCTATGAGGCCTTCATCCACATCGTGGACTCGATGTTCAACCAGCACGCCAAGTGGCTGAAGGTGTCGCGGCACCTGCCCTGGCGGCGGCCGATCGCCTCGCTTAACATCCTGCTCACGTCGCACGTGTGGCGGCAGGACCACAACGGGTTCAGCCACCAGGACCCCGGTTTCATCGACCACGTGGTGAACAAGAAGGCTGAGGTCATCCGCGTCTATCTGCCCCCCGACGCGAACACCCTGCTGTCGGTCGCCGACCACTGCCTGCGCAGCCGGGACTACGTCAA
>JASHPF010000301.1 GCA_030038295.1 Streptosporangiaceae bacterium
CGCGGCGGCGTGCCCGGCGAGCCAGGACCCGCGCCGCGACCGGCCGGCTCGATCCGCGCCCCGATCTCCGCCCAGTCGCCGTAGACCTCGGCGAAGTCGGCGCGCCGGTCGGCCGTGCGTCCGGTCGTATCGATGGAGGTGAACAGGTCCGTCCGCCCGCTGGCGCCCCAGCCAGCCGCCGCGTCCCACCCGCCGTCGGGCTCTTGCCACGGCAACCCGACCGGCCGCGCATCGGCCCGCGCGAGGCCGGTGCGCGGGTCCGCGACCGCCGCGACGTGCCGGGCCAGCCGCGGGTCCAGCCACGGCTCGCGGATGTACGGCGGGTAGATCGTCAGGCGCTCGGCCAGCTCGAACCCGCCCGCGGCCGTCTGGGCCGCCAGCTCATCGATCTGCGGCCAGGGCCGCTCCGGGTTGACGTGATCGGGGGTCAGTGGCGACACCCCGCCCCAGTCGTCGATACCCGCGGAAAGAATGAGCTGGTAGTCCGTGCCGATCAGGTTCGGCGGCGCCTGGATCCGGGCGGCCGGACCGAGCACGAGCCTCGCCACCGCGATCGTCGCGGCGAGGTCGGCTAGCTCGGCGTCGGGCACGCCGCGCATCTTGGTGTCGGGCTTGGCGCGGAAGTTCTGCACGATGACTTCCTGGATGCCGCCGTACTCGCGGGCGACCTGCCGGATCGCGAAGATCGACTCGGCCCGCTCCGCGCGCGTCTCCCCGATCCCGATCAGAATGCCCGTGGTGAACGGGACGCTGCTCCGCCCCGCGTCCTGGAGTACCCGCAGCCGCACCGCCGGGTCCTTGTCCGGGCTGCCGAAGTGCGGACCGCCGCGCTCGGTGAACAGCCGCCGCGCGGTCGTCTCGAGCATCATCCCCATCGAGGGCGCCACGGGCTTCAGGCGCTGGAAATCCTGCCAGGTCAGCACGCCGGGATTCAGGTGCGGCAACAGGCCGGTCTCCTCCAGCACGCGGATCGCCATCGCGCGCACGTATGACAGCGTGTCGTCGTATCCGTGCGCGTCCAGCCACTCGCGAGCCTGCCGCCACCGCGCCTCCGGGCGGTCACCGAGGGTAAAGAGGGCTTCCTTGCAGCCCAGCGATGCGCCGTCGCTGGCGATCTTGAGTACCTCGTCCGGAGAGAGGAACGGGGCCGTAAGCCGACCCGGCACCGTGACAAAGGTGCAGTACGCGCACCGGTCACGACAGAGCCTGGTCAGCGGGATGAATACCTTCCGGGAGTAGGTGATCACGCCAGGACGGCCGGCTGCCATCAGCCCGGAGTCCCTGACCCGCCCCGCGTGCCCCAGTAGCGCCGTCAGGTCGTCGCCGCGCGCCTGCAGGAGGACCGCCGCCTCGGCCTGGTCGAGCGCCTTGCCGTCCCTGGCCCTCGCGAGCGCGCGGCGCACCGCGCTCGGGTTCGCTACCGGCTCGGGAGGTTGCTGAGCACCGTGCTCGCTGATGGCGTTACCTCTTTCGTAGTCCGGCATGCGACGTTTTCCCACCCTAGGCCGCGGCCCGTCGCCGGGTCGGGCGAGGAGCATGCAGCGATAACCCAGCGCGGGTCCCGCTGCTTCCCGGTCGTGCGGCACTTCCGGTCGCGCGGGCGATTCAGAACGCCGTGTAGTCGCGCGCGCTCAGCCTGGGGCCGCGGCGCGGCGGACGCTGGCCAGCGACCTCGATCAGCCGGGTCACCCGGTACCGGTGTCCGGCGTAGGGGGCCAGCAGCTCGAGCATGCCTGCGTCATCGGCGGGCGCGCCGGCCAGCGTCCAGCCGACCAGGGTCGGGAGGTGGTAGTCACCCACGCTCACCGCGTCGGTGTCACCGCACGCGCGCTGCCGGACCTCGGCCGCGGTCCACGGACCGACGCCAGGCAGCGACTGCAGCACCCGGTCGGCGTTGGCGCCCGGCAGGCCGCTGACGGCCTCCAGCGGACCGGCCCGCCGCGCCGCAGCGGCGATGGTGCGGGCGCGGGCCGGCTCCACGCCCGCGCGGTGCCAGACGTAGGACGGGATGGCGTGCCAGACGGCCGGAGACGGCATGACGCGCATGCCAGCAGGCGCCGGACCGGGCGCCGGCGAGCCGTACCAGGTCATCAGCCGCCGCCAGGCCAGCCAGGCCTCCCTGCCGACCACCTTCTGCTCGAGCACGGCCGGAATCAGCGCCTCGAGCACTCGGTCGGTCCGGCCGATGCGGAGGCCGGGCAGCCGCCGGGCGAGCTCGGCGAGCCGCACGTGCACCGGGCGGAAGTCCTCTGGCGTATCCAGCACGCCCAGCAGATATGGCACCTGAGCGATCAGCCAGTGCGCTCCCGGGCCCCAGGCGAGTCCCCGGATGCGCTGACCCGGTCCGCCATCCTGGCGCGCCGACAACTGCAGCGTTCCCGGTCCCGCCGGGGTCAGGGACGTGCGCCACACCGCGCCCGACGAGTCGAGGCGGAAGGTGGGGTCGTGCGCCCCGTGCCGATGCACGTTCAGTGTCAGCCGGATATCCACCCGGAACGGCGCGAGCCAGTCGAGCTCGGCAACGGCTGGCTCGCCCACGCCGGGCCCGGCTCCGTCCGGACCGGTCCCGTCCGGGCCAGTCCCGCCCGGTGTGGCTCCGTCCGGAGCCTCCCCGGCCGTCCGGGAAGCCGCGGGGCCGCTGCTGTTCGTCGCCGCCTGCCTTTCTAGCCGCGTCGCAGCACGAGGTGGCGAGCCGGCCTGTGGGCCCACGCCGGAACCGACCGGGGCACGATCCCCCGCAGTTCCGCGCTTCGGGCATAGTGACTAGATGCTCTACTCAACGATTCTGGCCGGCGGCAGCGGTACCCGGCTGTGGCCGCTGTCGCGCGCGGGTGAGCCGAAGTTCCTGCATCCGCTGACCGGGACAGACCGCTCGCTGCTGCAGGCGACGGCCGACCGGATCCGGATGCTGTCCACCGCCGACCGCGTCTACGTGGTGACCGGCGCCGCCCACGCGGCGGCGATCCGCAGCCAGCTGCCTGAGCTACCGCCGGGCAACATCCTGGTGGAGCCTGCGCCCCGCGACTCGTGTGCCGCGGTGAGCCTTGCCTGCGCCGTGCTGGCCAGGCGGGACCCGGACGCGATCATGGCGGTGTTCTCCGCCGACCACCTGATTGGCGACGAGGAGCGATTCGCGGACATCATCCGGCAGGCAGCCGACGCGGCGCGGGACGGGTACCTCACCACCGTGGGAATCCGGCCGCAGCACGCCGAGGTGCGGTTCGGCTACCTCAAGGTCGGCGAGCCGCTGGCGGGCCAGGCCAGGTTGGTGGCGCAGTTCAAGGAGAAGCCGTCGCGCGACGTCGCCGCCAGCTACCTGGAATCCGGTCAGTACCTGTGGAATGCCGGGATCTTCGCGTTCGGCGTCCGCGACTTTCTGGACGAGCTGAACCGGCAGCTGCCGCACCTGGCCGCGGGAATAGCCAGGGTCGCCGACGCCTGGGACGGCCCGCGCCGCGATGACGTGCTCGCCGAGGTGTGGCCGAGCCTGGAGAAGATCTCGGTGGACTACGGCGTGCTGGAGGGCGCGGCCGCCGTCGGCAAGGTCGCGACCGTGCCGGCCGACATGCCCTGGAGCGACGTCGGCGACTTCGACTCGCTGGGCGAGTCACTGCCCACGGACGAGTCAGGGAACCTGGTGATCGCGCCGGAGGCCGAGGTCGTCACGCGCGACGTCAAGGACACCGTGGTGGTCTCGACGACCGATCGGGTGGTCGCCGTGATCGGCCTCGACGATGTCGTCGTGGTCGACACGCCGGATGCGACGCTGGTGTGCGCCCGGTCCCGGGCGCAGGAGGTCAAGCAGGTCGTGGAGGAGCTGCACGGCCGCGGCCAGCACGCCAGGCTCTAGGCGCTGACCGCGCCGTGTCCCGGCCGACCGGGACGGGCGACCGCTAGTCCGTTCCCTGGTTGGCGGCGCGCTCGTAGCTGATCATGTGCGCCTCCGCCGAGGAAGCCCAGGTGAACTCCATGGCCCGCGAGTAGCCCGCTTCGCCGAGCGCCGTCCGGCGCTCTGGGTCGGCCAGCAGCGCCTGCAGCGCCGTCTTGATACTGTCCGGGTCCGGCTCGGTGTAAGCGACCGCGTCCCCGCCGACCTCCGGCAGCGCCGTGCGGTGCGTGGTGAGCACCGGTGCGCCGCACGCCATGGCCTCGAGCGCGGGCAGCCCGAAGCCCTCGCCGGTACTCGGAAA
>JASHPF010000302.1 GCA_030038295.1 Streptosporangiaceae bacterium
GCGTCCGCGGTCACGATCAGCCCCGCGGTCGCCAGCGCGGCCCGCAGCCGGCCCGTCACGTCCGCGGCGTCGCCGGCCGGCCACGCCGCGAGCGTCAGGGTGCCAGGATCCTGCGCGGATTCAGAGCTTGCCCGGGTCATGTCGGTGCCTACGCTAGTCGCGACGCGCCTACCATGGCTGACGATGAACGTCTACCAGACAGCGCCGCCGACGACGACCGAGGGATCCCTGTTCGCCAGGGCCAGCCGCCACGGCAGCGCCGTCGTACTCGGCAGCCCGTTCTGGGGCTGGGCCGGCCCGATCCTCGTCACGATCTTCGGCGGATTCCTGCGGTTCTACCGGCTCAGTCAGCCGGACGCGGTGGTCTTCGACGAGACGTACTACGTGCCGGACACGAACTCGATCCTGCGGCACGGCGTCGAGCTCAATCACGTCAGCAACGTCAACAGCCTGCTCGTTCGGGGCGACCCGAACATCTTCACGCTCACCAACGGCCACCTCACCGGCGAACTCGTGGCGCACCCGCCGCTTGCCAAGATCATGATGACGGTCGGCCAGTGGATGTTCGGCCTGACCCCGTTCGGCTGGCGGTTCTCGGTCGCCGTCATCGGCACGCTGTCGATCCTGCTGCTTGCCCGGATTGTCCGGCGGATGACCCGGTCCACGCTGCTCGGCTGCGTGGCCGGCCTGCTGCTCGCGCTCGACGGCCTCGAGCTGGTGCTGAGCCGCACGGCGATCCTGGACATCTTCGTGATGTTCTGGGTGCTCGCGGCCTTTGGCCTGCTGGTCATCGATCGGGACAAGACCATCGCCGCTCTGGCCCGGGCGGCCGACGCGGCGCATTCGGATGCCTTCGCGAGCGGCCAGCGCGATGAGGCCGGGCCACGGCTCGGCATTCGCTGGCTGCGCGTGGCGGCTGGCTTGTGCCTCGGCGCCGCGTGCGCGAGCAAGTGGAACGGGCTGTGGTTCCTCATCGCGTTCGCCGGCCTCGCGATCGTCTGGGACTGCGGCGCCCGGCGGGCGGCCGGGTACGCCGCCTGGCGGATCGGCAGCCTCCGCAGCGACGTCAAGTGGCTGCCAGTCTGGTTCATCGTCGCTCCGTTCGTGGTCTACGCCGCGTCGTGGAGCGGCTGGTTCGCCACCGACGACGGGTACGACCGCAACTGGGCGGCCTTGCACGGCAACCACACGCCGATCTGGTCCACTATCGACTCCTGGTTCCAGTACAACCACTGGATGCTCCAGTTCGGGCTCGGCCTGACGACCTTCCAGTCCTACAAGTCCAACCCGCTCGGCTGGCTGGTGCTGGCCAGGCCGATCTCCTTCTACTGGAGCGAGCCGCACGCAAGCACGTGCGGCACGCACTGCACCGCGTCTGAGGTCCTCGCGATCGGCACCCCGCTGATCTGGTGGGGTGGCACGCTGGCGCTGGTTTTCTGCCTGTTCTGGTGGCTCAGCGGGCTGATCGGAGACCTGGTGTTCGGCCGGACGCCGCGGCGCGACTGGCGGGCCGCGGCCGCGCTCCTGGGTGTCGCCGCCGGCTGGCTCCCGTGGATCTGGTACGCCTGGCACGACAACCGCACCGAGTTCTATTACTACGCGGTCTCGTTCGAGCCGTTCATGATCATCGCGATCACGTTGTGCCTGGGGCTGATCATCGGCCCGGCGCGGGCGGCGCCGGGCAGGCGGGCCATGGGGGCCATCGGCGCGGGCGGCTATCTCATCGCGGTGCTCGTGAACCTGGCCTACCTCTACCCGATCCTGACCGCCGAGGTCATTCCGTTTTCTGCCTGGCTGTCCCGTATGTGGTTCCACCGCTGGATCTAGCGGCGTCCGGGCGACCGCTCGTAGACACTCCGTAGTCGCACTGTTACCCAGATCACGCATCGGGTTACCCGCTGGTTGCGTCATAGGTGTGACAGTCCACCGACCGATACGGAGCGCACAGTGACGGCAGCGGCAGCTAAGACACGGCGGAACCAGGCCCAGCGAGCCAGGACCGCCGCGCCCAGGCAGCTCCCGCCGATGCCGGACCGCGATGCACGGTTCGAGCGCGACGTGATGCCGTTCCTGCCGCAGCTGTATCCGGCCGCACTGCGCATGACGCGCAACCCCAGCGACGCCGAGGACCTGGTCCAGGAGACGCTGGCGAAGGCGTACGCCGCGTTGCACCAGTTCAAGCCGGGTACCAACCTGCGCGCCTGGCTGCACAGGATCCTCGCGAACACCTTCATCAACAGCTACCGGAAGAAGCGCCGCGAGCCGGTCCAGGATCTCGGCGCTGACTTCCAGGAAGACTGGCAGATCGGCACCGACCCGCTGATGCCACCGGCCAGGTCGGCCGAGGCCGAGGCACTGGACCGGCTGACCGACTCGGACATCTTGCAGGCGCTGCGGGAGCTGCCGGAGGAATTCCGGGCGGCCATCTACCTCGCCGACATCGAGGGCTACCCGTATAAGCAGATCGCCGACATCATGGGCACCCCCATCGGAACCGTGATGTCCCGGCTGCACCGCGGCCGGACCAGGCTCCGCGAGCGGCTGGCCGGTCACGCCCCTGGCGAGCGCGAGCTGGCCGGAACCAGCCGGTAGGCCGCCCCCCAGGCGCGGGCGCACGCCCGCGCCGCACCCCCCGAAGGCGACGCCCGCCGCTGCTCCTCCCCGGCAGCGGCGGGCGTCGCTGCCAGAGCGGGGAACGCCGGTAGTCCGGGCTGCTGCCGCCAGCCGGGCCGCGGTCGCGGCGCGGCGTCGGGCCAGCTAGCCGCCGAAGATCCGATCGCAGACCCGGGATCCAGCCTTGCCGTCGTCGAGCGGGCAGAACTTCGCGACGAACGCCGCGTAGGCGTCCCGGTACCGGCCGGAGATCGCGCCGAGGCCGCCGATGGCGTCGATCACCTCGTCGGACGTCGCCAGCAGCGGGCCGGGCGCCTCCCGCTCGAGGTCGATGTTCATCCCGCGCACGCTGTCCCGGTACTCGGCCAGGTCGTAGGTGAAGAACAGCATGGGCCGGCCGGTGATCGCGAAGTCACACATCATGGAGGAGTAATCGGTGATGAGCGCGTCGCTGGCCAGGAACAGCTCGGCCACGTCCGGATAGCCGGTCACGTTGATCACGAACCCGGACCGGGTCGCGGCCGGAACGTCATCGGCCATCTGATGGTGGCCACGGAGCAGGATCACGTAGTCGTCGCTGAGCGCCTGCCACGCCCGCTGGAGGTCGAGGCGGAGATCGAATCGGTACCGGCCGGACGCGTAGAACTGGTTCTCCCGCCAGGTCGGCGCGTACATGACGACGCGCTTGCCGGGCGGCACGCCGATCCGGCGGCGCACGTCCGCCGCGACCGCACCGGCGTCCCCGGCCACCAGCAGGTCGTTGCGCGGGTAGCCCGACTCGAGCACCTCGCCGTCAAACCGGAACGCTCGCTGCAGGATCGGCGTACTCACCGGGTTAGGCGACAGCAGCATGTCCCACCTGGTGATGTCCTCGGCGAGCACTGCCATGTACCTGGCACCGTTGACGGACTTCATCTCCGGCAGGTCGAAGCCGATGCGCTTGAGTGGCGTCCCGTGCCAGGTCTGCAGGTAGAACTGGCCTGGCCGCTTGACGTAACCGGTGGGCATGTCGTCATTGGAAACGATGTAGGCAGACCTGCCCAGGGCGTCCCAGCAGGCCTCGGTGCCGTAGAGCACCGCCCTCGCCCCGGCGGGCACCGGTACCGACCAGTCCGTGACCACCCAGACGTGTTCCCTGGTGTCGCCCCGGCGCTGCAGCTCGGCGGCGATGCCCAGCGGATTGTCGCTCGCCTGCTTGCCCTTGAAGCTGACGAACGCCACCTCGTCGCGCAGGCCGCGGCGCTGCTGCACGGGGTAGTAGAGCTCGCGCAGGAGCCGGCGCCGCACCCGGCCCCGCGCGGCGAGGCTCATCGCCGGCCCGACGGTCAGCACCGGGGCGTCGCGGCCGACCGCGGTGAACTGATACAGCTTCGGACCGAACTGGTGGCGCCGGCCGTCGCCCGCAGCGAGCCGGTCCTGGTCGTAGCCCGGAGTGACGGACATCGCGCCGACGCGGAAGGTGAGCTTCCACTCGCCATCGCGCAGCGGCTGCAGCCGGCCGAACTCGGGCATCGCCGCGGCGGGCAGCGTCACGGCGAACTGGTCCCCGTGCCGCTCGACCGGGATCCGGTGGGTGTCGCCCGCGTCAACGCGCTCCAGCACCGCCTCGATCGGCTCGGAGGGCGCCGCGTCGAGGGAGCCGCCGACCGTGAGCGCGCCGTCAGCAGACCAGCGGTGGTCGCTGATGACGAGCGTGGCGTCGTCTCCGCGCCGCGCACGGCCGCGCACCTCCGCCGCTGTGCGCGTCAGCGAGACGTGCAGCCGCTGGCCGTGCCAGCCCGCCGCGAGCCGCACGCCCGGTGCCACCTCACGCGCGGCTGGCCGTTCGGCAGCACGGCTGACCGGCGTGTGCAGCCGGGCCGCGCGCCACCGGGAATGGCCGCGCACCAGCACGTAGCCCTCCCAGTCGCCGGTGAGCCAGCGGCCGCCGAGACGAAACCAGCGCGGGCTGATGGTGGCGTCGAAGCCAGCCCAGTCGTAGTCGTAGCGCTGCTGGCCTGACCACCGCTGGGCCTCCGGGTGCCGGAACGAGCGGGCGAGCACGACCACGGGCGGCCTGCCCAGCTGGCGCGGCCGGAGCACGACGATCTTCGCCGTATGCAGGCGCTTGCGGATGTGCACCGACGGCACGAAGGCACAGCCCGAGATGCGGAGCTTGCCGTCCTGCCAGCCGACGTCCTCGACCCGCACGAACGGGTCCAGCTCGCGCAGCCGAGTGCGGTAGACGCGGCGCGGAATCGCCAGCCGCCGGTTGCCGCGGAACGGCAGGTCGGCCGTGGCGCGACCGTGGCTCCTGACCACCGGGACGGTGCTGACCGGCTGCTCGCGCAGCCAGGCGGCGTACCTGAGCAGCTCCGGCAGCAGCTGGCGGGCGACCAGGTGGTAGGCGAGCTTGTGAGTTGACGGCAGCCCGCGCAGCACCCGCCTGTCCACCGTCGCCAGGTACCGGCGCAGCAAATCGGCGAACTCGGCCTGGTACTCGCCGGTCGTATCGCACAGGTCGGGCACATACAGCCAGGTGTCGTTCAGCAGGGCCTTGCGCTGGTGATCACGGAGCAGGTGGCGCGGCTTGCGGAGACGGAGGAACTCGTCGATCACCAGCAGCGCGGTGATCCGATCCCGGAAGTTGGCGATGCTCGTCCGCGACTGCGTGATCGACCGCTCGCCGCCGGCGCGCTGCCGCCAGTAGTAGATGTGGTCGGGAATGACGTCGACCGCCCTGGCCAGCACGTGCGCCTTGGTCATCAGCTGGAGGTCCTCCCAGACCACTCCCTCGGGGAAGGTGAGGCCGTGGGAGTCCCAGAAGGACCGGCGGAACATCTTGTTCCAGACCGAGACGTCAAAAAAGAGCTCCGGGCTCCGGCTGATGTGCGTCCCGGTTTTCGCGGTCTTGATGGCCTTGGCGTGCAGCGCGGACGCGCTGACCCCGGACGGCCCGATGCGCTGCACGTTCCCTGACACGAAGTCCGAGCCCGACGCCTCCAGAGTGCGCAGCAGGCGCTCGAGCGCGTGCGAGGGCAGCATGTCGTCGCCGTCCACGAACGACAGGTACTCGCCCCGCGCCCGCCGGACGCCGTGGTTGCGGGCAAACCCCGGCCCGCCGCCGTCGACCTGGATCAGGGTAAACCGGCGGTCGGCCGCGGCCGTGGCGGCCGCCACCGCGGCGCCGTCGTCTCGCGACCCGTCGTCGACCATGATGACCTCGAAGTCACCGAACGACTGGGCAGCGACCGACGCAAGGCAGTCACCGAGCACGTCGGCGTTGTTGTGGAACGGAACGACAACGCTGATCCGTGGCATTCTGTCTCCAGTCGCTCACGGCCGGTAGCGATAGCGGGCGCGATGAAGGCACACTGCCGCGCGCACCGGATTCCCCCGTAGGCCGCTGATCTTAGCCGGTGGCGCTACTCCCCCTTCCAGACCGGCGCGCGCTTCTGCGCGAAGGCCAGGGCGCCCTCCCTGGCGTCCGCCGACCCGAATACCGGCGCGATGATCGCACCCTGCCGCTGGAACGCCTCAGCGGCGGGCCAGTCGGCCGACTCGACGACGACGCGCTTGGTCGCGGCCAGCGCCAGCGGACCGCCGAGGGCCACCCGGCCGGCCAGCTCTCTCGCCGCGTCGAGCGCCTGCCCCGCGGGCACGAGCCGGTTGACCAGGCCCGCCTGATGGAGCCGGGCCGCGGGGTAGTGCTCGCCGGTGAGCGCGATCTCCATCGCCAGGTGGTAGGGGATGCGCCTGGGCAGCCGCAGCAACCCGCCCGCGCCGGCCACCAGGCTCCGGCGCACCTCCGGCAGCCCGAACCGCGCCTCCTCGCTGGCGACCACCAGGTCACAGGCGAGCACGAGCTCGAACCCCCCGGCGAGCGCGTAGCCCTCGACCGCCGCGATGACGGGCTTGACGGGCGGCCGCTGGACGATCCCGCCGAAGCCGCGATCGCCGACGGCCGGCGAGTCGCCGGACAGGAACCCCTTCAGGTCCATGCCCGCGCTGAACGTCCCGCCGGCCCCGGTGAGGATCAGGACCTGGACATCCTTGCTCGCGTCCAGCTCGTCGACGGCCTCGGCGATCCCCCTGGCCACTTCGCCGTTGACGGCGTTCCTGGCTTCGGGCCGGTTGATGGTGATGACGGCGACGCCGCCGCTGACGTCGGTCAGGACTGCCGGCATGAGCCACCCTTCCTGGGCTAGGCGATTACTTGCTGGAAAGGATCGCAGGCCTGGCCAGGCGTGCGGGCTGACTCGCACTTATGTTCTGACTTCAGCATCTGGCCTGCCCTGCTACTCCGGCCGTCGCGGTTCATTGGTGGTCAACGTTAGCCGTCATTGTCCGTCGTGGGACGGCTCTGGGACAACTCGCCTGATCTTTCCACACCTCCGTAACCACGCGGGCCGCCGCATGCGCGGGAACGCTGCGACGGCCCTAAAGCCCCAATCCGACTCAACCGGAGAGGAACCCTCCAATGACCATAGCTACCCGCCACCCGAACCACCGGCACCTGGCCGTCGTCACCAACATGACCGCCCACAGCAATCTGACCAGGGCCATGACCAGCCTCACCGCCGCTACCGGCCAGGACGCCATCCCCGCCGACGTTCTCGACCAGCTCGCCGAACTCGACGCCAACCACCAGACCGCGTGCGACGTGCTCGATCTCGCCGCCCTCGACCTCGACCAGGCCCGGAAGGACTCGACTAGGCCCGCAAGGAGCTGTACGAGGCAGCGCACCGCCTGGCCGATGCGGAGGAGCGGTGGGCCAGGGCCGGGATCACCGCCGACGAGACGAACCGTGCCGCAGTCGCTGCCAGGGAACTGGCTGGCGTCGTGGCCACCGCCAGCGGCTACCGCAGGAAGGACACGCAGTGAGCGACGAGCTGACCGCTGACGACGTGGCCCTGGTGCTCGACGCACTGGCCGCCGCGGCGGACCACAAGCGCGAGATAGCCGCGAACTGCGGCGACTGTGACCGGTCAGATTCCGGGCTGTGCCCGGACTGCGGCACCCGGCTCGACCGGGCCGACGAATACGGCGGCCTGGCCCATCGGATCCGGAGCGGACAATGAGCCTTCCCAGTGGCCCCCTCTTGTGCGCGTCTACAAGTACACCGGCATGAGCCGAGCTGGCATCGCCCCGACCGGGCACGCCGGTACTGAGGTGGGCGGGATCACCCTGCACCCGGATAGCCGGCAGCGGATCTGGTGGGCAGAGTCATGACGGCCCGCTGCCGCCGTGACGGTCGGCTGATCCTCGGGGCAAGCGTCGTCGCGGTGGCCGCCTACCCGGCGCTGGAGCTCTTGTGGCTCGCGATCCTGCTCCGCGCCGACAACGGCACGTCGTATGACGCGGTCGAGAACGACAACGACCTATTCGGCACCGTGAACGCAGGTAACTCGATGACCGGCCAGCTGTACTTTGACCTGCCGTCTATCCACGGCGAGCTGGTCTATGCGCCGAACTACGACGGTGCGCCCATCGCGCAGTGGTCGTTCTGACTGTCGCTCGTGGTCGTGTCCTGCTAGCAGGGCACTCCCATGCGGGCAGCACCACCACAGCGCGGCCGGGCACACGTTCCTGCGGGCCTGGGCCCCCGCGTCGCGTCTGAATCAGCGGCATGGCCCGGCTCGAACGGGCCGCCAGCCTGCTGGGCATGCCTTTGTGTCCGGTGTCAGTTACGGGAAGCTGACCTGCACAGCGGTCATCACTGTCTGCAGGGTGGTGGTGTTCGAAGAGTTGCCGGAACTTTCGCACCAAATAGCGACCGTGCTGCCGCCTGCGGGTACCTGCACCAGGGCCGTCATCGGGATCGTCGTTGCAGCTTGGCTCTCATTAATGGCCGCGTTGCCAAGGTAGGCAGTGGAAGTCGGCGTATCAGGTGTGATCGGCTCCGACGACGAGGCGAGGTTCACCGCGCAGGTGAACTCGGCTAGGCCGTAGTACGTGCCAGTGACCGAGACAGTGGCGTTGACCACCCAGTCCCCGGCTGGCAGGCCCGTGCTGCTGACGGAGCTCACCCCCAGGGAGCCATCAAAGTCGAAGTAGACGGGACCAAAGACGTACGCGCCGGGCAGGCTGGCTGGCCCTTGCGGCCCCGCCGCTCCGTTGCACACGTAGGCCACGTTTCCGCTGCCGTCGGTGATCGACGCACCGCCCGTAGGGCAGTTGGTGTCCCCGGATGACAGGGACGCGACAGTCGCGCCCGTGCCGTTGGTTCCGTTGGTTCCGTCGGTGCCGTCGCACACGTACGTGGTGACGTCGTTGGCGTCGGTGATGGCGTCGCCGCCGCTCGAGCAGCTGCCTTCAGTGCCGGTGAACGGCACGACGGTGGGCGAAACGCCGTTGGCTCCGTTGGTTCCGTTGGTTCCGTTGGTTCCGTTGGTTCCGTTGGCGCCCGCGGGGCCGTTGCACACGTACGTGGTGACGTCGTTGGCGTCGGTGATGGCGTCGCCGCCGCTGCTGCAGCTGCCTTCAGCGCCGGTGAACGGCACGACGGTGGGCGAAACGCCATTGGCTCCGTTGGTTCCGTCAGTTCCGTTGGTTCCGTCAGTTCCGTTGGTTCCGTTGGTGCCCGCGGGGCCGGCCGGTCCCTGTGGTCCCGTCTGGTCCCAGGAGATCGCCGACGTGCCCGACGGGCAGCTGGTGCCTCCGTTCTGCAGCACCAGTGCGTGCGACCCGTTGACCGCAGCGTTGGTGTAGCAGCCCGTGATCACCCCGGTGCCGCTCACCGGCCCCGTCGCCGCGGCCAGCGCGGTGCCGCCGCCCGCTACCAAGACCACGGCCAGCCCGCCGATCGTCAGTAATCTCGTCCGTCTGTTCATTGCCCGCTTTCCTCTCCGCGCGCCCGCCGGCCGAGCGGAGGTAGCCGGGAGGTCCGCGCAACTGGGCAGAAGCATGCGTCTCGGAAGCAGCGCCTAACATCCGGGAACTCCCCTAACATTTAGCGGCCGGACGTTCGATCGCACACGTGCGCACAACGGCAGGCACCTTCGACCCTTGTGCCGGCGCCGCGTCCATCTTCGTGCCCTGCTCGCTGTCGGCTGGCCGGGCACTCCCGTGCGGGCAGCACCACGACGGCGGCGGTCGGGCACAAGCCGTGAGTTACTGCGACTCGCCCGTACGCGCGCTGAGGCTCGACACTCGCCTTACTTGCGGCGAAGCCGAATGATGGCCGCAGCCACCAGGACGCCTGCCCCGATGACAAGCAGGTAGCTGACTCCGACGATGCTTGTCGGCGCCGTGCCCGCTCCGTCTGCCGCGGGGGGCACGGCCCGGCTGGAGACGGAGGCAAAAAGGCTAGCCCACATCGCCCAGATCACAACCAGGCACAGCGCGGCACCGAGGAAAAGGAGGCCTGCCACGATCCGGGTCCTGTTCACGATCCCAGAATGCGGGCGCAGGGTAACGATCCGGAACCGCCCCGGCGGCGGTTGGCGATCTGCCTCTGCCCTGTGCCTGCTACCTGGGCGCGCTGCGTGGTGCGTGGCTGGCCAGGATGTCCTCGCCCCGCGTGACGCCCACCGGGATCCACCGGCCCACCAGGTCCATGTCCGCGCCCGCACGCGCGGCCAGGGCCGCCTGCGCGACCTTCTGCGCGGCGAGCTGGTCAACCACCTCGGCCACCGACAGGCCGAGGTAGGTCCCGGCGAACTGCGCGAGCAGGTCGGCCCGGCCCTGGGCGACGGCCCGGACTTCGGCGATCGCGGCATCCTCGCCGTTCGGATAGGCGCCAGACAATGGCGTGTGCCGGGCGGTGACCCCGGAGATGCGGGCGGTGATCAGCCGGTCCCCCGCGTCGTCGCTCATGGTTCGATTAGAACACGTGATCGAGTCGCCGCCTAGAGGCATCGACGGTGTCAGCAGCTACCAGTGCCCGCGTAAGCAGCTTCGCGACACTGTCGCCTGTCAGCGTCAGACGACGGTGTTTCCCTTCACTTCGGCTGGAAGCGGATACCGCCGTCGAAGCGGATGACCTCGGCGTTCATGTAGTCGTTCTCGATCAGCGCACGGACCAGGTGGGCGAACTCCGCCGCGGTTCCCATCCGCTTGGGGAACACGACGGGAGCGATCAGCCTGGCCTTGAAGTCCTCACTGCCCGGCGCGTTGCCGTAGATGGGAGTGTCGATGATGCCGGGGCAGATGGTGTTCACCCGAACGCCGATGGCGGCCAGGTCTCGTGCTGCGGGCACGGTCATGCCGATGATGCCGCCCTTGGACGCCGAGTACGCGAGCTGGCCCGTCTGGCCCTCGAGGCCGGCGATCGACGCGGTGTTGACCACCACGCCGCGCGCGCCGTCGGCGTTCGCCACCTCGGTCTTGGCGATGGCGGCCGCCCCGATGCTCATGAGGTTGAACGTGCCAATCAGGTTGACGTCGATGACCCTGCCGAAGGCGGCCCGGTCGTGCGGCTCGCCGTCCCGGCCGACGGTCCGCTGTGCCCAGCCGATCCCAGCGCAGTTGATGACGAAGCGCAGCGGCGACCCGACCGACGCCGCGATGTCGACGGCGGCCCGCACCGAGTCGGCGTCGCTGACATCGGCCCGCGCAAAGATGCCGCCGACCTCATCAGCGAGCGACTTGCCCAGCTGGTCGTTGAGGTCCGCGACGACCACCTTGGCGCCTGCCGCGCCGAGCATGCGGACCGTCGCGGCGCCCAGGCCGCTCGCCCCTCCGGACACGATCGCAGCGGTTCCATTGATCTCCATGGCCCGGAGCATACTTCGGCCGGTCGGACGGGCCGGGCGCAGCTTGCCGAGTTTCCACCCGTGGTGGCTGCCTGAGCGTCCGATTCGCTGCCCTATGCGGAGTCACCACGGGTGGAATGTCGGCGCTCGCGGGCCTTAGTCGGCAGATGCGAGCAACTCCGAGTCCGAGCCGACAGCGGCGAACTGCGGGCCAGGCCCGGACTCGAACGGAAACCGGTCGGCAAACGCCGGCTCGAGGTCGGACAGCCAGACCGCGTCCGGATCGAACCGGGCGAAGAACGGCCGCCCCACCAGCGATGGATCCCGCGCCTGGATCATGTGCAGCACGAAGACCCGCTGGCCGGCGACGTCGGCCACCCCGTCCACGCAGACCTTTCCCGGCGTGGCCGACATGGACGGGCCGCGGACCGTCCGGCAGAGCCCCGAGACGCTGCTGTAGGCCTCGCGGAAGATCTCCGCGGCCCGGACGAGCGGCACGGCGAAGTAGCCCTGCGGGCCGGTGTCGCGCTCCACGAACAGGTAGTACGGCACGAGACCGAGCCGCAGCTGGGTCCGCCACATGCCCGACCAGGTCACCGGGTCGTCGTTGATGGTCCTGATCAGCGGAGCCTGCGTGCGGATGACCGCGCCGGCCGCCCGGATCCGGCCGATCGCCCTGGCCACGAGGGCCGGCTCCAGCTCGCGCGGATGCGTGAAGTGCGCCATCAGTGCCAGCGTCTTGCCAGCGCGGCTCACCTGCTCGAACAGCCGGAGCGCGTCATCGGCGTCCGGGTCGGACACGAACCGCTGTGGCCAGTAGGACAGCGCCTTCGTCCCGATCCGGATCGACTCGAGCTGCTCGAGACCGAGCAGCGGCTCCACGTACCGGCGGAGCACCCCGGTGCCCATGATCATCGGGTCCCCGCCGGTGACCAGCACGCTGGTGATCTCCGGGTGAGCGGCCAGGTAGGCGACTACGCGGGTCATGTCGTCGGTAGCCATCTTGAGATCGGGCTCGCCGACGAACTGCGCCCACCGGAAGCAGTACGTGCAGTAGGCGTGGCACGTCTGGCCCTGCCGAGGGAAGATAAGCATGGTTTCTGGGTATTTGTGCTGGACGCCCGGTAGCGGCTCGTCCGCGAGATCAGGCACGTTCAAGGCGAGCTGGCCCGCCGGGTGCGGATTGAGCCGCCGCCGGACTGCGTGCGCGGCGGCCTGCAACTCCTGCTCCGGGGCGCCCCGAGCCAGCAGGCTGGCGATCGGGGCCACGTCCTCCGGCGGCAGCATGTCCGCCTGGGGGAAGACCAGCCGGTAGATGGGATCGTGGGGGGCGGCCGACCAGTCGATCAGCGATTCGAGCACGTAGTCGTTCGTGCGGAACGGCAGCACCGTCGCGACCGCCCGGACCGCCAGCCGCTCGGCCTCGCCGAGGCCGGCCCTGGCGGTGAGCTGGTCGAGATGCTTGGCCGAGTAGGCCCGGAAGCGGCGGCCTTGCGCGGGGACAACCGGCTGAATCTGCTGAACGGTCATGCAACTCCCTCCCGGCACCGCAGCCCTGCGGCGCCATGATCGCGCGCATGATCCCCCACGCCGCCAACTGGCGGGTCCCCTCGCGGCGGTCCCAGTGTGACTTCTCCCGACCCGCTCGTTAGCCGGCTTTGGCTGTACGGTGGCTGTGGATGCTCTAACGACCGGGAACAGCAATGGGTTGCCCCACGGCTCGCTAAAGTCTTCCCTCGTATTCGCAAATCACTCGCGCCACGGCAGATAAACACCTCCGGGCCCGACGAGCGCCGCAAACCAGGTCAACCGGGGCGGTCGGCTCGGCAGCCGGAGTGCTGGCAGTGAGAAGCTAGGCAGCATGCGGGATACCAGCCGGGCGGCATCCTGAGCGGGCCAGCGGACGCCCCTGCGCCGGCCGCCCAGCCAGCCGACCTCAGGTCCGGCGGCCAGCCGGCCGCGGATCAGGACGGCGTCGCGCAGCCAGCTGCGTCCCGCCCCGGCGCCCAGACAATGATCGCGGTCGACGCCATGGGTGGCGATCACGCCCCGGCCGAGATTGTGGCCGGGGCCATCACGGCCGCCCGCGATCTCCATATCCGGGTGGCCGTCACCGGCCGGCCCGGCCAGCTCCGGCCGCTGCTAGCCCGGCTGCCGGCCGCTGCCGATGTCTACATCGAGCCGGCCGAGGAATCGGTCGCGATGTACGAGGGCGCCCTGGCCGGCTGGCGCCGGCCCCGGTCCAGTATCGCGGTGGCATGCCAGCTGGTTCGGCGCGGCCAGGCCGGCGCCGTCGTGTCGGCCGGCTCGACGGGCGCCATCGTCACGACCGCGAAGCTACGCCTGCGGCTGCTGCCTGGCGTCGCCAGGCCGGCGCTCGCCGTGGCGCTGCCGACCCAGCCGACGCCGACGGTGCTGATCGACGCGGGCGCCATCGCCGACCCGAAGCCAGAGCTGTTCATCCAGTTCGCTCACCTCGGCGTGGCGTATGCGGAGATCGCGTTCGGCGTCGCGGAGCCGACGGTGGGCCTGCTGACCATCGGGTCCGAGCCCGGCAAGGGCAACAAGCTGGCCAGGCGAGCCTACGAGCTGCTCAACGCCGACCTGCCTGCGCACGCAGGCGTGCCGATCAGCTTCGCCGGCAACGTCGAAGGCGGCGACCTGCTCGCCCGGAAGGTCGATGTGATCGTGACCGACGGCTTCACCGGGAACGTGGCGCTGAAGACGCTTGAAGGCACCGCCAGGTTCGCTTCCGACCGGCTGCGCGAGGTCCTCGGCGCGTCGCGCGCGGCGCGGGTCGGCGCGCTGCTCCAGCGGCGCGGGCTGCGAGAGCTGACCGAGCTGTTCGACACCGAGACGTATGGCGGCGCGGCGCTCCTCGGCCTGGAGGGAACCGTGGTGATCGCGCACGGGGCGGTGACCGCGCGGGGCGCGGCCGCGGCCTGCAGGCTCGCGGCCGAGCTGACCGACCGGCAGATCACCGAGCGGATCAGGGAGCGGCTCGGCTCGGGCCGCGGCGGTCTTTTCCTGCGCAGATCGGACCGTGGAGTCGTCGGCAGCAGCGGTACTGCCGGCCGCTGACCGCCGGCCGCGCCGCGCCGGGCGGGCGGCGGGCCACCGGGCGCGCAACCGCACCGGCGGCGCGCAAGGAAAACCGCTAGCCAGGCCGGTAGGCTGGTTAGATGAGCGATCCGGAGGCCGCCCTCGGCGAGCTCGTGCGGCACGCGCTGGCCGCCGAGGTCGGTCCCGAGTGCGCGGATGCCGATCCGCTGATCCGGCCGTCGGACTTCGCCGACTACCAGTCCAACGTGGCCATGAGCCTGTCCAAGCGTGTCGGTCGCCGGCCGCGCGACATCGCCGGACCGGTGGCCGACCGCCTCAACGCGGCCGACGCGGTGGCCAGCGCCGAGGTCAGCGGACCGGGTTTCATCAACATCACGCTCGCGGACGACTGGATCGCCCGCCAGGCCAGCGCGCAGCTCGATGATCCGCGGCTGGGCGTGCCGAAGGCGGAGCAGGCCCAGCAGATCGTGGTGGACTACTCCGCCCCGAACGTGGCCAAGGAAATGCACGTCGGGCACCTGCGGACTACCGTCGTCGGCGACGCGGTCGTCCGGGTCCTCGAATATCTCGGCCACGACGTCGTCCGCGCGAACCACATCGGCGACTGGGGCACGCAGTTCGGCATGCTGCTCGAGCATCTCTTCGACGTCGGGGAGCAAACGGCCTATGCTCAGCTCGCGGCCGGCGAGATCAACGACTTCTATCAGGCGGCGAAGCAGAAGTTCGACGACGACCCCGCCTTTGCCGAGCGCGCCAGGCTGCGGGTTGTCGCGCTGCAGTCAGGTGACCCGGAGACGCTGCGGCTGTGGCAGACGCTGGTCGGCGACAGCGAGCAGTATTACCGCACGGTCTACGCGCGGCTCGGTGTCACGCTGACCGACGCCGACCTAGCCCCCGAGAGCTTCTACAACGCCATGCTCGCCGACACCTGCGACGAGCTGGAGTCGCTCGGGGTCGCCGTGATCAGCGACGGCGCGCTGTGCGCGTTCCCAGCCGGGTTCACCGCCAGGGACGGCAGCCCGCTCCCGGTCATCCTGCGGAAGAGCGACGGCGGCTACGGGTACGACGCCACGGACATGGCCGCGATCCGCTACCGCGTCCGCGACCTCGGCGCCGACCGGCTGATCTATGTGGTCGGCTCGGAGCAGGCCCTCCATTTCTCGATGATCTTCGCAGTAGCCCGGCAGGCGGGCTGGCTCACGGACAAGGTCCAGGCCGAGCACGCCACCATCGGCATGGTGGCCGGAGCGGACGGCAAGCGGTTCCGGACCAGGTCAGGCGGCTCGGTCAAGCTGAGCACGCTGATCGACGAGGCGATCCAGCGGGCCGAGGAGGTCATCAGGGACCGCTACGACGACCCAGACCAGCGGCACCAGATCGCCGAGGCGGTCGGTGTCGGGGCGTTGAAGTACGGCGACCTGTCGGTGGCACGCGATTCCAACTACGTCCTCGACTTCGACCGGCTGCTCGCCCTCACCGGCAACACCGGCCCCTATCTGCAGTACGCCGCGGCGCGCATCCGGTCGATCTTCGCCAGGGCCGGGCTGGATCCCGCCACAGTGGGCTCCGCGCCGATCCTGCTGGGCACCGACGCCGAGCGGGCGCTCGCGCTCAGGCTGCTCGGGTTCGGCCGGGCGGTCACCGAGGTGACGGTGGCCGCCGAGCCGCACAAGCTGGCCGCGTACCTGTTCGAGACGGCGAGCGCGTTCACCACCTTCTATGAGCATTGCCCGGTGCTGACCGCTCCTGGCGAGGTCAGGCAGAGCAGGCTCAGGCTCTGCGCGCTGACGCTTCGGGTCCTGGTCACCGGCCTCGGGCTGCTGGGCATCGGCGTGCCGGCCCGGATGTAACGAGCCCGTTCCCGCCCCTGAAGGATTTCGCTGCCAGTTCTCAGCCTGCTCTCAGGCGGCTACCCGTACTTTCCCCATAGTCGGCGGCCAGGATTACTGATATGGACAGTGACACCAGGTACCGAGGTCCCGGCGGCCAGGGCAGCAACTGGCGACCGCCGCGGTGGTCAGGCCGCGCCAGGCAGTTCCTGCTGACCGTGGCCGCGGGCGCGGTGCTGCTCGGCGGCGGCACGGCGATCGGCATCGCCCTGACCGGCGGCGCCTCGGCCGCCACCAGCTCGCCGCCGGTGGACACCGCCACGAGCAGCGCATCCCCGTCGACGAGCCCCAGCACCGGCACGAGCGGCTCGGGCGCCGCCGGCAGTTGCAGCACGCTGGCCAAGGAACTGCTCCTCACCAATCACGCGCGCCTCGCGGCCGAGCTGCACGCCCTGTGTACCCACCCGGTGCTGCGGCTCGTCCTGATCGGCGGGGAATACGGCACCGTGACCTACCGAGGCGCGTCCGGGCCCAGGACGTTCGCGTTCGAACGCGGCACCGTCGAGTCCTACATCGGCTCCGTCATCACTGTCACGTCTCCTGACGGCTCGACGACCTGGTCCTGGACCATCGCCCCGAACACGATCATCCGGCAGGACGGCAGCAAGGCGACCATCAGCGACGGCGACACGGTCCTCGTCCTGGGCACGGTGGCGGAGGGTGCCAACAACGCCCGGCTGATCCGGATCACCAGTACCGGCTAGCCGGCGGCACGCGGACAAGGGGCCTGCCCGGAACCCAGGCCCTTTGTCCGTGCCGGTGCCGCGGACCGGGGCGCAAGGGCCTGCCCGGAGGTCGGGCCCTTGTGCCCCTCCCCGTACCGCGGACTGGCGCACAAGGCCCAGCCGGGCGCTCGTGGCCGGTAGCCTCGTGACAATCGGTGCACGACGCCATGCGCAAGCTATGTGCAGGAAATGGCATGACAGATAACGACCGCATTCCACAGGTGCTCGTCGTGGACGACGAGCCGAACATTCGCGAGCTCGTGCAGGTCGCGCTCAAGTTCCACGGCTGCTCGGTAACCACGGCCGGCAGCGGCAGGGAAGCGCTGCGGCTCGCCGACGCTGCCGACCTCGACCTGATCGTGCTCGACGTCATGCTCCCGGACCTCGACGGCTTCGAGGTCTGCCAGCGGCTCCGGGCGGCCGGCAACGACGTCCCGATCATCTTCCTGACGGCTCGGGACACCTCCTCGGACACGGTGACCGGCCTCGCCCTCGGGGGTGACGACTACGTCACCAAGCCTTTCTCGGTCGAGGCCCTGGTCGCGCGCGTGCGAGCGGTACTGCGGCGCGCGGCCCGGACGGCCGCAGGGGACCCGGCCGACCGGAGTGGGGCACTGCTGCGGGTGGCCGACCTGGAGCTCGACGAGAACCGCTGGACCGTGCAGCGGGCCGGCGTGCCGGTCGAACTGTCGCCGACCGAGTTCCGGCTGCTCGCTTACCTGATGCGGCACGAGGGCATGGTGCTTACCAGGGCCCAGCTGCTGGAGAGCGTCTGGGGGTGGGACTACTCCGGGGCCTCCCAGATCGTCGAGACCTACGTGAGCTACCTGCGGCGCAAGCTCGACCCGCTCGGGCCACCGCTCATTCACACCCAGCGCGGCGTCGGATACAGCCTGCGGCCGGAGCGGGGCGCCCCGGCGTCCGGTGATGTGCCGGCGGGGCACGGCGCCGACCGCCCGGTCGGGCCCCCGTAAGTGCGCCGCCGCAAGCTGTCCCTGCGGGGCCGGATGCTGGTAATGCTCGTCGCGGTTACGGTCATCCTCCTGCTGATCATGGGTACGGTCAGCGCGTACCTGGTCACCAACCGAGCCAACGCGCAGGCCGCAGCCAGGAACGTGACCCTGAACGCGGCCGCCACGCTGCTCGCCAGCAACCCGCTGGCGGCGCAGAAGTCCAGCCAGACCGGCTTCGCCGCCGTCGAGGTCCCGGTGGCGTCGCCGTCGGACGTCGTGGCGCTGACCAGGGACGCGCTGACCAGCCAGCTCGCGGCCGCGGTCGGACAGTGGCTCAGGAGCGCCGCGGTCGCGCCGGCCGTGACGTTCGCCGAGGAGGGCCATCGGCTCGAGGCCGTCAGGGTGCTTCAGGGCCTCGACTGCCAGCAGCTGCCCCGAGCGGGGTGCAAGCCGGCCCAGCTCGCGCCCGGCCTCGCCGTGGTCAGCCGCTTCGCCACGATCAGCGCCGACCAGGCCCTGCCGGGCCAGCGCGCGATCCTGTTCGTCGGCGAGGACGTCAGCGCGAGCTCCAGCCAGGTCCGCGACTTCGAAATCGCCGAGCTGATCACCGGCCTGGCCCTCATCGTGTTGCTGGCCCTCGGGGGGGAGTGGCTGATCGGCCGTGGGCTCGAGCCTCTCGACGAGATGACGAGAACGGCGAACGAGATCACCTCGCAAGGCGACCTGACCGCCCGGATGCCCGACGCCGGGGAAAACACCGAGATCGGCCGCCTGGGTGAGGCCATCAACACCATGCTCGACCGGATCCAGCAGGCCTTCAGCTCGCGACTGCGGTCGGAGCAGAAGGTCCGCGAGTTCGCCGCCGACGCGTCGCACGAGCTGCGGACCCCGCTGACCACGATCCGCGGCTACGCCGAGCTGTATCGCCAGGGCGCGCTCGGTCCCGACCAGCTGCCGAACGCCATGCGCCGGATCGAGCAGGAGTCCGAGCGGATGAGCATGCTGGTGGCCGAGCTGCTGGAGCTTGCCCGGCTGGACCGCACCTCGTCGCTGGACCTGGCCGAGACGGACCTGGCCGCCCTGGTCAGAGACGCGGTGGCCGACGCGGTCGCCGTGGAGCCAGACCGCCCGGTACTGGCGGCGGCGCCCCCACGCCTCGTGGCGGTCGTGGACGAGGCGCGGATCCGCCAGGTGCTGGCCAACCTTCTCGGCAACGTCCGCGAGCACACTCCCGCCGGTACCCCCGCGACGGTTCGGCTCGCCGAGGTCCGCGGCGGCGTGCTGATCGAGGTGATCGACGCGGGGCCCGGCATGTCGCCGGAGAACGCGGCCCGCGCGTTCGACCGGTTCCACCGGGCTGGACCGGTTCCGGACGAGCCGGCCGCCGTACCCGAGGACCATGACGACGAGGGGAACGGAGCCGACCGGGCCACCGTGATCTACCCGGTCACGGTCGGCCGGGGACTCACGGGCGAGCCTGGCGCGGCGCGCGGTTCCGCCGGCCGGCCAGGCGGCGGGCCG
>JASHPF010000039.1 GCA_030038295.1 Streptosporangiaceae bacterium
AATGGCCGGGCACATGCCGTCGACGGCCGCGAGCTCGCCCTGGTAGGTCCTCTTGAACGCCAGGCCCTCGGCCACAATCCCGCCGTCTTTGACCCGGAGGCCGAGCGTGGTAATGGCGGCCGGAATGATCATGGCGGCCACGCAGCAGGCCGGGAGGCCGGTCCGGAGCAGCTGATGGGTGTTCGCGCGCCGGAGCCAGCCGCTCAGCCAGCTCAGCGCCCACACCCCGAGCAGGATGAAGCCGGGCAGCACGGTCGGAACCAGCCTGCGGCTCGCCCACGGCATGTCGGGGGTGATTGACGGCTGGTACAGGGTGGTGACGGTGGCCCAGGCGAAGATCGCCAGCGGCAGCGTCCAGGTCGGCGACTCGCCACGCAGGACCCGGCGGCTGAGCAGCGCCGCACCCAGGGTGCCGAGGATGACCGCGGGTACGCCGACGTACCAGAACACCCAGTGCAGGCTGAGCTCGTAGTACATCCGGGTCGGGTCGATTGGCAGGTGATCGGCTCGCTGGTCGGCGGCGATGGCACCACTGGGCGTGGCGCTCCTGACCGTCTGCACATAGGGGCGCACGGCGAACGCGATCACTGCCACGACCACAACCACGGGGGCGGCGCTGGGCAGCCATGTGCGAGCCAGGCTGGGCACGCCTTTGTCCCACCGAGCCATCATGACGACCAGGGTTACGGCGAGCACGAGCAGCGCCACCAGCGCCAGCGGCTCCAGGGCCGCGCGAATGGACTGCAGGTACGGGAGGGTGAGCGCGAACCCGTCAACGAGGCCGTAGCCACCGCCGACGACGAGTCCGGCCAGGAACGGCGCTGCCTGGCGCCTGCGGCCGAGCAGCAGCAGGCCGCAGTACGGCACCACCGGCAAGATGTCGCCCACGCCGTCGATGCGCACCAGCACGGTCAGACCGAGAGCGAGCCCCCCGAGCCCGGCCAGCACCCTGGCGCCGACGCCGTCGGCGTTGAGCGAGTCGATCAGCAGGCAGAGCCCGCCGAAGAGCAGGATCTGGGCGAGCGGCTCGCTGTAGGTGGACCGGCTAGTGAACTGCTCGGGCAGCGAGATCGCGAGGACCAGGGCCGCGAGCGGGGCCCACCGCGCACCGACCAGGCGGGCGACGAGGCCGCCGAAGGCCAGCACCCCGCACGCGCCCAGGACAGGACCCATGGCCGCCGCGGCCCCGCTGCCCCCGATCCAGAACGCGGCCGCCAGTACCATCGGCAGGCCCGCCATGAACTGTGGCACCACGCCGGTGCCCACCTGGTAGTAGGCAAAGCTGCCGAACTTCAGCAGCCCGCCGTGGGTGCCGCCAAACGCCGCCTGGTCCTGCGGGATCGGCAGCGAGGAATGGTGTGCGATCCAGTTGGCGAACTGGTAGTACGCCCCGGGATCACGGGTGACGATCACGAACTGGGAGTGGTAGATCATCTGGTCGGCGCCGAAGCCGACCGCCACCGCGATCACGCCGGCCACCGCCCACCACGGAACCCGCGCCTGGCCTGGCTCGGCGGCGAACGGCGCTCCCGTGGTGTGGCCCCGGGTCCAGCGCAGCCCGGCCGGCACGATGATGACGGCGAGCGGTATGGCCAACACCAGCATGAGCAGGCCAGTGAACTGGCCCGCGAGCAGTAGCGGGAGACCGGCGAGCAGCCAGGCCACGACCAGCAGGGCAGGCAGCACGGACAGCCGCCCGAGCAGACGGCCGGCGGCGTCGGGCGCCTCGGCGACGGCGCGGCCTTGCGCGGACCCAGCCGCCGCGGGATCAGAGGCTTCTGGCCGGACGCGGACGCTCATCCGGAGGCCTCCTCTCCCTTGACCGCTCGGTACAAAACCGGGATCCGGGCGGATCCCGGTTTTGGAGCATAGTCGCCGGCATTACCTGTCCGCATAGGCCAAGCCGCGACTGATGGTGGAGGTTCGGGGCCGCTAAGCCCCGTGGTTCGGGCGAAGACGCGGCCGCCCGGCCCGGTCAGTAGGCCACGGCGGAGTAGGTGCCCACCTTCCAGAGCGCGTGTTCGCTGTAGATGTTGCGGACCGTGCCTGACCGGGCCCGCATTACCAGCGAGTGGGTGGTGGCCCCGCCAGCCCCGCGATACCGAACGCCGGCCAGCAGGTCGCCGTCGGTGATGCCGGTCGCTGCGAAGAACGCATCGTCGGACGCCACCAGGTCGTCGGTCCGCAGCACCCGGGTCAGGTCGTGGCCGGCGGCGAGAGCCCGGGCGCGCTCGTCATCGTCGCGCGGCGCGAGCTTGCCGAGGATCACCCCGCCGAGGCACTTGACGGCGCAGGCAGCGATGACGCCCTCCGGCGTGCCGCCGATACCGAGCAGCAGGTCGACCCCGGTACCGGCCCGCGCGGCCAGGATGGCGCCGGCGACGTCGCCGTCGGTCAGCAGCTTGATTCGGGCGCCGGCCTCTCTGACCTCGCGGATCAGCTCGGCATGCCGTGGCCGGTCCAGGATCACCACCGTCACGTCCGACGGCGCGCACCTCTTCGCGCTGGCCACTGCGCCGATGTTCGCGGCAGGCGGAGCATCGATGTCCACGGCATCGGCCGCTTCCGGGCCGGTGACGAGCTTCGACATGTAGTACACCGCCGACGGGTCGTACATCGAGCCGCGCGCGCTGACCGCGATCACCGAGATCGCGTTCGGCATCCCGTTCGCGGTCAGCCGGGTGCCGTCGATCGGGTCCACCGCGACGTCGCACTGCGGCCCGCTGCCGTCGCCGACCTGCTCGCCGTTGTAGAGCATCGGCGCACGATCTTTCTCACCCTCGCCGATGACCACGACGCCTTTCATCGACACGGTGTTGATCAGCTGGCGCATTGCGTTGACGGCCGCTCCGTCGGCCCCGTTCTTGTCGCCCCGGCCGACCCACCGGGCGGACGCCATCGCGCCGGCCTCGGTGACCCTGGCCATCTCCAGCGCGAGGTTGCGGTCCGGCGCGTGCTTGCCGGGCTCGGGCGTCGCGAAAGCCGCCTGTGCGGTCTCGGCAACATTGCTGGCGATGCCCGGCGCGCCTGCCACACCTGGCAGCCCGCCGTCCTGCCGCGCCTGACCGTCGGTCATAGCCAACACCTTCCCGTGTAAGCCCCCCTGGTGAAATCCTATGTAGCAGCCGGCCACCGGGCCGGCCAGACAGGTCCGGGGGCGCGGCAGAACGTCGAGGTGGACGACGACTCAACAAGTAGCGCAGGCGGGCCGTGCCGCTGACCGCGGCGCGTCGACGCGGGCCATGCTGCTCACGGCGGCGCGCGAGGTGTTCATGCACCAGGGGTATGCGCAGGCCGGCGTCACCGACATCGTGGAACAGGCCGGAGCGAGCGTCGGCAGCCTGTACCACCACTTCACCGGCAAGGCGGACCTGTACCTGGCCCTGTTCGAGCAGCTGAATGACGAGCATGAGGCCAGGACCAGGGCAGCGGTACGGGAGAGCAGGGACGCTGGCGTCAGTGATCCGATGCGGCTGCTGCTGGCCGGCGCCCGCGGTTACCTCGAGGTGTGCGTCGAGCAGCGCGAGGTCTGCGCCATGTTCGCGCGCGGTGACGGGCCGCCCGGCTTTGACCTCATGTGGCGGCAGCGGCTGTCGGACTGGGTGCGCCGGAACGCCGAGTTCTTCGCGCGCAGTGGCGAGCCGCTCGACGAGGCCGCGGCGATCGTGCTGACGGGGGCGATGCTGCTGGCCGCGGCCGAGGTATCCATGGCCGAGGATGCCGAGGGCGCTCGGCAGCGAGCCGACGGGGTGCTCGCCGTGCTCGCCCGGCTGCACGTCCGGCAGTCCTAGCCCCCGCGCTGTCAGAACGGAGCGTCGGGCGACTCAGCCTGCTTGTGCTCCCTGGCCAGCGCCGCGGCGAGCCGTGCCCGGGCGCCTTCGAGCCAGTCCTCGCAGATAGCGGCGAGCTCTTCACCGCGCTCCCACAGCTGCAGCGACTCCGCCAGGCTGAGACCGCCCGCTTCCAGGCGCCGCACCAGCTCGGTGAGCTCGTCACGGGCCTGCTCGTACGGCATCGGTGCACCGCCGTCCGACTCTGCCACCCGGTCAGCCTAGTGGCCTAGCTGGCCGTCACCTGCAGCTGATCCTCGGCAAACCGGACGGTAAGCGATTCGCCGCTGGTCACCTGCGTGGCGGACAGGACGACGCTGGCATCGGACTGCTGCACGATGGCGTACCCCCGGCGGAGCGTCGCGGCCGGGGACAACGCGATCAGGCGGGCACGCAGGTGGGCCACATCGTCGCTCGCCCGGCTCAGCGCGGTTGCCGTTGCCAGCCGCGCGCGCTCGGACATGCTCTGCACCTGTTCTTGCTGCCGGTCAATCTCGCGCATCGGACTGGCCAGCACCGGGCGGGAGGTGATCGCCGTCAGCCACGAGCCCTCCCGGTCCAGGCGCCCGCCGAGTGCCCTGCGCGCGCGGTTGCGCAGCTGGGCGATCAGGTCGAACTGCTCCGCCACGTCCGGGACGGCGCGCCTGGCCGCGTCCGTCGGCGTCGAAGCGCGGACGTCCGCCACCAGGTCGAGCAGCGGCACATCCTGCTCGTGCCCGATAGCGCTCACCACCGGCGTGACGCAGCCCGCGACGGCCCGGACCAGGTCCTCATCCGAGAACGGCAGCAGGTCTTCGAGCGACCCCCCGCCGCGGGCAATGATGATCACGTCCACTCTCGGGTCGGCGTCGAGCCGTTGCAGCGCGCCGATGATCTCCTCGCTCGCGTGCAGGCCCTGGACCGCCACGTGCTCGACGCGGAATCGCACCGCCGGCCAGCGGCGCGCGGCGTTCTGCCGGACGTCGCGCTCAGCTGCGGATCCGCGGCCGCAGATGAGTCCCACCGCGGCAGGCAGGAACGGCAGCCCGCGCTTGCGTTCCGCGGCGAACAGGCCCTCGGCGCCCAGCCGTGTTCGCAGTCGCTCGATCCGCGCGAGCAGCTCGCCCACGCCGACCGCCTTGATCTGTGCGGCGCTGAGCGCGAAGGAACCCTTGGCGGCGTTGAACTCGGGCTTGGCCCAGATGACCACGCGAGCACCCTCGCCGGGTGCCGGGCTGGTGGCGTCGAGCACCGTGGCGGGGCAGATCACGCGCACGGAGACAGCCGCCACGGGGTCGCGCAAGGTCATGAACACGGTGCCGCCGCGCCTGGCGAGCTCGGCGATCTGGCCCTCGACCCAGACCCGGCCGAGACGTCCGATCCACTCGCCGACCAGTCGCAGGACCGTACGGACCGGCACTGGCGACTGCTCGGACGTCTCTAGCGGCACAGCTAGGTGCCTCGCGAGCCCGTCACCCGCCGGACTCGATCTTGAGGATGCGGCGCTCGATCATGGCGATGACCTCCGGCCGCTCGGCATTCTTGCGCTCGCGCACCAGCAGCGCCTGCAACTGCTCGACGTCGAGACCGCGCAGCCTGCCCCTGATCGCGGCGACCGACATGGTGTCGTAACCAGGAAGCGGCAGCTCGTGGACCACGAAACCGGCCCCGATGGGGACGTTCCCTGTCAGCGGTTGCGTCGACACCGGTGTCATGGCCACCTCCGGCACCCTGGCCGGGCCCTTGCCCCCCGTTGCCGTGCGCGCACCGCCCGGCGTCAGCACTATGCCGCCGGGCGAGTCTTCCGTCGCTAGCACCCGTACGTTGCCGGTCTCGTCCAGCGAGCGCCACCGCTCGGCAGACTGGGCCATGGCTCCAGCCCTGGCCGCGCGCCGCCCCGGCGCGGCGTGGCGCGGACCGGTGCCCGACGGGCTAGCCTGCGGGCGGTCGGCGGCGAGCAGAATCTTGCCGATTCCGGCGAAGAAGGCGCGCAGCGCCACCGTAGGCGCCTTCTTCACCTGGTCTGGGACTTGCGGGATCCCCATGGGTGATCGTTCTCCCTCAGCTAGCCGCGCCTGGGCTCGCCGGGCGCCAGACCCGGTCGGGTCGCGGGCTGCGGCGGCGCCTGGCCTCGCCCTGGCCGCCCGTGTCGCCGGGCCGGGAGCCGGGGTGAGGCGGGCTGCCAGTATTCCCCGTTCGTGACCAGCATGCCAGGCCTGGCCCCGAGCGGCCCGCACCAGCAGGGCAACACGTCCGCGGGTCGCCGGATCCGCTGGGCGGTCGGGACGCCGGTCCTGGCCCAAAGAACCAAGGGCCAAGGCTCGCCACCGCCTCGGTCCATCTAAACTGGACGCCATGCCTGACCAGTCCGGCCGTGTCCTGCTGGCAAAGCCGCGCGGCTACTGCGCTGGCGTTGACCGGGCTGTGCAGACAGTGGAGCTGGCCCTGGAGCGGTACGGCGCCCCGGTTTACGTACGCAAGCAGATCGTGCACAACGTCCACGTGGTGCGCACGCTCGAGGAGCGCGGCGCGATCTTCGTCGACGAAACCGAGGCGGTGCCGGAGGGCGCGATCGTGGTGTTCTCCGCACATGGCGTCGCTCCGGACGTGCGGCAGCAGGCCGCTGACCGCAGCCTGCGGACCATCGACGCCACGTGTCCGCTGGTCACCAAGGTGCACAACGAGGCCCGTCGGTTCGCCGCGCAGGGCTACGACATCCTCCTGATCGGTCACGAGGGCCATGAGGAGGTCATCGGCACCACGGGCGAGGCGCCGGCCCACATCCACCTCGTGGACGGCCCGGCGGGCAGTGACGGTGTCCAGGTCCGCGACCCCGCGAAGGTCGCCTGGCTGTCCCAGACCACGCTCTCGGTGGACGAGACGGCGCAGACCGTAGCCGCGCTGCGGACAAGATTTCCGCTGCTCGTCGACCCGCCCAGCGACGACATCTGCTACGCCACGCAGAACCGGCAGGCCGCGGTCAAGCAGATAGCGGCAGACTCCGATGTGGTGATCGTCGTGGGCTCGCGGAACTCCTCTAACTCGGTCCGCCTGGTCGAGGTCGCCAAGGACGCTGGTGCGACGGCCGGCTACCTCGTTGATGACGCCTTGGCGATCGACCCGGCGTGGCTGGCCGGAGCTGGCACGGTGGGCGTCACCAGTGGCGCCTCCGTGCCGGAGGACCTCGTGGCTGGCGTCCTCGGCCGACTTGCCGAGCTCGGGTTCGCCGACGTCGAGGAGGTCGAGGCCGTGCCCGAGCGAATGACCTTCGGCCTGCCGCGGGAGCTGAGGCAGCCAGCGGCCCGGCGGTCGGGCTAACTCGCCCGGTCGACGGCGCGTCGGCGGCCGGCCGGTCCGTGCCCGGCCGGTGAGGTTGTCCCGCAGGTCGTGCACGCAGCGCGGCAAGCCACGGCACATGGCGATCACGAAAGTTCCCGCGGTCCCCGCGAACAGCCACGGAGCGACGCTGGCCAGCGTCAGCAGGGTGCCCGCAAGCACGACCGTGAGCGTCCCGCGATGGGTTCCGGCCGGCGTCGTGGCCAGCTGGGCGATGATCTCCGCGGCGAGGAAGACCGCGGGCATCGAGACCACCATGGTCAGCAGTGTCGCCCGCCTGGCATACCCCGCGGCCGCCCAGGTTCCGGCGCAAAAGCCGAGGCCGGCCACCGCGCCGACGTGCAGCCACGCGGCAAGAAGGCAGCAGACGAGGCACACCGCGAGCACGCCCGCCAGTGTGCCGACCGTCGCCGTCCGGTCGGGGAACGGGGTGGCCTCGGCTCCCGGCCGCCCGTCGGCAGGCCGGGACCACTGTTGCGCCTCTCGTCGGCCGGGTGGCGGCCTGCCGGTGCGGTAGCGGCGGCCGCCGGGCCGACGCTCGGTCTGCTGGCCGTCGGCGGCCTCATCACTGTAGGCCGAGCCCAGGCCGGTTTCGGTCCCGCCGGACTCGGCCTGCCGCTCCTCCATCCGCCCCCTAGCCGCGGGGTGTCTCAGCCCGCGGCGGTGTACGCCCGTCCCCCGAAGAGATGAGTCTGCCCGCCGGGATCGGGCTCAAGACCCGGCGGCGGAACCAGTTCCGGGCCCGGCTCCACGATCAGCTCGGGTGCAGACAGCGGCCGGACCGTCTCCTCCACCGGCCGCGGCTGCTCCAGTTCGGCGTCGACGATGCCAAGCTCGCTCAGCTTGCGGGCGCTGACCAGCACCCGGCTCTCGAGCGAGCCCACGGTCCTGTTGTAGGTAGATACCGCCGTGGTCAGCGCCCGGCCCAGGCCGTCGACGTGCCTGCCCAGGCTGGCGATCCGGTCGTAGAGCTCGCGGCCGAGGTCGAACACGGCGCGGGCGTGGTCGGAGAGGGCGGCCTGCTGCCACGCGTACTGCGCAGTCCGGAGCATCGTCACGAGCGTGGTGGGGGTGGCGATGTGGACCCTGCTCGCCATCGCGTACTCGAGCAGGCCGGAGTCGCGTTCGAGCGCGGGCGCCAGGAAGGCCTCGCCGGGAATGAACAGGACCACGAACTCGGGGGACGGGGTCAGCGCGGCCCAGTAGGCCTTGGCTGCCAGCCGGTCGATGTGCTCGCGCAGGTGCCGCGCGTGCGCCGTCAGCCGGTCCGCCCGGGCGTTTTCGTCCGAGGACTCGGCGGCCTCCAGGTAGGCCGCCAGCGAGACCTTGGAATCCACGACGATGTTCTTGCCGCCAGCCAGCCTGACCACCATGTCCGGGCGCAGGCCGCCAGCCGCCGTGCTGACGCCCACCTGCTCGTCGAAGTCGCACTTGCTCGCCATCCCGGCCAGCTCAACCACGCGCCGAAGCTGCATCTCCCCCCACCGGCCGCGGGCTTCTGGCCTGCGCAGGGCGGTGACCAGCGCCTGAGTCTGAGCGCGCAGCTGCTCCGAGGTCTGCCGGGCGATCGAGACCTGCTCCGCGAGCGCCGCATGCGAGGACCGCCGGGCCGCCTCCGCCTCCCGCAGCTGGACCTCCAGCCGGGTGAGCGTGTCGCGCAGCGGCTGCACGAGCTGCTCCACGGCGGCCTTGCGGCTGTCCAGGTCACCGGCCGCGGTGGCGTTCGCGGCGCTCAGCCGGCCCTCGGCGAGCTCGAGCAGGGTCCTGGCGCTACGGTCGAGCGCCTGCGCCGATAGCGACTCGAAGCGCTCGGCGAGCTGGCCGTCAAGCAGCGCGGCCTTGTCCTGAGCGGCTCGCTCCAGCAGGCTCGCCCGCTCCGCGGCGGCTCTCGCCCGCTCGTCGGCGGTCGCGGCCTGCGCGGCGAGCTCGGCGGTCCCGCTGGCCAGCCGGCGCTGGGCGAGCAGGTAGCCGAGGGCGGCGCCGACGGCGGTGCCGAGCAGGAGCCCGATCAGCAGCAAGATCGCGTTCATGGTCAGCATCGTTACAGGCCGCCACCGACAATTTCGGGCACGACACGCCCGGGCACCCGCTCTGGATCGGCGCCCTGCGGTCATGAATGGTGTCCTGGCGGGGCGATCGGCCGCGCGCGCAACCGCGCTGAGCGCCGAGCTACCCCGTTACCTGCCCGTGCATAGAATTCAGCAGTGAGTCTGTCCATCGGCATTGTCGGCCTGCCAAATGTGGGCAAGTCCACTCTTTTCAACGCGCTGACGAGGGCGAGCGCCCTAGCGTCCAACTACCCTTTCGCGACGATCGAGCCGAACGTCGGCATTGTCGGCATCCCGGATCCGCGGCTGGCCGCCCTCGCGGGGCTCTACGACTCGGCCCGGATCGTGCCGGCCACGGTCCGGTTCGTGGACATCGCGGGCCTGGTGCGCGGAGCGTCGACCGGCCAGGGGTTGGGCAACCAGTTCCTCTCGCACATCCGCGAGACCGACGCCATCTGCCAGGTCGTGCGCGTGTTCACCGACCCCGACGTCAGTCATGTCGACGGCGACGTGTCGCCGGAGCGGGACATCGACACCATCGCCACCGAGCTGATGCTGGCCGACCTGCAGACGCTGGAGAAGGCGGCGCCCCGGCTGGCCAAGGAGGCCAAGTTCGCCAAGGACCCGGAACGGGTCAGGGTCGCGGACGCGGCGGCGAAGGCCCAGCAGCTGCTGGACGGCGGCACCACGCTGTTCGCCGGGGCCGCGTCGGCCGGACTGGACGTCGCGGACGTGCGCGAGCTGCACCTGCTGACTGCCAAGCCGTTCCTGTACGTGTTCAACTCCGACGAGGCTGAGCTCGGCGACGACGAGCTGCGCAAGCGGCTGGCCGAGCTGGTGGCGCCCGCCGAGTCGGTGTTCCTGGACGCCAAGACGGAGGCCGAGCTCGCCGAGCTGGAGCCGGACGAGGCGGCCGAGCTGCTAGCAGAGCTGGGGCTGGGCGAGCCCGGCCTGGCTCAGCTCGCCAGGGCGGGCTTCGCGGCGCTGCGGCTATCCAC
>JASHPF010000303.1 GCA_030038295.1 Streptosporangiaceae bacterium
CGCGGCACCACCCGCAGCACCGAGCCGTACGCGTGCAGCTCGGCGGCGGTCGCGGTGGCCGAGGTGTACATCATGGCCCTGGCCTTGTGCTGCGGCACCAGCCGGGACAGGTGAGTGGCCGCGCCGAGGGCGCCGCGGTCGACCTCGGGCAGGCCGAAGGTGGCGTCCTCGCTCGCGATGATCACGTCCGCGTTGCCGACCAGCCCGATGCCACCGCCGAGGCAGAAGCCGTGCACCGCCGCGATCACGGGCACCGCGCACTCGTACACCGCCGCGAACGCGGCGAAGCAGCCGCGGTTCGCGCCCACGAGAGCCGTGAATCCGGGGTCTGCCCGGATCTCCTTGAGGTCGACGCCAGCGTTGAAGCCGCGACCCTCGGCGCGCAGCAGCACGACCCGGACCTGCGGGTCGCGGCCCGCCGCCCGAACCGCGTCGGCCAGCTCGAACCAGCCCGCGACCGGTAGCGCGTTCACCGGCGGGTGATCCACCACGACCTCGGCGACACCGTCCGCGAGCGTGCTGGTGATCATGTGGCCCTCCGTCACGGGTGCTGGCTGGAGACCGAGACGACCTCGCCGGTCAGGTAGGAGGAGTAGTCACTGGCGAGGAAGACGATCACGTCCGCGACCTCCCACGGCTCGGCGGCGCGGCCGAACGCCTCGCGCGCCGCCAGCTCCGCCAGCACGTCATCGCTGGACACCCTCGCCAGGTGCGGGTGCATGGCGATGCTCGGCGCCACGGCGTTGACCCTGACCCCGGCGGGGGCAGCCTCGATCGCCGCGCACCGGGTGAGCGCCATCACGCCGGCCTTGGCCGCCGCGTAGTGCGCCTGGCCGGCCTGGGCCCGCCAGCCGAGCACGGACGCGTTGTTGACGACGACGCCGCTGCCGCGCGGGATCATGTGCCGCAGCGCGGCGCGGGTGCACCGGAACGTGCCGGTCAGGGTCACATCCAGCACGGTGCCCCACTGCTCGTCGGTCATCTCGATCAGCGGCGTGTCACCGCCGAGCCCGGCGTTGTTGACCGCGACGTCCAGGTGACCGTGCTCGGCCACCGCGCTGTCGAACAGCCGCTGCACCTGTTCCTCCGATGTCACGTCGCACAGCACGGCGAGTGGCCGCCCGCCGCTGATCTCGGCCAGCCGGTCCGCCGCCTCGGCGAGCCGGCGCTCGTGCCGGTCGCTGATGATCACCCGCGCGCCCTCCTCGCAGCATCGCCGCGCCGTGGCGAAACCGATGCCGGTGCCGGCCGCAGCCGTGACCAGCACGGTGCGCTCCGCGAGCAGCCCGTGACTGCGGTGCGGCCGCGGGGCCGGCCCGGCGACGGCGTCAGCCATGGCCCGCCGGCCCCTGCTGCTCGCCGAGCCGCTCGAGCACGGCGCTGGCCTGCGCGACGATTCGCTCGACCAGCTCGGCGCAGCCCGGCACGTCCTCGATCACGCCGACCACCTGACCGCTCGCCAGCGTGCCGAGGTCGGTCCGCCCGTCCACCATGCTGGCCCGTAGCATCATCGGGGTGTTGGCAGCCATGATCACCTGCGTCCAGCCGAGCTCGTGGCCGCGCTTCATCGCCAGCCCTTCGGCAATCATGTCGCGCCAGCGCGCGCCGGACAGCCGGCGGAACGCGACCGCGTGCCCGGCCGACCGGCGCAGCCGGGACAGCGGGCCGACGCCCAGCAGCTGATCGACAAGCTTGGTGCGCAGCACCCGCTGCGGAACGCCGTCGAGCACGGCGGTAACCACGGTGTCGGTCACCGTCGCCTTGAGGTACTCGGCCTTCACCGACGCCGGCACCGGGCTGTCGGTGGTCAGCAGGAACCGGGTGCCCATCGCGATGCCCGCCGCGCCGTAGGCGAGCGCGGCGACCAGGCCGCGGCCGTCGCTGAAGCCACCGGCCGCGATGACCGGCAGGTCGACCGCGTCGACGACCTGGGGCAGCAGGATCGAGGTCGGCACGCTGCCGGTGTGCCCGCCGCCCTCCGAACCCTGCGCGATGACGGCGTCGACGCCCCACCCGGCGACCTTCTCCGCGTGCCGCCTGGCCCCGACCGACGGCACGACCACCAGCCCGTCCTCCTTCAGCCCGCGGACGACCCGCTCGTTCGGCGACAGCGCGAAGGATGCCACCCGCACCCCGTGCCTGACCAGCAGCGCCGCGCGCTCGGCCACATCGGGCGCGTCGCCCCGCAGGTTCACCCCGAACGGCCGGCCGGTCAGCTCGCGGGTGCGGGCGATCGCGGCGTCGGTCTCGGCGAGCGTGAGCGTACCCGCGGCGAGGATGCCGAGGGCGCCGGCGTTCGCGGTAGCCGCGGTCAGCTCCGGCGTCGACACCCAGCCCATGCCGGTCTGCACGATGGGGTAGTCCACGCCGAACAGCGCGCAGATCGCCGTCCGCAGGGCGGGGTGCGGCCTCGGCTCGCCGTCCGGCGCCGGCGAGGCCCTCACCCCGGCACCTCGGCGTCGCGCAGCCGGGCCGGGTCGATGACCCCGCGGATCAGTGCCAGCTCGGCAGCCGTCGGCAGCCGGGTCTGCGGCACCGCGCCCTCCGTCGCGAGCTCGAAGCCGGTGGCGGCGACCACCTCGTCGACCGTGACGCCCGGATGCACCGACACCAGTCGCATGGTGTGGCCAGGGCCACCGAAGTCGAGCACGGCGAGGTTGGTCACCACCCGCCGCAGGTCCAGGAACGCGGCCGCGTCCGGGCCGGCCGCGCCGGCGCGGTCGTAGCCGACCCCCGAGACCATGTCGACCCGCGGCACGAACACCCGCGGCAGGTGCCGCGGCACCCAGTAGCTGGTCGGGTGGTTGACCGTATTGCCGGGCGCGCCGCGCACGCCGAGCAGCTGCCGGATCGGCCTGGCGTGGTCGCCGATCGCGGAGATGTTGGCGTTGCCGTACCGGTCGAGCTGCGCCGGACTCATCATGACGTGCCGCCGGCCAGCCCAGGCCAGGTCGAAGACCGAGCGGAACGGGATCCACCCCTCGACGGCGCCGGGCGCTGGCTCGCCGAGCGGCCAGGTGCCCGCCACGAACCGGGCCTCGCCGTCGGTCAGCAGCAGGTCGGGTTCGAACGTGGCCCTAGCCAGCCGCGCTCCCGCGGTCGGGATCGGCGCCATCGGGCTCGCCGCGATCTCGCCGTCGCCGCGCCACGCCTCGGCGCAGGCAACGACGCAGACCTCGGCCCGGCTCGGGGTGCAGGCGGTCACCCGCCCGCCTCCGGCCGGCGGGCCGCCACCGCGGCCTGGTACGCCGACTCGTCGCCGCTCAGGTACGTGGCCACGAACCGCGACCACTCGCCCGCGTCCTTTGCCGCGGCGACGTACGCCCGCTGGAACGCCTCGTCCCGGCCGTAGTCGGGCGCGCACGAGGTGAAGTGCGCCCCGTTCGGCGCCTCGATCACGCCGGCCACCATCCACCGGTGCACTCGCAGCCGCGGCAGGCCGGCCGCCGCCAGCTCCGGCGTCGGCACGACCCGCTCGCAGGACACGTACGCTCGCTCCGCCGCGGTGCAGAACAGGTCGTCGAAGTACAGGTCATCGCCGAGAAACTCGGCGTTGCCGGCCGCGTCGGCCCGGTTCAGGTGTACCAGCGCGGCGTCCAGCGGCAGCGCGGGCACCGCGACAAGCTCGGTGCCGTCCGGATACGGCGACCGGACCGTCCGCAGCCCGGGGTTGACGGTCAGCACGTCGGAGCCGAGCCCCGCCCGGCTGGGCAGGAACGGCAGCCGGCAGCTGGCCGCGTACAGGGCCCACTGCAGCATGCCCTCGTCGTACTCGGTCACCTCGATGGCGCCGAGCTGCCTGGCCGTCTGGAAGTGCGGCTCGAGCGGGATCGAGTCGAGCGACACGAACGCGTAGACGAGCCGTCGGATCTTGCCCGCCGCGCACAGCAGCCCGACGTCCGGTCCGCCGTAGCTCACCACCGTCAGATCCCGCAGGTCGCTCCGCAGGATGGCCCGGACCAGCGACATGGGCTTGCGCCGCGACCCCCAGCCGCCGATGCCGATCGTCATCCCTGACCGCAGCCGGGCAACGACGTCGTCCTCGGACATCCGCTTGTCAGCCACAGCCGGTCCCGCCGTCCCGCGACTCGTCGATGCGCACTGGCGCGATGCGAGCGTGCCCATGGTAGCAAGCGCTTGGTCAGCCATCGAGAGGGTAACGCCGGCCGTCGTGGTGCACCGCCCTCGTCCGGCCGCAGCCGGGTCACTCGGCCGCTGGCCGGGCTCGCGCCGCCCGCGTACCCTCGGGTCGGAGGA
>JASHPF010000304.1 GCA_030038295.1 Streptosporangiaceae bacterium
CAGCCCCGGCGGCCAGGCCCAGGCGGCCGAGCGCATAGCCGGGCAGCACAGGCCGCCGACCACCCGGTGCGCCGGGCCGCAAGTCCCCCGAGGCCGCCGCGCCGACGAGGGCGCGGCGCTCCGCCGCGTAATCCGCGGACAGCAGATCGGCGAGCGGCACGTCCGACTGACGCGGATCGCCGTACCACGCCTCGCGGTCCGCGAAGGCCAGCTTGGCGACTTCGGTCACGGTGTGGATGAAATCTGCGCTGCCCGGCTGCATCGCCGCGAGGTCGAACCCGGCCAGCATCGCGAGCTGCTGCAGGAACACCGGCCCCTGACCCCACGGCCCGGTCTTGCACACGGTGAGCCCGCCGAAGTCCAGGGTCACCGGCTGCTCAACCGAGGCCCGCCAGCGCGCCAGGTCGGCACCGGTGAGCAGGCCGTGGTGGCGTTCGCCCGTCACGTCCATGACCTCGGCGGAGCCCGCGTAGTCGTCGATAGCCGCGGCGACGAAGCCCTCGTAGACGGCGCGCCTGGCGGCCTCGATCTGCCAGGCCCGGTCGCCGCCCGCGCGCTCGGCCTCGTCGAGAATCCGCTCATACGTCGCCGCCAGCGGCTCGTTGGCGAACCGGCTGCCCGCCGCCGGCGTGCCAGCCGCCAGGTAGATCTCGGCCGAGGTCGGCCAGTGCTCGGTGAACGTGGGGGCCACCGCGGCGATCGCGTCGCTCGCCGTGGCGAGCATCGGATAGCCGTCCCTGGCATAGCCGATCGCGTACTCGAGCACGTCGCGTAGCCGCATGGTGCCGTGCCGCTCGAGCAGCAGCAGCCAGGTTCCGATCGCCGCCGGCACGCACGCCGCCAGCAGGCCCGTGCCGGGCACCAGCTCAAGGCCCAGGTCGGCGAAGGCGGCCAGGCTCGCCGCGGCCGGTGCCGGCCCCTGGCCGTCGAGCACGAACACCGCACCGGTGGCCGCGTCGAACCCGATAACCGGTACCTCGCCGCCGGGACCGTTGAGATGCGGCTCCACGACCTGCAGGACGAAGCCGGTGGCCACCGCGGCGTCGAACGCGTTCCCGCCCTTCTCGAGCACCGCCATGCCCGCGGCCGACGCCAGCCAGTGCGTCGACGCAACCATGCCGAACGTGCCAGCCAGCTCGGGCCGCGTCGTGAATCGCCGCACGGACAAACCCTAGCCCCTCACCCGTAACGGAACGGGCTGTGTGCGGCCCGCAGCCGTTCGCCGGTCCGCAGCCGCCGACGGCTACGCCAGCGGGGTCGGCGCAGGTGCCGCGGCCGCGGCCGCGGCCACGGCGTCGGCGGGCAGCGGCGTCCGCAACGGGAAGTGGCAGGCCGCCTGGTGACCGTTGGCGCTGAACGGCCGGAGCGGCGGCTCGACCTCTGCGCAGATCTCCTGCGCCAGCGGGCAGCGGGTGCGGAACCGGCAGCCCGACGGCGGGTGGATCGCGCTCGGCAGCTCGCCCCGCACGCCCTGGTCCACCTTTGCGTGCTCGGCCACCGGGTCCGCCACCGGCGCGGAGTCGATAAGCCCCTGCGTGTAGGGGTGCGCCGGGGTCAGGTACACCTCGTCGGCGGGGCCGACCTCGACCAGCTTGCCGAGGTACATGACGCCGATCCGGTTCGACAGGTAGCGGACCACCGCCAGGTCGTGCGAGATGAACAGGTAGGTGAGCCCCAGTTCGCGCTGCAGCTCGCGCATCAGGTTCAGCATCTGAGCCTGGATCGACACGTCGAGCGCCGACACCGGCTCGTCGGCCACGATCATCTCGGGCGACAGGATCAGCGCCCGGGCGAACCCCAGCCGCTGCCGCTGCCCGCCCGAGAACTCGTGCGGGTACCGGTCGACCGCGCTCGCCGGGAGCCCGACGTGGTCCAGGATCTCGCGCACGCGCTGCTGCTGCTCGACCCGGTTGCCGATGCCCTGCACGACCAGCGGCTCGCGCAGGATGGTCCCGGCGCGCATGCGCGGGTCCAGCGAGGAGTAGGAGTCCTGGAACATGAGCTGGATCTTCCGCCGTTCCCGGCGATACTCTCGGGCGCTGCTGCGGGCCAGGTCCTTGCCCTCGAAGTTGATCGAGCCCTTGGTCGGCGTCTCGAGACCCACCACGAGCTTGCCGATCGTGGTCTTCCCGCAGCCGGACTCGCCCACCAGGCCCAGCGTCTCGCCGCGGTTGATGTCGAAGCTGACGTCCGCGACCGCGCTGACCCAGCCGATCCGGCGCTGCAGGACCGCGCCCTTGGTGACCGGGAAGTCCTTCACCAGGCTCTGCACGCTCAGCAGCGTCCCGCCCGTGACGACGGGGGCCTCTTCCAGCGCGCCGCCCGTGGCCTCGGCCGCCACACCGAGCCCGTGGTGCTCGGTGGCACCGACCGGGTAGAAGCACGCGAACTCGTGCCCGGCGGTCTCCCCGCGCAGGCTCGGCCCCTCGGCCCGGCAGCGGTCGGTCGCGTACCGGCAGCGGGGGGCGAACCGGCAGCCCGGCGGCGGGCTGGTGAGGTCCGGCGGCAGGCCGGGGATGGAGTAGAGCCGCTCCCTGTTCTCCGCCGCCTTGTCGGGCAGCGACTGAAAGAGGGCCTCGGTGTACGGATGCCGCGGGTTGGCGAACAGTGTCGTGGTGTCCGTCGTCTCCGCGATCTTGCCGGCGTACATCACCGCGACCCGGTCGGCCCGCCCGGCGATGACGCCGAGATCGTGGGTGACCAGGATGACGGCCATGCCCAGCCGACGCCGGAGGTCGTCGATCAGCTCGAGGATCTGCTTCTGGATCGTCACGTCCAGAGCGGTCGTCGGCTCGTCCGCGATCAGCAGCCTCGGCTCGCACGCGAGCGCCATCGCGATCATCACGCGCTGCCGCATGCCGCCGGAGAACTGGTGCGGGTACTCGTTGATGCGCTCCCTGACGCGCGGCATCCCGACGAGGTCGAGCACCTCGGCGGCGCGGTCCATCGCCTGGTCGTTGGACACCTCGCGGTGCAGCAGCACGGCCTCGGCGATCTGCTTGCCGACCGTCATGGTCGGGTTGAGCGACGTCAGCGGGTCCTGGAAGATCATCCCGATCTCGTTGCCCCGGACGTTGCGCAGCGCGTCCTCGGACAGCCCTGTGATCTCGCTACCGCCGAGCTTGATCGAGCCGGCCGTGATGTGCCCGCCGGTGGGCAGCAGGTTCATGATCGAGAGCGCGGTTATCGTCTTGCCGCAGCCCGACTCGCCCACGACGCCCAGCGTCTCTCCGGCCTCGACGCTGAATGACACGCCGTCGACGGCGTGCACCGTCGAGTGCTTCAGCCTGATGTCGGTGTGCAGGTCCTCGACCTGCAGGAGCGGTGCCACCCAGTCCCCCTAGCGGCGCTGTAGCCGGGTCTCGAAGGCGTCGCGGAGCGCGTCGCCGATGAAGTTGAAGGCGATGCAGGTGATGATGATCGCGAATCCGGCGGGGTAGATGAGCCACCAGTAGCCGCCGCCCTGCATGTACTGCAGCCCGGAGGACAGCATCGAGCCCCAGTCGGTGGATGGCGCGTTCACGCCGAGCCCCAGGAAGCCGAGCCCGGCCAGGATCAGGATCGAGTCCGCGACCGCGAAGGTGGCCTGCACGATGATCGTGCCGATCGCGTTCGGGATGATGTGCCGGACCACCGAGCGCATCCGGCCGCCGCCGATCACCTTGACGGCCTGCACGTACTCGCGTGTCCGGAGGCTCAGCGTCTCGCCGCGCACCAGCCGGGCCACACCCAGCCAGTAGAACGAGGCGATGATGAAGATCATGATGAACTTGTTGGGGTGGAAGATCACCGACAGGATGATGATGACCATGATGTAGGGGATGGACAGCCCGGCGTCGACGATCCGCATCAGCACGCTGTCGAGCGGCCCGCCGATGAACCCCGAGATCGCGCCGTACAGCGTGCCGAACAGGACCGACACGATGGCGGCGGCGAAGCCGACCTCGAGCGAGGTCTGGCCGCCCACCATCAGCCGGCCGAGGACGTCGTAGCCGACCGGATCGCAGCCGAGCGGGTGGCTGCCGCTCGGCGGGCACAGCGAGTCCTGCAGGTTCGTGTGCACCTGGTCCGTGTGGTACAGCAGCGGCCCGATGAAGCAGAACAGCAGCATGAACACGACGATGCCGAGCCCGATGAGCGCGAGTCTGTTCTCGGCGAAGACGTCCCAGCCGCGCCGCAGCATCCCGCGAGCTCTCGTCGCGGCGAGCGGGCCGCCCGCCGCGATCTCATCGGCCTCGGCTTCCGCGACGGCGGTACGGCCGTGGGCCAGGTCGGGGTCAGCACCCGGCGGCAGCATGGTCATCTAGCTGTACCTCACCCTCGGGTCGATGACGGCGTAGCTGACGTCGGCGAGCAGGTTGCCGAGGATCGTCGCCACCGTCGCGATGATGGTGTAGCCGAGCAGCGTCGGGAAGTCGAAGTTCGTCGCGGCGTTGAAGAACGAGAGCCCCATGCCCGGGTAGTTGAAGACCACCTCGACGAAGATGGCCCCCGCGACCAGCGTCGGCAGTGACAGCCCGAGCAGGGTCACGATCGAGGTCAGCGAGTTGCGGAATACGTGGCCCCACAGCACACGGCGCTCGCTGGCCCCCTTGGCTCGCGCCGTGCGCACATAGTCCTGGACCAGGTTGTCCATCACGGACGAGCGCATGTACCTGCTCCACAGGGCGTACAGCACGAAGGCGTACGCGGTCACCGGCAGGACCAGCGCCTGCGGCTGGGACAGCACGCCGAGCACGGAGGATGACTGCGGCGCGAACGGCGGGAAGATGTGGGTGTCGATCGCGAACCACTGGACCAGAAGCAGCCCGATGAAGAAGGTCGGGGTCGCGTAGCCGATGAACGACAGACCGGTCAGCGCGTAGTCGCCGGCGGTGTACCGCTTGACCGCCTGGTAGATCCCGAGCGGGATGCCGAAGATCAGCGACACGATGGTGCCGAGCAGCACCAGCACAACCGTCTTCGGCAGGAACTCGGCGATCTCGCTGGTGACGTACTCGTTGTTCTTGGGCGAGTAGCCGAGGTTGCCCCGCAGCAGCTGCCAGACCCACCTGCCGTACTGGTCCCAGATCGGCCGGTCGAAGCCGTAGAGCCGGGTGTAGTAGGCGACCTGCTCGGCGGTGGCGCGAGGCCCGAGCAAGCCGCGAACCGGCCCGCCAGGAAGCAGGTGGACCAGCGCGAGGGTGAAGAGCGTGACGATGAACGTGACGACGAGGGCCTGGAAGATCCGTCGGATTAGATAGCCGACCACACCGTCACCGCCCTTGACCAGGCCGATCGCGGCCAGCGGACTGGGTCCAGATCATGCTAAGCCTCCCAGCGTCCGGTCACTAGCCTCACGTCCGACTTGATCCGATTAGTCATAATTTATGGTCGCTCAGACGATACCCGAACACATGGTGTGAGGCTGCCGCCCCGGCAGGCCGGGGCGGCAGCCTCACGGCCCGGTTACTTGGTGAAGTACCAGTACTCGGGCAGGAACGTGTTGAGCGAGTTGAACGTGACGCCGTGCAGGCTGGTCGAAACCGCCTGGATGGTCCACGGGTTCGGCATCCACACGTAGGGCAGCTGCTCCGCGCCGTAGGTGGCGTACTCCTGCATCACCGACAGGCTGTTACTGGTGTGCGTGTCGTTGATCAGCGTGTTCATCTCCGCGTCCGAGTAGCTACCGGAGTTGGACCCGGCGCCCGTCTCGAACAGCGGCTCGCCGGTCGGCTCGAAGCCGGGGCCGTTGAACAGCCAGCCACCGTACATCAGCGCGCCCCAGGTGCACGTCGACTGCGACGGCGTGCAGGGAGTCGCCTCACCGATGATGGTGTTGAACGACTGGGACACGATGTTGACGTTGATGCCGGCCAGCGACGCGTCCGACTTGTAGGTCGACGCCTCCTCGGTGACGGTCACCTGGCCGCTCGCGTAGTCCAGCGTGAAGCTGAGCTGCTGACCGCTCTTGATGCCCGCCCCGCACTTCGACGGATCGGTGCAGGTCATCACGCCGCTCTCCTCGGTCCAGCCGTGGCTGGTGAGGAGCGACTTCGCCTTCGCGATGTTGAAGGCGTACGGCCCCTCGTAGCTGTTTTCCGTCTGCGCCGCCGGGGTGTACTGGTTCGGCGGCGTGTTCGGCACCGGGCCCGAGGTCGGGTCCGAGTAGCCGCGGTAGATGGCCTTGTCCATGCCCAGCTGGTCGTCTACGTACTGCAGGGCCTGCCGCACGTAGAGCTGCTTGAACACGGGGCCGAGCACCGGGTTGTTGAAGTTCTCCTGGTAGTAGAAGATCCCGAACGGGAAGTAGGGCGCCAGCGTGTAGCCGGAGCCCAGCGGGTTCGTGGTCGGCAGGTCCGAGTTGGCTGGCTTCACCGGCAGGTCCTGCGGGGGAACGTAGCCAACGTCGATCTTGCCGGTCTTCAGCGCGGTGTACTCGGTGGAGTCGTCGGTGAACGGCACCATGTTGATGGCCGACAGGATCGGCTTCGGGCTGCCGGAGTAGGCCGGGTTCGGCACCAGCGTGTCGTTCCCGGCTGCGCTGAAGCTCTGCAGCTTCCACGGGCCGTCGACGACGGACCAGATCGAGCTCGACGCGTACGTCGAGGTGTCCTTGCTCTGCGCGGTCAGGAAGTTCCAGACGGCCACGCACTTGGCCCACTTGTCCGCCGCGGTGTCGGTGGTGCAGCCACCGCTTCCGGCCGCCGCGCCGAGGCTCGTCACGTCCCAGGCCATCGGCATGGGGGTGATCTCCGCGAGCTGGTTGTAGGTGAACCAGAGGCTGGAGTAGGTCTGGCTGAGGTGCAGCGTGACCTGGTCCGGGCCGGTCGCCGAGTACGAGACCAGGTTGTCCGGGAGGGTACCTGGGCTGTAGCCGGCGTAGTTGGCCTTCTCCGCCTCTTCCATGTTGAGCCAGAAGATCACGTCATTGGCGTCGACGGTCTCGCCGTTGGACCACTTCCAGCCCTTGAGGTTGATCGTCACGGTCGACCCGCTGTAGACCGGGGCGTCCGCTGGCGACAGGGCGTAGTTGACCGACACCGAGTCGCCGTTGTTGCCGAACATGTACAGCGGCCGGTACATCAGCCACTCGAAGCCTTGCGCGTTGTACGTGCTGTAGTTGGTGATCGGCACGAACGGCCAGATCCAGTTAGCCTGCGAGCCCGGCGGCCACGCGACGGTCGCGGTGCCACCGCTGACCTTCACTCCGGTCGGGCTTGGGCTCGTGCTGGTGGCACACCCAGCCGCGAGTAGCCCGGTTGCGGCTAGCGCCGCAACCCCCGCGACGCCCATTCTGCGTCTGCGTTGAAACATGTGTACTCCTTCGTTGCGGCGCGATAGCACGCCCGAGCGGGTCAGTGCCCGGGCGCCGTGGCTATCAGTACGCACGCAGAGCCGACCTATATGGCCAAGATACCTAAAACTTAGACATTCAGTCTATATAGTACTTGGCGCCATAAAGGCCGGGTTCTCGTGCGCGTACCGAAGGTCCGCGGCTGCCGGGGCCGGTCCGGTTCAAAGTTCGTTGGCAAGATCGCCCGCGCCAAGAAAACCTGTTGCCGTCCGGCTCGCTTGCAGGCAGCGTAGTTGGGTTGGGGTGTCGAAGGGGTGCACCTTATGTCACAAGTTCCTATCGATGTCAACGGCGCGTAACCCAACCGAGACCATAGCCTTAATCCAGGCACTGTTCGACAAAGTATGACACGGCCCGACAGCGCGTGCGACGAGTGCCGTCGGCTGCTAGGCCGCCCGTCACCACTGGTCACTCCAGCCCCGCCCGCCCCACGAAACACCGCCCGCCAGCCCAGCCGCCCGCACCCGCCAGCCCAGCCGCCCCGCCCCCCGCTAGCCAGGCCGACACCCCCCGCGAGCTCGCCCCGGCCGGCCCGGCCACCACTTCCTGCCCGCCCGTCATGGCCGGAGATCGACCGCCGATTATCGGCAGGTGATCTGGTCGCGCCGCAGTGGCACGACCGGCCGGCGCCGACGGCCGCTGCAGCGAACTCGCCGGCAAGACACCCCAACCGGTTAGGGGCCTGCCGCGTCTTATCGGCAGATCCGGTCGTTTCCGGTGTCGGCTCAGCTCGCTAAGGACGGCAGCAGATGGCCCCTCCCCCGACGTTCGCTTCCCGCCAGACTCGTGTGTCACCCGCCGCCCGTGTCGCTGCGGTTGTGGTGCTCGCCAGCTGCGCACTGCTGACCGCCTGCGGCACGACCGGGCCAGCCGCGACGCCGACCAAGACCGTGACGGTACGGCCCAGCACAGCCGCCAGCTCGCCGCCGAGCCCGCCGGCCGCGAGCGCTGCGGCGGCCGGCCCGGCGGGCTGCCTGGCGTCGGCGCTGCAGGCGACGCTCGGCATCGCGCAGGGCGCCGCGGGCACCCTCTACCAGGTCGTCGTGCTGACCAACACGTCGAACTCCACCTGCACCCTCTTCGGCTACCCGGGCGTGTCATTCGTCAGCGGAGTCGGTGGTCAGCAGGTCGGGGCCGCGGCGTCGCGCAATCCAGCGGAAGCCAGCACGCTGGTGACCCTGGCACCCGGCGGACAGGCGAATGCGCTGATCGCGCTCCACGATGCAGGCGCGTACCCGCCATCAGAGTGCCAGCCGACGAGCGTGGACTGGCTGCGGATCTACCCGCCAGGCGACTACGGCAGCATCTACGTCCAGTACCAGGCGCAGACCTGTGCGAGCACTGCCGAGGTGATCATGTCGGTGACGGCAATCGGAACCGGCACCGGCAGCGCCTAGTCCTGACCATGGGGTGACCTGACCGCCGCGTGAACCGCGACGTCGCGGTGTCGACCTCACCCGCCTCGTGAGACCATGATGGCGCCCCGCAGTAAGGTTCTGTCGTCATGCCCAGTAGTCACGCGTCCGGCCGGACGTGGCGCGCCGGCCGGTCAAGGCGGCGCCCGCGGACGATCGTTGTGTGCGGGCTGGCGGCGCTCGGCGCGAGCCTCGCCGCCGGCTGCTCCGCTTCACCGTCGTCGCCAGGGCCGAGCATCAAGCTCAGCTCGGCCCAGGTCAGTCAGCCGAACTCGAGCGGTGTCACGGACATCTACGTGGACGTACAGAACAACGGCGCGGCCGACGCGCTGATCGGCGCGCGCATCAGCGTCGGCGGCCACGTGACGCTCCGCTCCCCCGGCCGCGCCGGGCTCACCGCCATGCACACCGTTCGCTCGATCGTGATTCCAGCCAGGAGCTTTGTCGGGCTGGACCCGAACGGGTCGCACCTGCTGGTCACCGACGCGGGCAAAATGATCTCAGGCCGGGAGATCACCCTCACGCTGCTGTTCGCTCACGCAGGGGCCATCTCGGTACCGGCCATGGTGACCAACCCCGCCACCGGCGGCGCCAGCTATTTTCTGAATTAGCGAGCCGGCCGGGCGCGGTTGCCCTCGCCGGTGGTCGCGATATATCGTTTTGGTAGGAGCGGTCGGCGTAGTGCCACGGAGGGGCAGATGGCATCACAGCCGAGTTTGCGGGTCGGGGACAGCGAGCGCGAGGCGGTCGCTGCGGAGTTGCGCGAGCATTATGCCCGCGGTCGGCTGACCCTCGCGGAGTTCCAGCAGCGCCTGGACGCCGTGTTCGCGTCGAAGACCCAGCGCGACCTGAGCCGCATTACCAGCGACTTGCCGCACGTGCGGCCCGATGACGTCCCGCTGCCAAGCTCGGGGGTCGGTCGCGCGCGCCGCGCCACGGACCGCCCGCCGACCGACAGCCGGCCCCGGTACCGACAGGGCGGCGACTGGCAGCACGGAGGTCACCACCATGGCGGGGGCTTTTTCGCCACGCTGCTCGCGGCGGTCGCGGCCTGGCTCCTCGTCTATGACGTCATCCTGGTCGGTCTCAGCGTGCCGCTCATCGGTCGACTGGGTCTGCTGGCCGCCATCTTCACGGTGATCCGCGGTCTGCTGCGGCGGATCTTCCGCGGGCGTCGCGGTCCGGTGCGCCGCCGCTGGTAGCGAGGTCAGTGCGCGGCCACCCCTCGCAGCGGAACCACAAGGTAGCGAAACGCCGGCAGGGCGCCCGGATCGTCCAGGTCACCGCCAGCGGAAGTCGCGACCCCGACGGCACCGGGGCCGGTCCCGTCCGCAGGCTCGTCGCCGGATGGTTCGGGCTCGGTTTCGCCGTCGCCTGACACCCAGGTGATGAGTGCGGGCCGCGCCGGGCCGGAGAACTGCAGCCGGATCTGATCGCCGGGGTGTCCGCCGGCCGCGCCCGCGCCGGTCAGCGTCGCCGCGGTCAGGCCGTCCAGCAGGTACTGCGGGTTGAAAGAAAGCACCTGATCCTGGCCGACCAGCCGTACCTGGACCGACTCCACTGCGCGGGCCCGGCCGTCGGACTGCGCCTCGATCACCACGACGTCGCGGCGGAACGCTAGCTGCACCGGCGCGCCGCGCTCCGCCACCAGCGACACCCGCCGGACCGCCTCGGTAAACGGCCCGGCCGGCAATTCGGCGCTGGCCGCATACCCGGCCGGGAACCGGGCTTCGTATCGGATGAACTCCGTCCCGATCAGCCGCGCCGTCAGTCGCCGACCCCCGCCGTCGAAGCAGATCAGCCCGTCGGCAGCGCGGGCGCCGTCGCGCGCTGACTGCGCCACACCGATCGTGACGGGCTTGCCCGGCGCCATCGTCCTGGCCACGTCGGCGAGCGTCCGAGCCGGCACGAGCACAGAGCGGTGCGCGAGCGGCAGGGCCGGGTCCCACGGGAGCCTGCGGACCGCCATCCGGTAGCGGTCCGTCGCCGCCATTGTCAGCGCCTGACCGTCAAACTCCAGACACGCTCCGGTGAGCATCGGCAGCGTGTCGTCGCGGCTAGCCGCGGGCACGACCTGGGCCGCTGCGGTGGCAAGGAGCCCGCCGTCGACGGTGCCCAGGACGCCGGGCACCTCCGGCAGCGCCGGGTACTCGGCTCGGGACAGCGACACCAGCCCGAACTCGGCGCTACCGCAGGTCAGCATCACCATGTCAGGCGTGGTGCGCACGTCCACGTCGGCGACCGGCAAGCTCCGCGCGATCTCGGCCAGTAGCCTGCCCGGCACGAGCGCGCTGCCGGGCCCGCCGACCTCGGCCGGCACGGTGGCCCGCGCGGACACCTCGTAGTCGAAGCACGACAGCTGGAGACCGTCACCCTCGGCGTGGAGCAGCAGACCGGACAGCACGGGGACCACCGGCCGCGTCGGTAATGCGCGCGCGACCCACGACACCGCGTCAGCCAGCACGTCGCGCTCGACCCTGAACTTCACTGCATCCTCCCGCCCGACCCGCGGTTCGCCTCCGATCGTGGCACGCCCTGCCGACAGCGCACGCCCGATGCGACGCCACGGCGGGGACCGGCGCGCGGCGGGGCCGGATGTCCCGCTGGTGCTCCGGTGCCGGGCAGCCGATCAGGACACGAGCGCGGGCGGCACGGCCGCGAGCGCCGCCTCGATCGCGGCGACCAGCGCGCGCGCCGACTCGGCGGTCAGTTCCACGGCGACCCGGGCGGCCGGGCCATGGGCCGGGTTGCGGAAGTCAATGTTCAGCGTGTGCTCGGCCATCGCGTGCACCGGGTGGTCGTAGTACACGGTCGCGTCGCTCAGCGCGAACCAGCCCTCGGCACCCTTGCCGCTGCCCGTGATGTCGATCTTCTCGGTGGTATACGTGCACATGCGAGCTCCTCAGCGGGCTAGGTAGCGGCCGTAGAAATCCCAGATCTTCTGCCAGCCATCATTCGCAGCCTCGGGCCGGTACGCCACCCGGTCGACCGAGAAGAAGGCGTGACCCGCGCCGTCGTAGGTGTGGAATTCGTGCGGCTTGCCCAGCTCGTCGAGCGCCCTGGACAGCTCCGCGGTTTCGGCCGGCGTGGGGTTCTTGTCGTCGGCGCCGAACAGGCCGAGCAGCGGGCAGGAGAGGTCCTTGGCCAGGCCGACGATCGGCTTGGCCTTGAGCGGCAGGCCCTCGGGTACCGGACTCACGATGAACGCGCCGTAGCAGTCGACGGCCGCGTCCAGCTGGAGACTGCACGCGGCGAGGAAGGACTGGCGGCCGCCCGAGCAATAGCCGATGACGCCCACCTTGCCGTTCGACGCTTCCAGCGCGCGCAGAAACTCCGCCGCTCCGAAAACGTCGCCGACCAGGCGGTCGTCGGGAACCCCGCCCTTTGCCCGCGCCGCGGCCGCGGCGTCGTCGGGGCTGGCGCCGGGCGCATCCCGGTAGTAGAGATTCGGCATCAGCGCCGCGTACCCGTTCGCGGCCAACTTGCGGACGATCTCCTTGGTGGAGCTGTCGTACCCCGGCATGTGATGGATCACCACGACGCCGCCGCGCGCCGAAGCACCGTCGTCGGGCACGGCCAGGTAGGCCTCGATGTCGTCGCCGCCGTAGCCCTCGATGGTGATCGTGCTGGCGATCAGTGCCTCGCTCATCGCGGTGCGGTCTCCTTTGCCGTCGGTCCGATCCGTGGCCGGTAGTCGTGCTCCTGCTCCCGTGCCGAGCTGGATCCATCCTGCCAGTGCGGGCTGCACGGCGTTTCCGCTGGTATCCGCTTGCGCATTAAGGAATCATCAAGGCAGGCAGGGAACCGGAGGCAGAAAGACGGGGGAATGACTCCGGCAGCGATTGGCTTGGTTGTCGTGTTTCTCGCGGCCGGGCTGGCACTCGGCTGGTTCGGCCAGAAGACGTACGCCGCGCACGGTGACGTCAAGGTCGCCAAGACGCGGATGCGCGGCGGGCGGCGGACTCGATGGCGCAGCGGGCTCTGGGCGATACTGATCGCCGCGCTCCTCGTGATCGCGGTGAAGGACATCCTGTTCGCGCACTAGCGACGCGCCGGCAGGTTGACCGTTTCGGAGGTGGCCCATGTCCAGTGCCGACTTGCTGGCGGACGGCTTCGGCCGGATCCGGGAGATCGTGCACGCCGTGCTCGACGGTCTGACCGAGGACGACCTGCTCTACCGGGTTGACCCGGCGGCCAACTCGATCTGCTGGCAGGTCTGGCACCTCACTCGTGTGCAGGACGACCACGTCGCCGCGGCGAGCGGGCTGACTCAGGTATGGCTGTCCGGCTGGGACAAGCAGTTCGGCCTGCCGCTGGACTCCTGGGATACCGGCTACGGCCACAGCGCTGCCCAGGTGACGGCCGTGCGAGCACCGGCCGACCTGCTCGTCGGTTACCACGATGCGACCTACGAGCAGACGATCGCGTTCGTCCGCACGCTGAGCGAGAGCGACCTGTCCCAGGTCGTGGACCGGTCCTGGACTCCCCCGGTCACGATGGCCGTGCGACTCGTGAGCGTGCTGGCGGACGACCTTCAGCACGCCGGGCAGGCGGAGTTCATCCGCGGCCTGATCGAACGCGCTCGCTAGCCCTCTGGGTGCCGCCTGCCGCCGCCCGCGGCGCGCCGACGGGCCGGTCGTGCGGTAATAGTTGAGCAATGCAAAGATTGACAGGCTCAACCGAACCACGCTAGTGTTTGAGTTGCTCAATTATTCAACGGCTCAAGCGCGGGTCATGACCCGCGCTGGTTGCACGGGGAGCACCAGGGAAGTGGCCGAACAGCCCGGTACCGAGCAGCAGACGCAGACCTGGGAGGTCGCGGACTGCTTCTTCGAGCTGATCGGGAAGATCATCGGCGAGGCCGAGCAGCTCGCGCAGCGGCTCGGCGTTCCCGTGCCCTTCATCAAGGCCCTGCACAGCATGGACTGCCCGCTGGCGATGAAGGAGCTGGGCAGGCGGATGCACTGCGATCCGTCCTTCGTCACCCTGGTCGCCGACATGATGGAGAAGCGCGGCCTGGCCCGGCGGGAGCCGCACGCGGCCGATCGCCGGGTGAAAAACCTCGTGCTCACCGACGAGGGCCTCGCCCTGAAGCACGCCATTGAGACCGAGCTGACGGCCCGCATGCCGTGGAACCGTGCTCTCGACGGCGACGAGCGCGCACGGTTGCTTGCCCTGATCCGCAAGATGCTCGGCACCGACGCCGACGGCGCCACCACGACGGGGGCGGTCACGCCGGACGCGATGCCGGGCCAGCTGGCGACGCTGCTCGTCACGGCCCTGCAGGACAGCACGCCGCACGAGCAACCGGCACCGAAGCAGGATGCCCGTCCGCCGACGGCGACTGAGGAGGTGACGCGCGCCGTGAGCGGAACGCCGACCGCCCGCTAGGGTCGGCCGCGGACTGAGTTCGGCCGGCCCGCGAGGCCAGCGCCAAAGTCCGCGCTCACGCTCAATCCGCCATCGAACAGGACCCCGCGGGGCACGTGGCCCTGGATCCAGGTGGCCGATCCGCGCCGCCGAATCTCGGCAACACGGCGAACCGCCGCCGCTCCGGCTGGACGATGTCACGTCCCGCCGCGTGGTGTCGTCTGCCCTAGCGGAGCCGGCCGACGACAACAGAGCCCGCACCAGAGAACCGAGGTAGTGCCAGCACCACGCTCGTGCTGGCCACCGGTAACAGCGAAGGAGTCATTCCCGACATGTCTGCCAAGTCAGCGGGCCTGGCCCGGCCAGGCAGCAGGGCCGCCGCGGGCCGCGCCGACGGGACCGCCACGGCGGTGCACCGTCACCTCGGCCTGGCCCTCGTGGTCATCGCCGCGGCCCAGCTGATGGTGGTACTGGACGCCACCATCGTGAACGTCGCGCTCCCGCACATTCAGCACGCGCTGGGGTTCTCCGACACCGGTCTGGAGTGGGTCGTCAACGCCTACGCGCTCACCTTCGGCGGCTTCCTGCTGCTGGGCGGCCGGGCTGGCGACATTCTGGGCAGGCGGCGAGTATTCATCGCCGGGATCGTCCTGTTCTCGCTCGCCTCCCTCCTTGGCGGGTTCGCCACGAGCGAGGGCTGGCTGCTCGCCGCCAGGGCGGTGCAGGGACTCGGTGGCGCGATCATCGCGCCGACCTCGCTGTCGCTGGTCGCGACCACGTTCCCGGAGGGTACACAGCGCAACCGAGCTTTCGCCGTCGTGTCGGCCATGGCAATCGGCGGTGCCGCCATCGGCCTGATCGCGGGCGGCTTGCTCACCACCTACGCCTCCTGGCGCTGGGTGCTGTTCGTGAATGTGCCGATCGGCATCCTGGTGGCGCTGACCGCCCCGCGCGTGCTGTCGGAGTCGGAGCGGCACACCGGCCGGTTCGATCTGCCGGGCGCGATCACCGGCACTGGCGGCCTGGCTGCGCTGGTCTACGGCCTGTCCAACGCGGCCACGACTGAGAACGGCCTTTCCCACTGGGGTGACCCGAAGGTCATCGCGTCGCTGGTCGCGGCGGTCGTCCTGCTGAGCGCTTTCCTGGTCATCGAGTCGCGCAGCAAGCACGCACTGCTTCCACTGCGGATATTCAACAATCGGAACCGGTCCGGCGCGAACCTCATCCTCCTGTGCATCGGCACGGCGATGTTCGGGCTGTTCTTCTTCCTGACCATCTTCGTCCAGACGGTCTGGGGCTATAGCGCGCTCAAGACGGGCATTGGGTACCTGCCGATGGTCGGGGCCATCATGGCGATGGCGGGCATCAGCGCCGGGCTGGTCGGGCGCATCGGCGCCCGTCCGATCCTCATCGCGGGAACGGTGCTGTCGGCGGGCGGCATGTTCTGGCTGTCGCGGATCAGCGCCGACAGCTCCTATGCGGGTGGCCTGCTCGGCCCGATGCTGGTGACCGGCGTGGGCCTGGGCAGCCTGTTCATGCCGCTATTCCTTGTCGCGCTGTCCAAAGTCGAGGAGCGCGACGCTGGCCTCGCATCCAGCCTGGTCAACACCGGCCAGCAGGTCGGTGGCTCCATCGGGCTGGCCATCCTCGGCACGGTCGCGTGGACGGTGTTCGCCAACCACCTCCGCAGCTCGGTCGCAGCGGCGAAGCGCGTCGCCGCCAGTGCCGCCGCCGCCGGCCATCCACTCAAGCCGACCGCTGCCCAGATCGCCACCTATCAGAAGGTGATCACCGATCACGCGCTCGCGACCGGGTTCTCCCGCGGGTTCGAGGTCTCGGCCGCGATCATGGTCCTGGCGCTCATCGTGGCGCTCGTCATGATCCGGGTCACCAAGCGAGACCTGGAAGGCGTCAACCCGCAGATGATGCCGCAGGGATAAGGACAGGGGGACGGGTTCGGTCGTGCCGACCGGACCCGTTCCTATCGAGCGCGGTGCTGCAGGTCGTGGTAGCCGACCGAGGTCCTGGCTTCGGCTAGCCGGCCCCCGGCCAGCACCGCGGCGCGGATCCGGTCCTCGCTGGCGGCAATCTGCACCGCGACGTCGAGCACCTGCGACGCACGGCTGGCCGGGACCGCCACCAGCCCGTCGGCGCCGCCCACGAGGATGTCGCCTGGCTCGATCCGGACGCCGCCGACGCTCACCGGGACCTGATAGGCGTCGGCCTGCACGCGGTCCTTGCCGGTACGCATCCAGGAACCGCGGCTGAAGATCGGGTACCCCACCTCGAGGCTGCGCTCGGTGTCCCGGCAGATCCCGTCGATCACGGTGCCCGGCAGGCCCATCCGGTGCGCGGTCACGGTGAGCAGGTCGCCCCAGACCGTGGCGTCGAGGCGTCCCGCGTTGTCGAGTACCGGCACCTGGCCGGGCGCTAGGTCGTCGATGTAGTCGCCGACCGTCCCGCGGCTCAGGCCCACCGGCACGTACCGGACCGTGAACGCCCGTCCGGCGAGCCGGAACCGGCGGTCAAGCGGCTGGATGCCGGCGCACTGGCCGACGATGCCGAGGCGGTCGAGCGCGTCGCTGATCTGGCTGATGTCGAGGGCCGCGAGGCCGTCGACGAGCGAATCGGCGCCCGCTGCCGAACTGGTCACGGGCCGTCCTTCCGTGCGGTGAGCATGTCCTCGTAGTCTGCCGACAGCACCGCGGAGGCCGGCTCCCCGGCCCGCAGCCGGCTCGTCATCGCCGCCTCCCGCGCGGCGATCCGCTCGGCCGCGGCCACGACACCGGCCGCGTGCGAGGCCGGCACGAAGACCACACCGCTGCCGTCGGCCACCACGAGATCGCCCGGCGCGACCGCGACGCCCGCCACCTGCACCGGTACATCCCAGCCGACCTCGACCTGCCGACCGCGCGCGGTCGCCGGTACCGCCGCGAGCGCGTAGACAGGCAGGTCGAGCGCGGCACTCTCGTCGACGTCCCGGCATGCCCCGTCGACGATCACGCCAGACACCCCGCGCAGCGTGGCGGCTAGCGACAGCACCCCGCCCCAGCCCGCCGCGTCGACGCGGCCGCCGGCCGCCACCACGATCACGTCACCGGGGTGTGCGGCCTCGATCGCAGCCGTGCCGAGGTGACGCACTGCCGGACCAGGGCTGCCCGCGGGGCCGAGCGCGACCGTGCTGACCCGCCCGGTAACCCGCCGCGCTACGGTCAGCGGCCGCAGGCCGGGTGCGACGCCGACGAGCCCAAGCTGGTCCAGGGCGTCGGAGCAGGCACACGAGTCCAGCGCGGCGAGCCGCGCCAGCAGGCCCTCGGCCGCGCTCAGCTGACCCATACCCAGCGAGCCAGCCGACCGACGAGCTCGAGCTTGGCCCGCTGGCCGACCGCGGACACGGGATTGCTGGCCGGCACCGACGCGAACCCGCACTGGGTGCTCAGCGCCAGCTCGGACAGCGGCTTGATCCGCTCCGCCTCGGCGATTCTGGCCTCGATGTCGCCGGCGTCCTCGAGCCGATCGGACTTGGTCGTCAGCAGCCCTAGCACGACGACCGTGCCGGGCCGGACGTCGCCCAGCGGGTCGAACGCGCCGGCCCGGTCGGAGTCGTACTCCAGCAGTAGCCGGTCGAAGCTCAGCCGCGGGAACAGCAGTCCGGAGATCGCGCGGTAGCCGCCGGCCGAGTGCCACGCGCCACCGGGACCGTTCCCGCGGCAGATGTGCAGCGCGGTGGTGACCCCGGTGATGCCGTCGAACAGCGAGCTGTCCAGCTCGGCGTCGAAGATCGTCTCCGCGTCCGGATCGCGCCCGTCAGCCACCATGGCGGTGCGCGTATCGGGATCGCAGAGCGAGCCGTAATTGGGGGCGTCGAGCTGGATGTAGTCGCAGCCGAGCGCCATGAGCTCGCGGACGACCTCCCGCTGATAGTCGCGGATCTCCGCGAGGTACTCCGCACAGTCGCGGTAGGCGCCGGTGGAGTGTTCCGGCGACCAGTAACGCCGGTGATAGCTGGGCGCGGCCATGGTGAATTTGGTCCGCGCGTGGGCGTGCCGGGCCAGGAAGGCGTACTCGTCCGTCACGGACCCGATCCGAGTCGCGTCGGCGACGCGCCGCACCACCGCCGGATACCCGCCGCCCGGCTGCGCCGAGCCGGCCGCCCCTAGCGCTCCGCCGCGCCAGTTCAGCGCGCCCCGACCGGGTGTGACCACAAAGCAATCGAGATAGCGCGTCGTTTGCGCCCACGCCATCCGGCGCACCTCGCCGTCGGTGATCACATCGAGACCAGCCTCCTCTTGCAGGCGCACCGCCTCGAGTACGGCGTCGTCGAGCACCTGCACCGCTGCCGGATCATCCCGGCCGGCCCGGGCGGCGCTGACCACTTCGGCCGTGCGCAGCAGGCTGCCTACCGTCTCGGCTCGCGGCTCGTCGTGCATGCTCTCTCCCTCGGCGCAATCCGTCGGCCGACCGCTCCCCCGCGCGGCTCAGCGGCTGATCTTGGCCAGTCCCGGTACCACCCTGGCCGGGTTCTCCGCAAAGATCTTCTTCTTGTCGTCCTCCGACAGGAACTCGAAGCCGCCGATCACCGGCACCAGGTCGTCGCTGCTCCGGCCCGTCTCGGGCCGCACTGCCCGGCCCGAGCCCGGCGCCTCGCTGCCGAACACCATGCGGGCGACACCGCGCTGCCTGATCGCGGCCTCAAGGAAGATGAGGTCGTAGCCGCACGTGTCGTAGTACAGGTTCCGGCTGAGGTCCTTCTGTGCCAGGTGGTGGTCGGTCGGGATGAACCGGTCGAGCGCCCCGCCGCAGTGGCAGACGATGACCCTGAGCTCAGGGAACCGCTCGAACACGTCGCCGTGGCTGAGGAACTGCCCGGCCAGGTACTGCTCGGTCAGGAAACCGAGCTGGTAGTTATGCGGGACAACCCGGAAGCGCGGATCCAGCGAGTTGGTGCCGTGCACGATGATCGGGATGTCCAGAACCTGGCACCGCTCGTAGAGCGGGAACCAGTATGGCTCGTGCATTCCCGGCGTTGTGCGCCGCCCCGCCGGGTCCGGCGACGCGTACGCAGCGACAAACCCATACTCGGTCACGCACCGATTTAGCTCATCGATGCAGTGCGAGATGTCGGGCGCGTCGCTCAGTTGCGGCAGCGCACAGGCGCCGAGGAACCGGTCGGGAAAGAACGTGCACTGCTGGTGGATCATGTCATTCACGTACCGGGACCACGCGGGCACGAGGTGCGGCTCCATCCAGCCCATCGTGA
>JASHPF010000005.1 GCA_030038295.1 Streptosporangiaceae bacterium
CCGCGGCTCGGATCAGCTCGGCAGCTCGTACTCGCTGCTCGATCTGACCGCGTTCGGGCGGTCGGAGGCCTGGGAGGAGCCAAAGGGCCGGGCGGCCAGGTTGCACGAAGCCGATCCGACCTTCTCTGACTGAGTCCCCATATCCGGACGCGGATCGTCCGCAAGTGCTTCTAGCGTGCGGCATGATCGGAATCGAATCCGGCGTGGAGGACAGGTGCCATGACCGAGTACACGATCAAGCCGCTCGACGTCGAGACCTGGGATGCTTTCGCCAGGCTGTGCGAGAAGCACAGCGGGATGGGGTTTGGCGGCTGCTGGTGCACGTGGTTCCATCGAGCCACCCATGGCGCCCCGGCTCCGCCTGGCGCTGACGAGCACCGCGACCGGGAGACCGGGCGGGCCTACAAGGAGCGCTTGGTTCGGGAGGGGAGGGCCCACGCCGCGCTGGTGTTCGATGGGGACGTCGCGGTCGGCTGGTGTCAGTTCGGAGCCCCGGCCGAGCTGCCCGGCATCAACCACAAGAAGGAGTACGAGGCCGGGCTCGTGTCTTTGCCCGACTACCGCCTCACCTGCATCTTCGTGGACCGGAATCACCGGCGCGAAGGTGTCGCTGCCGTCGCGCTCGACGGGGCACTCGACCTGATAGCGCGAGCAGGCGGCGGAGTCGTGGAGGCCTACCCGCAGGACACGGCTGGGAAGAAGATCTCTGCCAGCTTCTTGTACAACGGCACTCGCAGCATGTTCGAGAAGGCGGGCTTCGACTACGAGCGCCCCAAGGGTAAGAACCACTGCGTCATGCGCAAGACGGTGCCGGGCAACCGGTGACGGCCGCGAACTGCCCCGTCAGCTCGTCGTGTCGGTGGCGAGCCTGCCTGGCTGCTAGCCGAAGGTAAACACGTAGGCCTCGGCTCCTGGCTCGAGGAAGGTAACCTCCAGCGTGCGCTCGCGCACCCCGCGGTGCTGGCGTATGAGCTGATAGAGGCGACCGTCCTGCAGCACGCCGTTCCCCGCTTCGTCGATGTCCACCCCGCGTGCCGAACCGGGCGGCTGACCGTCGAGGAGCACGCGAAACGGAATCGGGTCCCGCCCTGCCGTCGAGAGCACAAGGTGGGCGTCACGCGCGTGGAACCGGACGGCGACGCTTCCGCCGGCCTGCTCGAGCACGGCCCGTTCACGCCCGACGGTCCACTCCCCGGCCAGGGCCCATTGGCTGACGCCCAGTCGGTCCGGACGCTCGTAGGCGCGGCGCTGATCCAAGACGGCCCGGCCCGGAGACGCGAAGTTCTCGCCGCGCTCGTAGCCGACGTACGTCTCCGGGGTCCGCAGCCGGGCCCAGTCGGCTTCGGCCTCCACGCCGGCTCCGGTCACCGGCACGAGGTCCCGATCGACGCCGAGCAGCCGCTGGATCAGGCGTTCTGACTCCTGGTAGCGCCCTTCGCCAAAGTAGCGGTCGCGGATCACGCCCGCTGAGTCAACGAAGTACAGCGCGGGCCAGTAGTGGTTGTCGAAGGCCGCCCAGATGGCGTAGTCGTTGTCCACCGCCACCGGGTAGTCAATCGACCGATCCTGCGTCGCCTGACGGACCCGGTAGACCTCGTGCTCGAACGAGAACTCCGGCGTGTGCACGCCGACGACGACGAGCCCGTCGCGCCGGTAGGCACGCCACCAGGCACGGACGTACGGCTCGGTGCGCAGCCAGTTGATGCAAGTCAGAGTCCAGAAGTCGATGAGCACGACCCGCCCGAGCAGCGCTTGGAGGCTGAGCGGCTCGGAGTTCAGCCACTCGGTCGCCCCGGCCAGCGACGGCATCGCCTCGCGTCCGACGCTGGTCATCTAGCGCAGCGGCCGGAAGCCCGCTTGGACTTCTTCGGTGAACAGCTGCGGCCGCTCCCAGGCCGCGAAGTGCCCACCCCTGTCGACCTTGTTGTAGTAGATCAGGTTCGGGTACGCCTGCTCTGCCCAGCTGCGGGGCGGTGCATACAGATCATCGGGAAAGGCGCTGACGGCTGCGGGGATGGTCACGCCCTTCACGTCGAAGAAGCCCAGCTTGTTCTCCCAGTACAGCCTCGACGAGGACACCGCGGTGTTCGTCAGCCAGTAGAGCGTGACGTTGTCCAGCACGTCGTCGCGGCTGAGGCCGCCCGGCTTACCGGCGAAGGCACGCGCGATGAGATCGTAGCTCCACGCGTCGTGGTTGATGATCCAGGCTGCCAGGCCCGCCGGCGAGTCGGCGATGCCGTAGACCGTCTGCGGCTGCGTCCCCATCTCCACGGCGTAACCGGTTCCGGTTGTGAAGAACACGTTCAGCCGCTCGTACGCCTGCTCCTCCTCGGCCGACAGGCCGGACGGCTGCTCGCCGGTAGGCAGCACGTTGAGTGCCCTGGACACCTGGGGTGGCACCGCCCCGGCCATGTTCGTGTGCATGCCCAGCAGCTCGGGTGGCGCCTGCACCGCCATGAGGTCCGTGACGATCGCCCCCCAGTCACCGCCCTGGGCGACGAACCGCGAGTATCCGAGTCGCGTCATCAGCTCGACCCACGCGCTGGCGATGCGCTCGGGGCCCCAGCCGGTCGTGGCCGGCTTGCCGGAGTAACCGTAGCCGGGCATCGACGGGATCACGACGTGGAACGCGTCTGCCGCGCTCCCGCCGTGCCGAGTAGGGTCGGTCAGCGGCTCGATGACCTTCAGCAGCTCGATGACCGAGCCGGGCCAGCCGTGGGTGATGATGAGCGGCAGCGCGCCGTCGTGCGGCGACCGCACGTGGATGAAGTGAATGTCGAGGCCGTCGATCTCGGTCATGAACTGCGGCAGGGAATTGAGCCGCGCTTCGCACCGACGCCAGTCGTAGTCAGCCGCCCAGTAACGCGCGAGCTCCTGGATCGTGGCGAGCTGCACGCCCTGTGAGTGATCAGGAACGGTCTCCCTGTCTGGCCACCGGGTGGCCTCGATGCGCTGGCGGAGCGCCTGGAGGTCTGCGTCAGGGGTGTCGATGATGAACGGCCGGATCGCCGAGCTTTCGGTCATGGCTGACATGCGGGTCTCCTCGCCGTCGAAACTGAGATGACCGCCTGTGTTGCGGACCGCGGGCCGTCTTGTGATCGGACCGCGAGCTAGCCTCAGCCTCAGGCTTGCCGGGGGGAACCGTGAGCCGCATCACCTGACTCGGGTGATAAGCCCGCCAGGCCGGGCCGGACGGCCCGGCACGAGGAGGACGACGAGATGGAAGCTCCGCGCAGCGCCGAACAGCGCAAGGGCGACACGATGGCCCGGCTCGCGTCGGACGCCGACGCCTGGATCGCCACTGCCAGCGCGGACGGTGACGGCTACCTGCTGCCGCTCTCATTCCTGTGGGACGGCGCGGGTGTGATCGTTTGCACACCGCGTGCCAGCGTGACCGGACGCAATCTCAGCCGGGGCGGGCGGGTGCGGATTGGGGTCGGACAGCTGCGGGACGTCACCATGATCGACGGGACCGCGGAGCCCGTGCAGGACGAGCGGACGAAGGACGCCTTCGCCGCCAAGCACGGCTGGGACCCGCGCCGCGAGGCGGCGGACTACGCGTTTTTCCGCGTCGTCCCCGACCGGGTGCAGGCCTGGCGCGAGGTCAACGAGCTTCCCGGCCGCACGCTGATGCGCGACGGAAGCTGGCTCGCCTGAGGACAAGGACCGGCGAGCAACGTGCCGCGACGAACGTCCGTCAGCCGGGTCGGGCGGCAAGGCGGATAACCGGCAGCTCCCGGTCGGTCTTGTGCTGGTACTGGCCGAACCGGGGCGCGGCCGCGGTGATCTGCTGCCACGCCTGGTCTCGCTCGCCGCCGTGGAGCTGTTCGGCGGTCACCGGGATGGTGCGCCCATTCAGCTCGATCTGAACCTGGTCGGGGTGCGCGGCGATGTTGTAGTACCACGCCGGATTGTTCGGCGCACCAGCCGCCGACGCCACGACCAGCCAGCTGCCGTCCGGCCCAGGAAACCAGCCGACCGGGTTGCTGCGGTGGACTCCGGTCTTCGCTCCCACCGTCGTCAGAACCAGACCGTCGAGGCCCATCGTCCGGCCGCCCTTGCGGCGGAGCCGGTTAGCCATGACCTTGTTGAGCCACCGGAAGAAGGGTCCTCTGGGCTGCCGTGCCCCGCGGGTTCCGGCGGGTGTATCGAAGCCCATCTGTTCTCCTCAACGTCAGCGCGGCGGAGTGCGTCGAATCCAGGCGCTGATCCACTCTGTCATGCCGCGCACGGGACCGCGCCTCCGGCCGGCCAGCGGAGC
>JASHPF010000305.1 GCA_030038295.1 Streptosporangiaceae bacterium
ATGGAGCCGCCGAGGATGCCGAAGACGTGGCGGGCGGTTTCGGGCTGTTCGGCGGCGGCCCGGTACAGGGCCTCGAGCCGGTGTGAGACGGGGGCGAGCCGGGCCGTGCTGAGCGTGAGTTCGAACCCGTTGGCGGTCAGGGTGTCTCGTCGCTGCTGGTAGCAGGCGAGCGCCTGATCCATCGGCTGGTGCCCGGCCAGGGCCTGGTGGATGGCCTGGGCGAGCAGGTCGGCGGCCAGAAAGGCATCGGAGATGCCCATGCCGGTGCAGGGGTCTTTGTGGTGGCCGGAGTCGCCGGCCAGCGCCCACCCGGGGCCGGCCGATGCCCGGTAGAAGTTGGGCAGGTCGGCGGTGCCGGTGAAGCGTGCTTCCCGGTGCCCGGACGCGACGGCCTCACGCAGTCCCGGGACGAGTTCCAGGGCGGAATGGAAGCGGCCCTCAATGTCACGGCGCACCTGCTGGAAGTCCTGCCGGGGCCAGGCGACGTAGATGCAGGTCAGGTCGTCGTTGGTGGGCCAGACCAGGATCAGCTGGCCGGGGCGAGCGTGAAACGATGCGCCCAGGCTGCGGATCCCGCTCCAGTAGGAGTAGTACACGGCCGTCATCGGAGGATGCTCCCGGTAGGCGTGGGCGCCGACCCTCCTGGCAATGCCGGAATGTGTGCCGTCGGCACCTACGACGACCGCGGCCGGCAGCGAGAACCCGGCCGACCCTGGGTGATGGCCCCGCACACCCGTGACCCTGCCCTGTGACCACAGGATGTCGTCGAGGGTGAAGCGCTCGATCAGCTCAGCGCCGGACTCGGCGGCAGCCTCGACCAGCAGCGCGTCCAGGACGGTCCGCCGTGGGCAGTAGGTCTCGGCCACGCCTTCCACCGCCGGCCCGATGCCGGATATCTGCACCGGGCCGGGGTCGAAGGTGATCTGGCGGATGGGCGCGCAGCCGCGGGCACGGAGCGGGCCGAGCAGCCCCCAGGCCTGCAGCCGGGCCGTGCCCCGCTGCCAGAGGAAGTGGGTGGACATGGTGTCGCTGGGAAACGCGACCCGGTCGACCACGGCCACCTTGTGCCCGGCCCGGGCAAGCAGCATGGCCAGCGGCGCCCCGGCGCACCGGGCGCCCACCACGACGACGTCGTACACCGGTCCGCTTGGCTGCGGGTGGCTTCCGGTGCTAGCCGACGGGCTGGCCGACGGCCAGCGCCTTGACGTCCGCGGTGCTCAGCGGGTTGCCGCCGATGCCCCAGTCGCCGCTTTTCACTTCCTCGACGACCACCCAGGTGACGGGGCGCATCTTCTCGCCTTCGATCTCCACCATGGTGTCGGTCAGCCTGCGCACCATGTCCTGCTTCTGCTCGGGGGAGAAGACCCCCTCGATGACCTTGACGTTGACGAACGGCATGTGCATCCCTCCTTCGCGAGCCTGTCACAGATCGACGACCATAGAATAGCACGTCCGTTCGTGCTATTCTATGGTCATGGCAAGAAGTCCCAACAGCCACGGAGCCGAGACCCGGAGCACCATCGTGCGGGCCGCCGCCGACCTCGCCTCGGTCGAGGGACTGGACGGGCTCAGCATCGGGCGGCTAGCCAGCGAGCTGGCCATGAGCAAGAGCGGGCTGTTCGCCCACTTCGGCTCCAAGGAGGAGCTGCAGCTGGCAGCGATCGAGGGGGCCAGGCAACGTTACGTTCAGGAGGTGATCAGGCCCGCCCTGGCCGTCGGCGCAGGGATCACCCGCCTGCACGCGCTGTGCGAGGCTTTCCTGTCTTATATCGAGCGCGGGGTGTTCCCCGGAGGGTGCTTCTTCGCCTCCGCCATGGCCGAGTTCGATGCCAAGGCGCCAGGGCCGGTCCGCGCCCGCATCGCCGAGTGCCAGCACGAGTGGATGAGCACCTTGGAGCGGGCCGCGCAGGACGCCAGGGCACGCAGGCAGCTACCCGCCGACAGCGACCCGCGGCAGCTGGCCTTCGAGCTGGAAGGCGCGCTGCTGACGGCAAATTGGTACTTCCACCTGTACGCCGATTCGGGCTACCTGCTCCGGGCCCGCCGCGCCGTTCAGGCCCGCCTGGCCAGCGAGGCTACCCCTGCGGGCAGGCGCGCCCTGCGGCCGACCCCGCAGACCGGTCAGACCAGTACACCGAATGACCGGGCGACGCACAGGGAGCAGCAATGACGAGGCCGGGCACCGACGATCCCCAGTGGGCGATGGTGGACGAGGGCTGGGGTCGCAAGGCGGTGGACTTCGCAGCGCTCAGCGAGCCGGGCAACTGCCGGGAGTACGTCGCTGTGCACCATCGGCTGGGCGTCGATGCCGGGGACCGGCTGCTCGACGTGGCGTGCGGGTCCGGGCTCGCGATCGAGCTGGCCCGCCTGCGCGGCGCGTCCTGCTCTGGCATTGACGCTTCGGCCCGGCTGGTGGCGGTGGCCAGGGACCGCAACCCTGACTGCGATATCAGGGTCGGCGATATGCATGCCCTGCCGTGGGACCAGGCGTCGTTCGACGTGGTCACCAGCTTCCGGGGGATCTGGGGCACCACACCCGGCGCCGTTGCCGAGATAAACCGGGTCCTTCGCCCCGGCGGGCGCGTCGGGATAACGGTGTGGGGGCACCTGAAGATTTCTCCCGGAGCCTGGGCGCTGGCACCATTGCGCCTCGCTGCGGCGGAGAAGGTCGACAACCAGGCGGTGATGGTGTCGCTCGGCCGGCCCGGCGCGGGTGAGCAGCTCCTCGCAGCACACGGATTCGTCGATGTTGAGCGCGTGGACGTTCCGTTCGCCTGGGAGTTCGCGGACCCGCAGCTCTACGCGCGCGCGCTGGCCGCTACCGGCCCGGCCTACGAGGCGATACAGAACGTCGGTGAGGCGGAATTCCATCGCGTAGCCGTCGAGCAGGCCCGGGCGCAGCTGCGGGATGGCTTGCCGCTGCGGGCTCAGATCAGCGTCGTGGGCTACCTAGCCCGCAAGCCCGAAGGAGCTGAACGCGCATGACCGGCAGCTTTCTCCAAGACCCCCCGGTGTCTCCCCAGGTGCGGGCGCTCTACGACGAAGACCTCGCAGACGGCGGCTACGTGTGGAACGTGTCCCGCTTGTGGGCGCACCAGCCGGACACCCTCAAGCGGCTGTTCGAGCTGATGTCTCAGGCCTTCACGCGCAGCGGTCTGAACTTCCGCCAGCGCGGGATTCTGGTGAGCGCGGCCGCGTCGGCTCTCGGTGACTCGTACTGCTCGCTGGCATGGGGCGCGAAGCTGAGCAAAGCGTCGGACGCCGCCGTCGCGGCGGGGGTGCTTAATGGCAGCGATACCGGGCTTACCGGCCAGGAGAGGGCCATGGCAGCGTGGGCCCGGAAGATTGCCAAGGACCCGAACGCGACGACGCCCGCCGACATCGAGGTGCTCCGCGATTCCGGACTTGATGACGGGCAGATCTTCGCCATCACCGCCTTCGTGGCTCTTCGCCTGGCGTTCTCCACGATCAACGACGCCCTCGGCGCGCAGCCCGACGCGCAACTCGTCCAGTCCCTGCCCCGGGAGGTGCGCGAGGCCGTGACCTACGGCCGGCCTGTAGCTACCTGAGCACCATTGTCGTGCCCTCGCACCGACGGTTACCGGGTGGTCTTGGCCGGCTGTCGGCTGGGCGATCACGGGTAGCCCGGCCGCGGCCCAGGCGGCGAACCCTCCGTCCATGTCGGTGGCCTCGACCGGCCCGGGCCGTTGCAGGGTCGCGGCCGCCAGGCTCGGCTGGAATCCATCTGGCAGATCAGGATGAGATGCTGATTCCGGCCGGTCATGGCGCAGTGCCGCCACTGGCCCGTGAGGTCGCAGCGCCAGTCCAGCGTGTTGCGCGGCGAGCGCCCTGACGGGCCGGCGGGCGGCGCGGCAGTGATGCCCTCGCCTCTATCAGCAGTTCATCGGCCGTATGCATGGTGCGCCCCATCGGGCGCACCGCCTCGGCGGTCATTGACCAGCTCCGGAAATCGGGATGTGCTGGCGGGCGGCTGCGCCGGCTGCCGTCGCCTCCCACCAGGACAGCTCAGTTGCATCGCCGAGCG
>JASHPF010000040.1 GCA_030038295.1 Streptosporangiaceae bacterium
CCGGCGTGCAGGTACACGCCGCCGTCGACCTCCCTGGCGATGGTGCTGCCGACGGTGTTCACGACGCCGAGCACCCGGCCGCCCTTGCGCTTGACCTCCTGGACCGCGGCCAGGGTGTCATAGGTCTCGCCCGACTGGCTGACCCCGATGTAGAGGGTGCCTTCCTCGATCACCGGGCTGCGGTACCGGAACTCCGACGCCGGCTCGGCATCGGCGGGAACCCGCGCGAGCTCCTCGATGAGCTGCGCCCCGAGCACGCCCGAGTAATAGGCGGAGCCGCACCCGAGGATCTTCACGCGCCTGATGCCACGGGCGTCGCGCGGGTCGAGGTTGAGCCCGCCGAGGTGCGCGGTGTTGAACCTGTCGTCCAGCCGCCCGCGGAGCACCCGCTCGATGACGCCCGGCTGCTCATGGATCTCCTTGTGCATGAAGTGCGCGTGACCGTCGGCGTCGTAGCTGTCGGCGTCGGCGTCGACGACGGCCGCCTCCTTTGTGGTTCGGCGCGCGTCCAGCGTGGTCGTCCGGAATCCGTCGGTCCGGAGTGTGGCGATCTCGCCGTCGTCCAGGTGGACGACCTGGCGGGTGTAACGGACCAGGGCGGCAACGTCGGAGGCCGCGAACATCTCCTTGTCCCCGATGCCGATCAGCACCGGGCTGCCGTTGCGCGCGACGACCAGCCGCTCCGGGGACCGGGCGTCCAGCACCGCAAGCCCATAGGTGCCGACGACCGGCTGTAGCGCGATCCGCACCGCCTCTTCCAGATCACGCGGGCCGCCGTCGTCCCCGACGGCCTCGGCCGCGATCAGATGGGCGAAGATCTCGCTGTCGGTCTGCGAAGTAAAGTGCGCACCACGCGCCAGCAGGTGCGAGCGGAGCTCCTCAGCGTTCTCGATGATGCCGTTGTGCACGATCGCGATCGGCCCGCAGACGTGCGGATGAGCGTTGTCGTCACTCGGCTCGCCGTGCGTGGCCCAGCGGGTGTGCCCGATCCCCGGGCTCCCCTTGAGCCTGGCGGGCACGTCCGCGGCAAGCTCGGAGACCCGGCCCTTGGCCTTGCGCACCCGGAGGTCGCCGCTACGGCCGACGACGGCGAGGCCGGCCGAGTCATAGCCGCGGTACTCGAGCCTGGCCAGCCCCTCCAGCAGGATCGGGACGCTGTCTCGGCTGCCGATGTATGCCACGATTCCGCACAAATTACGTCTCCTTATTGGGTGGCGGCCAGCGCTCAGCCGTACACGATCCTGCGAAGCTGCCGGAGTGAGAACTCCGGGGAGGCGTACCGACGGTGCGGGATCTCCGCCGCGATCCGCCGGAACGCCACGTCATTGGTGAGCCCGCCCGCCTTGAGCTCACGGTGCCTGCGGCGGACGTACTCCTCCGGCGGTTCGGAGAAATACCCGAGCACGTCCGCCACCACGCGGGCCGCTTCGGCGTGGCTGAGCGGACAGCTGGCCGCCAGGTACCGGACAAGATCGTCATGCTCGACACGGTCGTCGTGTTCGACGCGGGCGACGTCCACGAACCCATCATCGCCATCGCCTCCCCGAACTGCAACAATCCTGCCCGATATCGGGCAGGATTGAGGCGCATCTCACGGACACGTGTCGCCGACTCGGCGCGGGGCGCCCCGGTTACTCTCTGCGGTGAAGTGCCGGAGATTCCCGTCGTGAAACGAATATGAGTAAAGATCCGGTAATGCCTGTGTCAAACGTGCCGCCGAACATGTCCATGGGGCCGGCCGATCGGGCACCCTTCGCGGCGTCTCGTGGGAAGCTAAGACGCATGACGCACCGTCATGGGGCTTCCGCTTCCCGCCGCGGGCCCTCCCGGCGGCGATTCATCGGTCTGGCCGCCGCGGCAGCCGCCGTGCCTGCGGCTGCCATCGCCGTGGACAAGGTGGTGACCGCCGACCGGTCGGACGCCAAGAAGGTGTCCGACGCAGAAAAGCGTGTCCCGGCGAAACCCAAACCCGTCGTGAGCGAGAACTCGCTGCCGGGCGACCCGGACTGGCAGATTACGAACCTGGGCGCGCCGAATGCGATGCTCGGGTACGCGGGGCAGGCCAGCGTGCTGCCGGGTGAGCCGATCACGCTCTACGCATCGACAACCGCGCCCTCCTTTGTAGTCCGGGCGTTCCGCATCGGCTACTACGGCGGCGATCTCGCCCGCCTCGTGTGGACGTCGCCCACGACGCCCGGCCGCCAGCAGCCGGAGCCGGCGCTGATCGCGCCGACCAACACGGTGCAGTGCAGCTGGGAACCGTCGCTGACCATCCCTACCGACGACTGGCCGGAAGGCTCGTATCTGCTGCGGATGGACTCCGAGACCGGCCCGCAGCGGTACGCTCCGGTTACCGTCAGGTCCGCCACGACTGCCGGCAAGACCGTGATCAAGAACAGCACCGCGACGTGGCAGGCGTACAACACCTACGGCGGCTACGACCTGTACAACGGGCCAGGGGGAACCGCCGACTACGACAACCGGTCGCTGGCGGTCAGTCTGGACCGCCCGTTCGACTCCAACGGCGCGTACTACTTCACCTGGCACGAGCAGAAGTTCATCTCGCGTGCCGAAATGCTCGGCATGCCACTGGCGTACACGACCAGCATGGACATCGCGGCGGACCCGCAGCTCCTCACCGGCGCCAGCGCGCTGTTCTGCCTGGGGCACGACGAGTACTGGTCACCCCCGGAGCGGGCCAACGTGACTGCGGCCAGGGACGCCGGGGTCAACATCGCGTTCATGGGCGCGAACACCATGTTCCGGCGGACCCGCCTGGACAGCACGCCGCTCGGCGCGAACCGGCTGGTGATCTGCTACAAGACCAGCTACACCCAAGACCCCATGTACGGGGTGAACAACGCGCTCGTCACCAGCGACTGGCGGGAGCCGCCCGACCCCGACCCGGAGTCCTCCCTGACCGGCACTCTGTATGAGTCCAATCCGGCCAACGCGAACTTCATCGTGGCTTCCCCGGACTCGTGGATATTCGCGGGCACCGGCGTGCAGCTGGGCACGAGCATCCCCGGCCTGGTGGGCATTGAGTACGACCGGGTAAACCCCGGTTATCCGGTGGAGCGCCCGATCGAGGTGCTGTCGCACTCCCCGCTGACCTGCCGCGGGATAAACAGCTACTCCGACGCGGCGTACTACACCACGACCAGCGGCGCCGGCGTCTTCAACAGCGGAACCATGCGTTTCGTCGCCTCAATGAGCAGCATTTACATCTTCGGGGTGAACAAGTACACCTGGGCATTCACCACCCAGGTCGTGACTAACCTGCTGCAGGCCTTCTCGGACGGCCCGGCCGCCGCCAAGTACCCGGCCAACGACAACCTGGACTCGATGCAGGAGTGGCCAGGCGACCCGATCGCCGCGGAGCACAACCTGTGGCCGCCCATCGTGCTCTGAGTGCTTCACACGTGGTCAGCTGAGCCGCCTGGTCCGCCAGCCGCGGTCACAGCGCTCAATGAAGCCGGCAGCGGCTAACTCGCCCAGGCAGCGCAGCGCAGTGTCGAGGTCAACGCCGGCCCGCACGGCAATGCTCGCAGGCCCGCGACCTCCGCGCACCGGTACCTCTTCCAGCACGGTCACGCTCACCGGGTCGAGCAGGTCCCTGGGCGTGGCCGGACCGGATCGGGGCCCCGCTGGCCCGACTCCATCCCCGGCCAGGCCGACGTGCCCAAGGACATCCGATGCGCAGGTGACCAGCATCGCACCGTAGTCGCGGATCAGCTCGTGACAGCCAGCCGAGTACTCCGACGTCACTGGCCCCGGTACCGCCATCACGGGCCGGCATAGCTCTCTGGCGTGCCGGGCCGAGTTGAGCGCGCCGCTCCGCAGCGCAGCTTCAACCACGACGGTTCCCCGGCTGAGCGCCGCGATGATCCGGTTCCGGACCAGAAAACCAGGCCGGGTCGGCCTGGCGTCCGGGGGACACTCGCTCACTAGTACGCCCTGTCCCGCGACAGCGGTAAACAGCGCGCGATTGCCCTGCGGGTAACCGAACGACAGGCCACCGGCTAGCACAGCGACGGTGTCGCCACCCGCCGCCATCGCGCCGCGGTGGGCGCTCGCATCGATTCCGTAGGCGCCGCCCGAGACCGCAGCGGTGCCTTTCTCGGCGAGCGTGGCGGCCATCTCGATGGCGACGTGCTGGCCGTAGCCGGTGGCCGCCCGAGAGCCGACGATGGCGACCGAGTTGACGCAGGTCAGTCTCAGGTCAGCTGATCCGTGAAGCCAGAGCAGCAGCGGCCGAGTGTCGCCGAGGTCATTTAACTGGGTCGGCCACTCCGAATCGCCGGGCACGATCAGCCGCAGACCGCTGTCCTGCCAGGCCGCCAGTCTCGCGGTGCTCGGGATGTCGCCGAGCCGGTCCCGCCAGCGCGGCAGCGCGCCGCGCAACGCGGTGTCCTCGGCCTCGCCGGCCAGCAGCGCGTCACCGTTGGCGTCCGCGCCGGTCACCAACCCAAGGACCTCGGTAGCGGTCCGGGCGCGCAGCGCTGCTCCTAGCACCAGGTCACCCGGCTTTGCCAGGAAGCTCAGCGCCACCCGCGCCCGCCGCTCGCCGTCGGGAGCCATCGTGACCACCTCCGGTCACGACACTGCCCGAACGTGCGCCAGCCCGCTGATCCAGCTAGCGGCTGTGGACAACTAGAGGTTGCGATTGCGGATGTGGACAACATCCACGACAAGTCGATTGGCCACGGCTGACCGCGCCGGGTGCGGCGCCCCGCAGGGGCCAAGGTCGCCACGGGGACGGCCTGTGAGCCTTCTGGTCGGGTCTAGGCCAGTGTCAGATTCGCCGACCAGCTTCGTAGCTCATCGCCGCGCGGGTCGAAGACCACCTCGGCCCGCTCGCTTCCGAAGGTCATGACCGGGTTGGTGGCGTCGAACGGTTGCCATCCTGGATCCCCGGCGGTGGCGTACCTGATCCACGTTGCGTGCATCTCGGCTGCCAGCGCGGCCGGCGCGCTGGGGCCAACCAACCGCGCAGCCCCCTCCGCCGCCAGGTTGTCAAAGACGAACGGGATGTCAACGCCGTGCGCGGCACCCAGGC
>JASHPF010000306.1 GCA_030038295.1 Streptosporangiaceae bacterium
GGGTGCGAGCCGGCGAGCGGGCAGCCCGGGCGGCAGGGCGGACCGGACGCAGCCCGGTCCTCGCTATCCCGGTCGTGGTGCCGCAGGCGAACGGGCGGGACGGAGTGCGCGTCCGGACCGGCGGCCGAGTCGGCCCGGCGATGAGCGCCGGGACGGTGACGGCGCCGGCTGGGCTCGCTCCGGAGACCGGGAAGCGCGCCTGGCCGTTCCGGACGCCATCACCCCCGAGCAGCTTGACCCGGAGGCGGCGGCCGAACTGCGCACCCTGCCCGGCGACCTGGCCGGCTACATCGCCCGGCTGCTGGTCGCGACGGCGGCGAGCGAGGACCCGGAGGAGGCGTACCGCTACGCCAAGCACGCCCGGAGCCTCGCCGCCAGGGTTGGCGTCGTTCGCGAGACCTGCGCCATAGCCGGCTATCAGGCAGGCGACTGGGCAGGCGCGCTGACCGAGTTCCGGGCTGCCCGGCGGCTCACCGGCCGCGACAGCTACCTGCCGCTGATGGCCGACTGCGAGCGAGCGCTCGGCCGACTCGACCGGGCCCTGGAACTGGTGACCGGGCCGGAGGCCGCAGCCGCCGACCGGCAGACGCAGCTCGAGCTGCGCATCGTCGAGTCCGGGATCCGCCGCGACCAGGGTCTGCTGGACGCCGCGATCGTGGCCCTCCAGGGACCTGAGCTCAGCGGCGACCGGATCCGGCCCGAGCACGCTCGCCTGTATTACGCCTACGCCGACGCGCTGCTGCAGGCGGGCCGCGATGACGAGGCGCGCGAGTGGTTCGGCTACGCGGCCGCCGCCGACGTCGACGGCGAGACCGACGCAGATCAGCGCCTTGACGAGCTGGACGACATCGACGTCGACGACCTGGGCGAGGACGACGAGCTGGCGGCTGACGAGCCGTCCGACCGGGCTACCGAGAATCGCCTGGAGTGATGGTGACAGCCCAGGTACGGTCCCTGCTGTGGACGCCGGGCGAGCGGACCGCCAGCTTCGGCTGATCGCCGACACCGTCGCCATGTCCGAGCGCCTCGGCGTCGAGGTCTGGCTGCGCGGCGGCTGGGCGATGGACTTCTTCCTTGGCCGGGTGACCCGCGATCATGTCGACATCGACTGGGACGCCTGGATCCACGACGCGGCCGCGATGACGGCTGCCCTCAGCGCCGACGGTTACGAGGCAATTTCCGGGCCGCCCCCGGATCAGCAGCTCGACGTGGCTAAGGACGGCCTGGAAATGAGCTTCGCCTGGCTGGCCCGCGGCCATGACGGCGAGGTCGTCAGTGCCGGCGGACCGTACGCAGGCGAACGGTGGCCCGACGGCATGCTCGACTGGCCGTCGGGGCGGATCGGGGCAGTGCAGTGCCCAATCATCAGCCCGCACGTCCAGATCGAGTGCAAGGAAATGTGGCCGGCCTGGGTCCCTGGCAGTCGCCGACGCGAGAAGGACGCGCCGGACATCGCGCGCCTGCGGCAGGAACTCCAGTCGCGCCGGCCTTAGACCAGCGTGTCGCGGCGGGCTGTGATCCCGCTGACCGCCGCGACATGACGGCAGCCGCAGAATCGTGCACGATACCAAGCAGTCAGACGGTATCGAGGTCCGGCTGGGCCGGCGGAGGCCAGCGTTATGAGCGATGTGGTAGTGCACGGAACCGTCGCGCCCGGGTTCGAAGGCGTGCGCTCCGCGTTCGAGGCGAACTTCCGGCAGCACGGCGATAAGGGCGCCTCGGTCGGCGTGTACGTCGACGGGCAGCAGAAGGTCGACCTGTGGGGCGGGGTTGCAGACGTCGCGACTGGCAGCCCGTGGCAACGGGACACGGTCTCGATCATCTACTCCGCGACCAAGGGCGCGACCGCCACGCTTGCGTGGCTGCTCGCGCAGCGCGGGCTGCTGGACTTTGACGCGCCTGTCGTCACGTACTGGCCGGAGTTCGCGGGCGGCGGTAAGTCCTCGGTGCCGGTGCGTTACCTGTTCACGCATCAGGCCGGGCTGCCGTATCTGGACCAGCGGCTGAGCCGCGAGGAGATCCTGGACGGGGCGAGGATCACCGAGGTTCTCGAGCAGCAGGCGCCAGTCTGGACGCCGGGCACCGCGCACGGGTACCACGCGGTGACTTTTGGCTGGCTCGCAGCTGCGCTGATCGCGAAGATAACCGGCCGCCGGCTGGGCCGCGTGTTCGCCGAGGAGGTCGCCGGGCCGCTCGGGCTGGATTTCTACATCGGGCTACCGGCCTCGGAGTCTGGCCGGGTGGCGCAGCTCGTGGATATCCCGCCGCCCGATCCGGCCGCCCTGAGCGCGATCACTGATCCCGCGGTGCTCGAAGTGATCCTCGCCCTCCAGGCGGCCATGCAAGATCCGGATTCCACGTTTAGCCGGGCGCTGTCGACAAACGGCGCGCTGCCTGCGCTGGACGCCAGCACGTTCAACGACCCTCGGGTGCAGGAAGCGGAGATTCCCGCTGGCAACGGAATCACCAACGGGCGGTCGCTCGCGCGGATGTACGCGGCCACCGTGAGCGACGTCGACGGCGTCCGGCTGCTGACGGACGAGACCGTGGAAAAGGCACGCGCAGAGCAGGTTAACGGGCCGGACCGGACGCTGCTCGTGCCTATGCGGTTCAGCACGGGCTTCCAGCTGCCGATGGGCAGCACGCCGTTGCTGTCCGCGGACTCGTTCGGGCACTCCGGCCTGGGCGGCGCGCTCGGCTTCGCCGATAGCCGGTACAAGGTCGGCTTCGGATACGTGCAGAATCAGTTGCTCAGCAGCGTCCTGCCGGACCCGCGCACGCGCGGCCTGATCGCGGCCGTCGCGGCCGCGATCGGCGCGCCACCGCCGGACGCGTAGCCTGCCCGGCGGCTGCGACCGGGCTTGACCGATGGCCCAAACGACCCCGTTCCCTTCTTATGGGGTTCGATCTTGACGGCCGGCGGCCCGAGTCAGATTTCATGGAGCGATGAAGACCAGCACGGATCGCATCCTCACGACCCACACCGGAAGCATCGCCCGGCCGGACGATCTCATCGAGCTGATGCGCGCGAAGGAGAACGGCCAGCCGTACGACCGAGAGGCGTTTGAGAAGCGGGTGACCGCGGCCGTCGAGGACTGCGTCCGGCGCCAGATCGAGGCCGGGCTCGACGTCATCAATGACGGAGAGCAGCGCAAGAGCGGGTTCGCCACTTACCTGACCGAGCGGATCGGCGGGTTCGAGGCGCTGCCGTACGACGAGACCGAGCCGGCTGGCAGCACGTGGCCCGAGGTCAGCGAGTTTCCCGAGTACTACGAGCGCTACTTCAGGACCGCCATGTTCGGCGCCATGCTGAGCCCGCCCCGACACCTGGTGTGCCGGGGCCCGGTCACCTACGTCGGCCAGGAGGCCCTCGCGACCGACATCGCGAACCTGAAAGCAGCGCTGGCCGGCCGGCAGTACACCGACGTGTTTATGTCGGCCGCCATGCCGACCGGTCTCGCCGAGCAGCGGAACGAGTACTACGCGTCGCGCGACGAGTTCCTGACCGCGCTCGCCGACGCGGTGCACGAGGAGTACCGGGCGATCATCGACGCCGGGTTCCTCATCCAGCTCGACGATCCGGCGGCGGCCAGGCTCTGGGAGCACGCCGACGCCGAGCCCGCCGAGCGCGCCCGGCGCGTCGGCGCGATGGTCGAGCTGATCAACTACACGCTCCGCGACATCCCCGCCGACAAGGTCCGCTATCACACCTGCCATGGCATCAACCAGGGGCCGCACATCCACGATCTGCAGCTCAGGGACTTCATCGAGCCGATGCTGAAGGTCAACGCGCACGCAGTGTCGTTCGAGGTGATGAACCCCCGGCATCTGCACGACTACCACGCGTTCGAGGACGTGCGGCTACCGGACGGCAAGATCATCATTCCCGGCATGCTCAGCAACGGCGCCAACTGGGTGGAGCACCCCGAGCTGATCGCCGAGCTGACGGTGCGCTACGCCGACCTCGTCGGGCGCGAGAACGTGATGATCGGCAACGACTGCGGGTTCGCGTCGCAGGCAGCGAGTCGCGAGATCGACCCCAAGGTGGGCTGGGCCAAGTTCGCGGCGCTCGCCGAGGGCGCTCGCATCGCGACCAGCCGGCTGTGGCGGCGCTGAGCCTCGGCTGCCATGCGCGTCCTCATTGCTGGCGGCGGCACCGGCGGGCTGGCCACGGCGCTGGCGCTACGGAAGGTGGGCATCGAGCCGTTGGTGCTCGAGCGCGCGCCTGCGTTCACCGCGATCGGCGCTGGGCTCGGGCTGCAGGCGAACGCCATGAAGGCGCTGACCTACGTCGGCGGCGACACGTACTGGCGCGAGACATCGGCGCGCATCGACATCGGCGAGCAGCGCGGACTGTCGGCCGACGAGGAGATCTCTTCGTCGTCTTTCGAAGCATCGGCGCGCAAATACGGCGAGCACTACTACTGCGGCCATCGCGCGGACCTGCTGGCCAGCCTGCTCGGCGCGCTCCCGGCGGCCTGCGTGCGGGTCGGCTGCCGCGTCGTCGGCCTGGAACAGACGCCGCGCGATGTTCGCGTGCAGCTGGAGACCGGCGAGGAGATCCGCGGTGATCTGCTCGTGGGCGCTGACGGCCTGCGCTCGCAGGTCCGGTCCCTCTTGTTCGGCGAGCAGGAATCGCGGTTCACCGGCGTCGTGGTCTGGCGTGGCCTGATACCGCGCGCCAGCGTCGCTGACCGCTACGACGGGAAGTTGCTGTCCTGGCTCGGGCCGCGCCGGCACGTGCTCCTCTATCCGCTCCGGCACGCCGCCCACCCGCAGAGCGTGTACAGCCTCAGCGCGTTCGTGCCGGCCGGCGAGGTGCACCGCGAGTCCTGGACCGCCTCCGGCGACCTCGCGGACCTGCACGCCTCGCTGACCGGCGCCTGCCCTGCCCTGCACGACCTGCTCGCCTGCATGGAGTCGGCGCTGATCACCGGCATCTACTTCCGCGATCCGCTCGAGAGCTGGGGGTCGGGCCGGGTCGTGCTGCTCGGCGACGCCGCGCACCCGGCGCCGCCAAGCGCCGGGCAGGGCGCGGGCATGGCCCTGGAAGACGCGGTTATGCTCGCGGCCTGCCTGGACCGGGCCGGGCCCGGTAGAGAGCCTGCGGCTCTTCGCGAATACGCCCACCGGCGCGGTCCGCGGACCGTCCGCATGCTGGAGTCGTCCCGTGTCAACCTGCTCAACAGCCAGCCGAGCGATCCCGTGCAGGTCCGGGCCCGCAACGGCTATTACCGCGGGCTGCGGCGGCTCAGCCCGGCGGGGCCGCCGATGGCGGAGTGGCTGCTCGGCCACGATCCGGTCGGTGCGGCGCTGCAGTCGACGGCCGAGTTCGACCGGACGCTGCTGGTCCCGGCCAATCCCCTGCGCAGACCGGAGTCCCGCCGCGCGTTCGAGCTGTGGCGGACGGCGCTCACGGCCGAGAACCGGGCGGCCGGGTGGACCGGCGAGCGGGCCGGCTATGCCGACTTCCTGCGGCGACTGCGCACGACGGATGCCGGAACGCGGGTCGACGTGGTCAGCTGTGACGGCGTGCCCGCGGTGCGGGTGGGGCGCACGGGCGAGCCGGGTGCGCCGGTCGTTCTGCACCTGCACGGGGGCGGCTACGTGCTGGGCTCGGCGGAGCTGGCAGCGCCGCTGGCTGCGCGGCTTGCCGCCGCCGTCGGCGGCTGGTCGCTGGTTCCTGACTACCGGCTCGCCCCGGAGCATCCGTATCCTGCCGCGCTGGACGACGCGCTCGCTGCCTATCGCTGGCTGGCGGCTCGCTACCCGGCGGCTCCCGTCGTCGTCAGCGGTGAGTGCGCGGGTGGCGGCCTCGCCATCAGCCTGGCGGTTGCGCTGCGCGACGCCGGTGACCGGCTTCCGGCGGGCATCCACGTCGTGTCCCCGTTCTGCGATCTGACCGTCTCGGACGAGTACCTGAACCCCGACGCGGACCTTGAGCCGTGGCTGGACCGGATCTTCCTGATCCAGCTGGCGGCCTGCTACATCCACGACGTGGAGCCGGCGCAGCCCCTGGTGTCGCCGCTTCGTGCCGACCTGTCTGGCCTGCCGCCGCTGCTCATCCACGTGGCCGCGGCTGAAGCGCTATCCGGCAGCGCGCAGCGGCTGGCCGACCGCGCCCGTGCCGCGGGAGTCCCGGTCACGCTGACGCCGGTCGAGGACAGCGTGCACTCGTTCGTCCTGTTTGACTTCCTGCCCGAGTCTGACCGCGCGGTCGCGGAGTTCGGGTCCTTTGTCGGCCGCTGCTGGGGCGAGACGACGGCCCGCGCGGCTGCCCGCGGCGGCGACGCACCGACCTGACGCGCTGGCGTCGGTCCGGTCGGCCATGCGCAGGACATAATGCCAGCTGGTGCCCGGATCATCAGGAGGCTGGCATGGCCGACGCCGCGCGGGACGGATCGCTGCCGGTGGCCGATCGCTGGTTCGACGTCACCGAGGTGACCGACGGGATCTACCACGTAACCGAGCCGCACGTGCACGCCTACGTCCGGTCCAACGCCTGGCTGATCCGCGGCCGCACCGCCCACCTGCTGGTGGACACCGGCCTCGGCGTCGGCGCGCTGGCCGGCGAGCTGGCCGCCCTGCTGGACCGGCCCGTGATCGCCGTGGCCACGCACGCGCACTTCGATCACTTCGGCGGGCTGGGGGAGTTCGCGGAGCGGGCCGCGCATCACGACGACGGCGAGGTGCTGGAGACCGCCGCTGACTACGTCACGCTGCGCGCCGCGACCTACCCCGTGGCGCTGCTCGACGAGTTCGAGGCGGCCGGCGAGCCAGTGCCCGACCTGCTCATCGACGCAGTCCCCGACCCGGCCTTCGACCTGGCCGGATTCCGCACCCGGCCGGTTGGCATCACGCGCTGGCTGACCGACGGCGACGCCATCGACCTCGGCGACCGCAGCCTCACGGTGCTGCACACGCCCGGCCATTCGCCCGGCAGCATCTGCCTCTGGGACGCTCGGTCGCAGACGCTGGTGTCGGGCGACGTGCTGGTCGACGGCGAGCCGCTGCTCGATCAGCTGCCGCGGTCCAGCCCGGCCGATTTCGCCGCTAGCCTGCGCCGCCTCGCGGACCTGCCGCTGCAAACGGTCTACGCCGGGCACGGCCCCGTCTTCGGCCGCCGCCGCGCGCACGAGATCATCGCGGACTACCTGAGCGGCCGCGACTAGGCCGCCGGAGCTCGCCCGCCGCGCCCGGCGGCCAGGCTCAAGGGCGCCAGAGCGTCAGCCAGGACCTGGGAGAGTCGTGGCTGGCGCAGTCGCGCGGCTTCGGGCGGCGCCCGGCGCCACTCAGTCGGTTCAGCCCTCGGCGAACAAGCGCATCACCAGGCCCGTCCGCGGCTTGGGACCGAACGAGGTCGACTTCCGCGGTACTCGCCGCCCTAGCGCGGCGACCTGGTACACCTGCGCCGCCGACATGGGGCAGCAGAGCACCGCGGTGCTCGCGCCCAGGCCACCGGGGCCGGCCGAGCCGCCAGCGCCGTCCGGGCCGCCGGAGGCGGCGTCGGTCGCCGCGACCGCCTCTGCCGGGTCGTAGCAGGCGCGGACGCTCCGCTCGTCATCGGCGATCCCCCACAGCCGCGCGAACAGCAGGTCGGACATCACCGTGCCGCCGACCCGCTGCCACAGCTCGGCCGGCTGATCTGGCACGGCCGTGCGCAGCAGCGCCGGGTCCGCGTCGCTGAGCAGCCACGCCCGCCGCCGCCCGGCCAGCACGAAGGCCGGCCCGCAGCCGCACGCCCCGGCCAGCTGGGCCAGGGCGCCCGGCACGTCGGCCGCACCGCCCGGCAGCTCGCGCACGTGGAACGCGGCGGACGCCAGCCGCGCGGCCGTCTCCGGCACCAGCCCGTAGACGACCCGGTGGATGGCCCCGACCTGCGGCGGGTAGGCGGCCGAGTCCACGAGCAGCGCGAGCCCGCTATCCCACGGCCCTGGCCCGGCCCCGCCGTCCCGCAGGTCCCGCTGCACCTCGAGGTAGGCGGCGTACCGGTGGTGACCGTCGGCGATCAGCGCGGTCCGCGGCGCGAGGTCGGCCGCGATGGCGGCGAGCTCGGCCGGGTCGGTGATCGCCCAGAGCCGGTGGCGCAGGCCGTCTGTCGTGGTGGCCTCGGCGAGTGGCGGGCGGCCGTCCGCGACGGAGTCGACCAGCCCCGTGGCCACCCCGTTCCCGTTCTGATAGAGGAGAAAGATCGGCTCGAGGTTCGCCTGGGTGGCCTCCATGAGGTGGCGGCGCCCGGCCACCGGTCCTGGCATGACGTTCTCGTGCGGCTGCACGACCCCGGCCGCGTACGGCACCAGCCCTAGGGCGCCGATCAGCCCTCGCTGGAGCACCACCGGCCCGGCCGCGGCCTGCTCGTACACATACAGCGCGGGCACCGGGTCCGCGACCAGGATCCCGTCCGCCAGCCAGCGCGCGAGGTCGGCGGCGGCGTCCTGGTAGGGGCTACCCGGCCGGCCGGCGGGATGCCGGGGCAGGATGAGCCTGACCACGTTGTGCGGATCGGCGGCCATCAGCCGGGTCTCGTTATCGGCAGCGATCACGTCGTACGGTGGGGAAGTTACCCGCGCGAGCCCGCTTACCCGGTCCTCGGCGTACCGCACGCCGCGGAAGGGCGCGAGCACCAGTCGCGGCGGCTGCTGCGGCGAGGCCTCGACGGATGGAAGGGTTGGCACGTATGTCAGAAGGACCGGCGGGCGGGCCTGATTCCCGCCCGGAGAATCCGCGCGAACAGCCCGCCGACCCGCAGCCACCTTCGCCAGCAGAACCGGACCAGCCTGCGCAGACCGCCGACACCCACCAGCTCTATCAGCGGGGCCTTGACCTGCTCGGCCGCGGCAGCCCGGCGGCTGCGGCCCAGCTCCTGCAGCGGGCCGCGGCGGCCGAGCCCCGGTCGCGAAGCATCCTCGAGGCGCTGGCCAGAGCCCAGTTCGACGCCGGCCAGTACGCGGCCGCTGCGGGCAACTTCCGGCTCATCGTCGAGGCCAGCCCGAGCGACGACTACGCGCAGTTCGGGCTCGGCCTGGCCCTGTCCCGCACCGGCGATCAGAGCGGAGCCGCCGAGCACCTCGCCCTGGCGGCGGCCATGCGGCCCAACCTGCGTCACTACACCGATGCCCTGCACAACGTCCGGGCTACGCTGCGGGCTCGTCGCCAGCCGCCGCGGGGGACTGCCGAGTGACCGGGACTGCCGAGTGACCGGGGCGGCCGGGCTCGACACGGCTGACCCGGGCGCGCCCGGCCGCGCCCCGCGCACCGCGCCACAGGCCTGCGCCGGCCCGCTCAGCGATTACTACGACGCCGCGCTGCTGGACCTGGACGGGGTCGTGTACCTGGGCGGCACGCCGATCCCCGGCGCGGCGGACGCGCTCGCGGTGGCGGCCCGTCATGGGATGAAGCTCGCTTACGTGACGAACAACGCGTCCCGGACCCCGCACGCCATCGCCGCGCAGCTTGCTGCGATGGGCATCCCGGCGACCGCGACCGACATCGTGACCTCGGCGCAGGCGGCCGGGCACCTGCTCGCCGACCGGCTGCCGCCAGGCTCCCCGGTGCTGGTCGTCGGCGGCGCCGGGCTGCGCCTCGCGGTGCGCGAGCGGGGCCTGCGGCCGGTGACCTCGGCGGCCGTGGGGCCGCTCGCGGTCGTCCAGGGCTACGCGCCGCACGTCGACTACGGCCTGCTCGCCGAGGCAGCCATCGCCATCAACGCCGGCGCCTGGTACGTGCTGTCGAACGCCGACCCGACGCTGCCCACCCCGCGCGGCCCGCAGCCGGGGAACGGCTCGCTGGCCCAGGTGCTGATCCACGCGACCGGCCGGCAGCCCGTGGTGGCGGGGAAGCCCGAGCCGCCGCTGCACCGCGAGTCCGTCGAGCGGGTAGGGGCGAAGCGCCCGCTCGTGGTCGGCGACCGGCTGGACACCGACATCGAGGGCGCGGTCCGCGGCGGCGCGGACAGCCTGCTCGTGCTGACCGGCGTGACCCGGCCGCCGGACCTGCTGCTCGCCTCCCCGGCACACCGGCCTAGCTACATCGCGGCCGACCTGGCCGGCCTGAACACGAGTCATCCGGAGGTCTCGGCCACCGACGGCCGGGTACGCTGCGGCGGCTGGACGGCGGCCGGGGGATCCGGCGAGGCGTGGCTGGCAGTCAGCGGGACCGGCGACTGGATCGACGGCCTGCGGGCGCTATGCGGTGCCGCGTGGTCGGCGGGACCCCCGCCCGGCAGCCCGGAGGACCAGCGTCGGGCGGCCGAGGTCGTCCTCGCGGCGATCGGCGAGCCGCGCTGACATCACCCTGAGGGGTGACCGAGATCAGCCCTGGGGCCGACGCGAGCTATCGCGTTTGCCCGCGACACTGATATCGCCAGCCAGCACGGCTGGCACGTGTCCGCTGAGGGGACTGACGGAGATGATCGAGGCACGGGGCCTCACCAAGCGGTACGGGGACACGCTGGCGGTCGACAACTTGTCGTTCAGCGTGACGCCTGGCAAGATCACCGGATTCCTCGGCCCGAACGGCGCCGGGAAGACCACGACGATGCGGCTGATCCTTGGCCTGGACCGGCCCACGGCCGGCCAGGTCACCGTCAACGGGAAGCCGTTCGAGCAGGCAGGCCAGCCGATGCGCCAGGTCGGCGCCCTGCTGGACGCGAAGGCCCTGCACGGGGGCCGGAGCGCTTACCACCACCTGCTGTGCCTGGCCGAGTCGAACAACCTGCCGCGGCGCCGGGTAGCGGAGGTTCTCGGGCTGGTAGGCCTGACCGACGTGGCCGGGAAGCG